>MHTL01000011.1:0-60992 GCA_001823095.1 Candidatus Vogelbacteria bacterium RIFOXYD1_FULL_51_18 | reverse complement strand
ACCGATTGCGAAGTGTGCTCAAGAGCCACGCGTATGCCCTGTACGCCAAAACGCCATGCGCCACTCATCCCCATCACCACAAGCACGTAGGATACGAGCGCAGTGGCAATGTAAAGAGGAAGTTTTTTTTCGTAACGCAGGAGCGGGCGCGGTGTGTAGGGTTCTACAGGGAAATGGCTTCCCGCTTGCAGAACGGTAGAATCCGGTATAGGCGTAATGGGCACAGAGTTGGCGTACGACAAACTCCCGGTGTGCCGGTTTTCATCCATGTCTCTATTATAGCGTTTATTAAAATAAAAAACGCCCCGTGTCTGTGGACACCGAATGTTTTAGATGCTAATCCATATCTAAACTACGTCTCGTGGGGAATGTCTTGCAAATAATTCTACCCCCCATAAATTCGTTCTGGATGTCGTCGCGGTGGAAGGCGCGATAGGTGCAGATGTGTTTCAAAATCATACCAAAAAACTACGATCGTGGAAAAGTGATACGATTTTTTTGCAAGCAAAAAAATGGCTCATTGATGGAAGTGAGACTTCCATCATTACTACTCCAAAGCCTTGTCCAGATACACCTTCATTTCAGGGAGTCCGTAGGCTCCGTTGAGTGGGATGTATTCTCCTTTTGCGGTGATGATGACACTGAAGGGCGTCCCCGTCCCTCCCGCGTTCTGCGCATCCTGCGCCTGCGCCTCAACGAGCGCCGCGTGCCTTCCGCTCGCAAGGCAGGCTTCAAACTTCTGCTTATCCAGCCCTAAACCTGCGGCGATCTTTGGGAGCTCTGCCGGGTCAAGCCCGTCATTTGAAGGCGTAACTTCAAAAATCTTAGTGATGTATTTCCAAAATACCTCATTACCTCCCAACTCTCCCGCACATTCGGCAGCTTCTGCTTCTTTGGAGGCTTTCTGATGGAGCCCAACGAGCGGGAAGTGGCGGTACACCCAGCGCACGCGCCCGTCCGCGCCGTACTCATCCATCACCTGCCGCATGGTCTGGTGGAAGCTCTTGCAGAAGGGGCATTCCAAGTCGGAGAACTCTATGATGGTAACTTGCGCCTGCGCGGAGCCCTGCACGTGGTCGGTATTTGATACGGGCGCAACATTCTTGGCGAGCTCGAGTGGATCCGGTCTCCCATCAGTAGTAGGACCGGTGCTCCCCCTGTTTACGCCGCCAAAGTAGATACCTGCCGCAATGAGCGCTCCCGCAATAATGATAGCCGCCGGGATGAGGAAATTCTGTTTTTCAGCGTTCATGGGGTCATTATACAAAATGTGGAGAGAGACGCAACCCAGGAACTTTTTCTCTACTCTGTATTGTAAGCAAGAGCCAGCTCTCAAGAACATTTTTAAGTTCGTCCCGACATCGTTTCAAAACATCCCTATATACTCCAGTTTGTAAGTATGTTTTTCATCTGTCATAATTTTTCTTGTAAGTATTTTCTGTCCCGCACCACGGGCAGTACCACTTCTTTAATGTTATTTCCCATGACACTTTTTGTACTTCTTCCCGCTTCCGCACGGGCAGGGATCATTCCTACCGACTTTTGGCACGCTACTTGCAGGATCATTGGGAGAAACCTGTGCAGATTCGGGACCGCCCTCCTTGATTTGTGAGAGATCAATAACGGGAGTGAATGCCACGGCGGCGGGAGCAACACGTTCAAGGTGTTTGAAAATGGTATCAAAAAGCGAGAACTCCAAATCCTTATAGAGCCGCAGGCCCTCTTTTTTATACTCTACTAAGGGGTCGCGCTGGCCATAGGCGCGCAGGTTCACCGAGCCGCGCAGGTAATCCATCGCCTCCAGATGCTCCATCCACAAGGTATCCAGCGTCTGGAGCGCCAACTGGCGCACTGCCTGCAAAAACATCTCCCTTCCCAGCTCCTGCTCTTTAGTCTCTACAACCGAAGCTATCTCGCTTGCTTCCCCCGTCGTAGACGCATGGTCCTTGAGACGGTCCGCAAATTCAGCCATGTACTCTTGATTACCAATGAGGAGCTTACGTCGCCTCACGTACATGATGCCGCGCTGGTGGTTCATCACGTCGTCGTACTCCAGCACGTGCTTGCGGGCGTCAAAGTTGAGTCCCTCAATTTTGTTCTGCGCGTTTTCTATAATCCGCGTAATCATCCTTGCTTCCATCGGCTCATCTTCCGCAACGCCAAAGCGGTCATAGATTGCCTTGATGCGCTCGCGCCCGGGACCGAAGACGCGCGCGAGCTCGTCCTCCATGGAAATAAAGAACTGCGTTGCGCCGGGGTCTCCTTGGCGCCCTGCGCGGCCGCGCAGCTGGTTGTCTATACGCCGCGCTTCATGACGCTCGGTGCCGAGCACAAAGAGCCCCCCGAGCGCTTTCACCTCTTCATACTCTTCTTTAGTTGCCTGCGCGCCGCCAAGCTTAATATCAACGCCGCGCCCGGCCATATTGGTTGCAATCACCACACTCCCCTTGCGTCCCGCGTCTGCGATAATCTCACCCTCTCGTTCGTGGTTCTTGGCATTGAGGACCTGGTGCGGGATTCCTTCTTTATTGAGGTAGCTGGAAAAGATTTCATTTTTCTCTATAGAAATTGAGCCAACGAGCACGGGCTGACCCTTCTCATGCAGTTCGCGTACGCGGCGCACCACCGCGGTCACCTTGCCGCGCTCGTTTTTAAAAATCTGGTCAGGGAGGTCAACGCGAGCGATCTTCGCATTTGATGGAATGGAGAGCACCTCCAAGCCGTAGACCTTTCGGAACTCTTCCGCGCTTGTTGCAGCCGTGCCGGTCATGCCGGAGAGCTTTGTATACATTCTGAAGTAATTCTGGAAGGTAATGGAGGCCACGGTGCGACTCTCGCGCTGGACCGCGACTCCCTCCTTCGCTTCAATCGCCTGGTGGAGTCCCTCCGACCAGCGCCGGCCGGGCTGGAGACGCCCGGTAAACTCATCAACGATTACCACGCCGTCGTTTCCGACCACATACTCCCTATCCCGCTCGTAGAGCGCCTTGGCGCGGATGGCAGTCTCCAGATGGTGGACGTACTTCACGCCGTGTTCGGTGTAAATATTCCCCACACCGAGAAGTTTTTCCGCACGAGAGATGCCTTGGTCGGTCACGAGGATGGCCTTTGCCTTCTCATCAACCGTGTAATCCTCACCGAGAGTAAGCGTAGTCGCGATGCGCGCAAAGGTATGGTAGAGCGCCTCCGATTCCTGCGAGGGCGCCGAGATGATTAGGGGCGTTCGCGCTTCGTCAATGAGGATGGAGTCAATCTCGTCCACGATTGCGTATGCGTATTCGCGCTGGGCCAGATCCTCGGGCCTGAAGGCGATATTATCGCGCAGGTAGTCAAAGCCGTACTCGTTGTTAGTGCCGTAGGTGACGTCGCAGGCGTACGCTTCGCGCTTAGTGCAGGCAACGAGGAACTCGTGTTCAATATGGTAAGCGCCGCTTGTATCCCTCTCGGCGTCATCGGCGCTGGGAGGCGCTGTGTAGCGGTAGGAGCCCGCTTGCGTGACCACACCGACGCTCAAGCCGAGCGCATGATATATCTGCCCCATCCACACCGCATCGCGGCGGGCAAGGTAGTCATTCACCGTTACGATGTGCGCGCCTTTCCCGGTGAGAGCGTTTAAGCACGCGGGGAGCGTTGCCACAAGCGTCTTGCCCTCACCCGTCTTCATCTCGGCAATGCCGCCCTGATGCATAACGATGCCACCCATAAGTTGGACGTCAAAATGCCGCTGTCCAAGCGTGCGCTTGCTTGCCTCGCGCACGAGCGCAAAGGCGGGCACCACAAGCTCATCCAGCGAGGAGCCCTCGGACAGTTTCTGCTTGAGGAGCGCCATCCGTTCCAAGAGTTCGCCCGGAGACAAAGACGCAAGTTCCGCTTCCACTCTGTTTATTTCAGCCACAATCGGCGCAAGTGATTTCACCGCACGCGTTGATTTGCTCCCGAATATCTGTTCAAGCAAGGCCATTGGGTGCACATTCTAGCACTTGTCGGCAGAAAATAAAATCTCCGTCCGCTCCACCGGCTGGCGGAGGTGAACGGAGATTTTATTTTAGTGGTAGAAAGATACTACCTCTTCTTTGAGCGCTTTGTGCTCTTTTTCTTGGCAGCCTTCTTTGTCGTCTTCTTGGCTGTCTTTCTCTTCTTTGCCATAATTTTGTTTGAAACTCGTTAGTAAGAATTTGCGGTTCGACCATTCCCGCGAGTGCTTACACTATTATAGTGCAAAAAAGTTACAAAACAGAATTTTTTTGCGATATGTGTGGATAACTAAAAAATATTTTTTGAAAAAAATTTTCTGCGCGCTCGTGGCTGGTGAATGCGAACTCCAACAAATATCTTATGTGAGTGCTGTCACCAGCCGCGAGCGCGCGGATACGCCCAGTATAGCAGAAAAACGAAAAACCCGTCTCGCCGAAGCGAACGGACCTTTCGCAGATATTCGTTGCGCATCCGCTCCGCCGAGGCGGACAGAAGCACTCACATCCTCTAGTATACACGGGTACGGAAAAAAATCAAGCTACTCTTGTATCGGATTGCGTCCCGCTTCAATTTCTCCGATAAGCGCACGCGTTTGCGTTGCTTGCTGAGGAAATTGTTCACCGATTTTTTTAAGTTGGGTGACAGACTGCGCGCGCTCGCCTACCTGCAGGTACGCCGCCGCGAGCGAATACTGAAGTTGTATGTCAGAGGGATTTGCCTCTGCGACGCCCTCCATGGAGATAAGCAGATTCTGGTACTCTTTCCGCTCAAGGAAGTAATTAACAAAGCGCGGATCCGGCGCGGCAATACTGCCATAGAGAGGCGTGAGAACCTGTTCCGCTTCCGCCCGCTTTCCCTCCAACAGGAGGAGGTAGGCGTGGGTTTTGGCAATTTCCGGATTTGTCGGGTCAAGCTCAAACGCTGTGCGGATTGTCTCTCTGCTCTCGACTTTTTTGCCAGCGCGCTCATAGGCCGCCGCGAGCTCCAGCAGGATTTGCTGTTTTCCCGGAGAGAGCTCAAGCGCTTTTTGAAACTCTGCGATTGCCCCCGGCGCATCGCCTACCGCACTTAAAAAGGACCCGAGGAACATTCGGTAGCGCGCATCATCTGGATATTCAGTAATTTGCTTCTTCATCTCTGATACTGCGCTTGAACCAATTGCTATGCGGGTAGCTTCTGGGATTGTTTGTGTGCCAATGACCCTTCCGGCAAACTGCAAGTACTGTTCTCTTGCTTCAGTAGTGCCGAAGGTGTTGTAGCTGATAGCGCGGAGAAATTCATCATTGCGAGACTTGAGGAAGTCTTCTGCTTTCTCGCCCTGTACCGGCGGTATAATGCCTCGGATGAGAGTGCGATTTGCGAGTACTGGTTTAATGTTCGCCACATACAGCGACGCTCCAAACGCGAGCGTCGCAAGGATTGCTCCAGCCGCCACAAGCCCCTGATGGGGGCGGATGCTACTTCCTATTGGATGCTCATCCGCAGTAACTCGCACATGCACATACGCGAGAATGGTGAAGAAGAGCATGTAGCTCACGATGTTATCAAATACGAAGATGTTCTGAAATAGGTATCCAGCCAAGAGGCCGGAGAAAAGGATTGCCTCATGGGCAGGGAATATCCGTTCGCGGGAAGATTTTTTCCAGAGATAAAAGAGTGAAGCGACATAGAGCGCAAGGTAGCTCGCGAGACCCACGAGCCCCGCGGAGACGAGCCAATCAAGAAAGACGTTGTGCGAGCGGTCAAACCACGGTTCCTGCCGCCAGAGGTGCGGCTCATAGTATTTGTTGAAGAGGATATTGAAATTCTCCGGCCCCCAGCCGAAGAGCGGATGCTCCGTAAATCCCTTAAGCGCCATCCCCCAAATAATGAAGCGCGATTCAGTCGTCGTTTCAGTCGGAGAAATGTTCGCAAATCGAGAGAGCACCGGGCTTCCCTGGATGAAGTTGGAATCTTTCAACCCATAGAAGATAATAACAAACGCGCACACCACCCCAAGCGCGGTAAGCGCATAGTTCCGTATTCGGAGCTCTTCCCAGTACACATACGAAGTGAGCGCCGCAATAGTTGCTATCGCCACAAGGAGTCCCAGGAGAGCGCCACGGGTCGCCGTGAGATACAGAACCGCGAGTTCAATGGCGATGAGTGAGATGTAGAGAATGCGGAAGCCAAGCGACTTCCATTGCCGCACTAAAAGAAGCGATGCCAAGAAGATGTGAAAGTACATGTAAAACGCGAGGTACGTCGCGTTGCCCAGTTGCGCATCCAAGCGCACCGAAATTCCTTTAGAGAGTCCCTCTGCATACTGCGCGAGCGCGATGAAGCTCATGATGACGCTTGCGCCAACATAGGTGCGCAGGAGCCATGTCCAGAGATGCTCGGTAAGCAGGACGCTTCCTATCACCAAAAAATAGAGAAGAAGATGCAGATTGGTAACCAGTCCGTCCATCCGCTCATAGTTGGACCAGAAACTGCGGTATGGATTAATTCCTGTCACTGTTGCAATGGTAAGAGCCGTACTCACTGCGAGCACTGCGTAAAGCACCCAGGAGCGTCTGGGGCGATACTTCGGCTCGCGCAGGGCCACTATCACCCACAAGAGAGTAATGAGCTCCACCAGAACCCGGAATATAACGTTCTTTGCCGTAATATAGGGGAAGAAGAGCGACGAGCTCACTACAAGCGGAATAAAAGGCACGAGGAATAATCCTCCATATATCCCAAAGCGCACTAGTGTGTTAATTTTCATGTTTTCCGCGCGCGTACGCTCATAATACTTGTCTTTTTCAAAAAAGCCAAAAGGATTCCGAGTGACGCGAGAAGGATGCGGGCGGCGTGCCAGAGCATTTCCTGTATCTTCTCACGCTCCTCAACCGAAAAGTGTTTGTATTGCATACACTCTGATTATCTCAAAGTGTTGCACTTACTCATTGAACCTACTGGGTAGATCATTGTGATATTTGAACACGGTAAGGATCTCTCCCCGCTCGTATTTCTGAAATAAGCACGTCCGCATTAGGAATACTCTCGGGACTTTGCTTCCTTACCAACTCTATGTGGGCAATAGCATCATTACGTCTCCCCACTCGGACATAGAGACTTGAGAGGAGGAGGCGATCTCTGCTGTCTAAATTTAGTTCAGGATCTTTTTCTATCGCTTCTAGCGACTGTATGGCGAGAGGAAAATCATTTTCACGAGTATAAAATATTGCAAATCGAGCATCAGGGACCGCCATACTACCGTAAGCAGGAACCAAGAGTGATTGCGCAATATCTGTATGGTTAGTGAGTAGTGCTGTTAATGCATAAATTTTTCGTGCTTCAGGAAAGTCTTGATCTAATTCAAATGCCTGTTTTTGGGTTGCGAGAGCTTCCTCACTCCGCCCATCTCCCAAATAGAGAGAGCCGAGCTGAAAGAGTATCAGCTGTTTCCGCGGTGAGAGCGCGAGTGCTTCTCTCAAATACTTTTCAGCACGCTCTTTTTGATTGATATTCTCAAGGAAATACCCATAAAAGAAGCGGAGTCGCGCATCGTAGGGAGTTTTATCCATCTGATCTTCCAGTGTCTGTGAGGCAAAAGTCACCGCTTCTTGCTTTATCTCATTAGAAATGTCTGCGTTAGAAATAATTTGTTGAGTAAGAGGGATCAATTGCTCCGAGGCTTCGCCCGAGGCAAAAGTGTTACGGGAAAAAACTGATTTGAATGCTTTTAAATTTTCCGTAAGTCCTTTTTCTTGTGGCTGTAAACCTCGTATCATCTCAGCGCCAGCAATGAGTGGTTGCAGGTTGACGAAGTAGAGTGATGCGCCTAAGACGATAATGATAGGAGTAATCCCCCATACGGGGAGCTTCTTCCATTGTACTGAAGTAAAAAGGCGCTCATTTTTTTCAGATGATCGCACATGAATGTACGCGAGCAGTGAGATAAAGAGAATGAGGCTTACGATATTGTCAAATATAAAGAGATTTTGGAAGAGGTATGCGGCAATGAGTGCGGTTAAGAGAACGCGCTCTTTTACATCAAAAGCCGAACTACGACGCCAGAAAAGGTAAAATGCGGAACAGTAGAGCCCCACATAAAAGACAAACCCCACAACACCAGTGAGCGTTAGCCAATCAAGAAAGACATTGTGGGAGCGATCGAACCACGCCTCCTGGCGCCACAGTTCTGGTTCATAGTGCTTATTAAAGACAGCTCCGAAGTTTTCCAAACCCCATCCAAACACAGGACGCTCGGTGAATCCCTCCCAGCTCATTTTCCATATCGTCAGACGTGAGGCTACCGTTCTTTCGGTTGATGAAATACTTGCGAAACGTGAGAGTATTGGACTTGATTGCACAAATGGTACATCTTTGAGCGCGACAAAAATACTGCCAAATACGATCATTCCTACTAAAAAACCCGCCGCATACCATCGAGCACGAAGATGATCTTTGCCACGAATCAAGAAAAACAAACTTGCAATACCAAGACCAAAAATGAGTCCGAGGATTGCACCGCGCGTCCCTGTTTTATAGAGAACAAATATTTGAATGAGAATACAGAGAGGGTAAAAGTATCTACGGGCATTCTGATTCGTACTCTGGATCCAGAGGAGGCCAGCAATAAAAATGCTGATGAGCATATACACCGCGAGGTACGATGCATTCCCTAGTGTTGCGTCAAGACGAGTTGACCCTTGATGCACCGCATAGTAACCGAGGATTTGCATGCCAGCAATCCCAGCGATAATGAGACTCATGTAGGTATTGATAAACCAGAATCTTTTCCAATCTTTTACAGAAGAGAGTGTGCTTGTAGCAATGAGAAAGAGTAAGAAAGCGTGAATGTACGTAATTGCCCCTTCCATGCGCTCAAAATTAGACCAAAAACTACGGGAGGGATCAACACTGAAGATAGTCGAGACAAAAACTGCGAGCAGAAGCCCTGAGAGAACCGTGAGGAGAAGACCCTTCCGTGGGCGCCATGAGGTATCGATGAAACATTTACTCAACCACAGGGCGGTTAGGATTTCTACAATGATTCGAAAAAAGAAATTTTTTCCTGTAATAAAAGGGAAGAACAAGAAATTTGCTACGAGGAGCGGTGTTACAAGGAGTAATGAGAGTCCCCAAAAAATAATTTGCTTCTGTAACATACTATTTGACATATAATTTACTCTATCACATAGAGTTCTTTTAAGGCAGTGGTGAGAATCTCCGGAGAGAAATGTTCACGTGCAAAAAGGGAGGATCGCTCCCCCATCTTTTGTTGCTCTTCCCGTGGCAGTTGAGAAAATTTTTTGAGCGCATGGACAAGCGATTCTGCGTTAAGTGGATCAATGACAAAACCACACCGTGCTTCAGCTATAATACGAGGTTGATCATTCGTAGCAGAGACAACGACTGGTCTGCCAGCACTTAAATATCCCGAGAGTTTATGGGGAAATTGGAGATTACTCACTGGCTCCAGCACACGAGGAGAGACCAGCACATGACATCCACGCAAAAAAGGGAGTACCTCGCTGTCTTTGAGAATCCCTTTATAGTGGATTGAAGGGATACGTGGAATACTTTCTAAATCCGATGCCTCAAAACCAGCGAACCAGAACTCAAACGAGGGATCGTCTTTCAGGAGGATTGTCGCGTTTAATAAGTAGTGTAGCCCTTGCCACCAGGAGCTATTTCCGAGGTACCCAACCACGAGAGGGCCTTCTGGTGAAGCGGGGATGAAGGATGGGAGAGAATCGACGGGACCCCAGAGAACCAGAATTCGTCCCGAGTTAAATGTCCACCGTGAGACAAAGGCTTTCTGGGTGTGACTCATGACAATAATCACATCCGCTACCTGTAACCCAAGGAGATCTAAGAGGAGAAAGGTCATTCTCAAGAAAAAACGCCCTGTCCCTCGCATCTCGAACCACGCCCACCCGTGCATCTCAAATATAATTTTTGCTCGTGGATGCACCAGCCACTTATAGAGAAAAAGAGTGGGTATCGATGCCGTCGTTATGCCATGGAGTATATCTGGGTGGATTACTTGTAATTCCCGTAGCGCACGACGAGTAAAAGGGATGAGACCGCATATACCAACACTTTTAACAGTAATTCCCTCCGGTACAGAGGACATGAGGAGTGTTACCACACTCGTTTCAGTAAAACCAGAGGCGGAACGAATCGTGGTACGAGCACGACTCGGGGTGCCCGTGGGACGATCAAGACTAAAGGGACAGATAAAAGAAACTTTCATAGAGAGTCACTTAATTGCCTCTACGTTGAGGCTCAAGGGAATTAAAACTCCGCCAGCAGAGAGTGTTCTCTCTGCCCTATCGTGCATTGAATAGTGCTGTGCTGTCTTAGGATCCCAACGGCGGACATCACTAAAGCCCCTCTCCATAAAAAATTTTTTGATGAACTCCCAATTCCACACGCTGTAGTGGTTATTGTAGGGTGGCTCTTGTCCCAAGAGTTGTGCCACAATAGAGTTGATATCGTTACCTGAAGCAGAGTAAATTTTTAAGAGGTTATCAAAATCAGGTACCGAAATGCGTAAAACCCCTCCCGGCTTCAAGACGCGTCTCCATTCAGCAATGACCGCATCAAGTTCGTGTCGAGGGATATGTTCCATCACATGACTCGCGTACAAAAGATCCACGCTCTCTGAATCAAACATATCTAAAACTTTAATATCGTGTACATAGTGAATGTGGGGAGAAGGAACAATATCAACATTAATGTACTCTGGTCCAGACTGTTCCCCACATCCAAGATTTACACACATGTGGTTGCCCTCTGTATGAGGAAGGGATGGTTTAATAAAAAATCGATACAAGCGGCGCAGGAGACTGCGCCCATACTCATACCAGCGAATAAAAAATGATTTCATCATAGATTTGGAAAGAGATAGTGGTTTTTATACTCTATATAATATTGGCACATACGTTGTAAACCTTCTTTGAGAGAAACTGCTGGAACCCATTGTGTATCCCGTCGTAAGAGAGACGTATCAACCTCAAAACTGCCGGTCTCTTCTTTTTCATAGTGTGAAGGCCACGGGACAAAGCGGACATTTCCGCTTCCAACTATAGTGATAAGTGCAGTTACCATGTCTTTAAATGCAACAGAGCTACCATACCCACAGTTATAGACTTTACCATCTGTTATATCTAGGGCACCAACGAGAAGAAAGGATTGCACTACATCATCTACATAAATGTAATCTCGCTTTTGTTCTCCTTCTCCAAAGATAGAGATTTCCTTGCCTTCCATTGCTAATCTCATAAACCAGCCTGGGATAGAGTACTTACTATGCTTAATTTGTTGTCGAGGACCATAGGGATTGGTCAGTCTGAGCACCACGGTACGCATACCATACAAGTGGTGGTAGAGTTGATAGTACTTTTCAGCAGTCAATTTATGCACACCATAGAGACCCAGTGGGTGTGTAGGATGTTCTTCAGTGACAGGAGTGTGTTGTATTCTCCCAAAAACTAAGCGGGAGCTAGGAAAGATAATCTTGGCGTGTGGATTATAGAGACGACACGCTTCAAGGATCATAAGTTGCCCACGTGCGTTGATGTCCAAGTCCTCAAAGGGCATTGTGGCACTGTCGCTATGGCTCACTTGAGCGGCAAAATTAAAAATAAAGTCGCAGTCTAAGATTACTTTATGTAGCAGTCCCGAATCTCGAATATCGCCAATGGTCACAGTAACCTGATCTTTAATAGTATCAATATTAAACTCATTACCGCCATAGAGTGGTGCCAAATTATCTAAAAGAGCTACGTCAGCTCCACGCGCCACTAATGCGTGTGCGAGCGAACTACCCAAAAAACCAAGCCCCCCAGTAATCAGGACGCGTTTATTACTATACACAGAGAGAATATTAGAATCGGGCATTGAGTAAGGGATGGCGCTGATCGCGATCAGAAAGAATAGGATTACTAATAGGCCAGGTGATATCAAGCAGAGGGTCGTCCCAACGGACCCCTCGTTCAATTGAAGGATTGTACTCTTCTGTGCATAGATAAACAACTTCGGCGCTATCGCTCAAAACACAAAAACCGTGTGCGTAACCAGCAGGAATATAGAGTTGGTAGCGATTGTCTGAAGAAAGAGTGACTCCTTCCCACTTTCCATAGGTGGGAGAGTCTTGCGTAACATCAGCCGCAATATCAAATATCTCTCCATGGAGACAACGCACCAACTTTCCTTGTGCCAGAGGACCCGATTGATAATGGAGACCTCGAAGAACTCCTTTTTTAGAAAATGAATAGTTTTCTTGCACAAAATGTTCGTTGATTCCTGCACGTGTAAAATCAGAATGTTTATATAACTCTATAAATACTCCACGCACATCAGGATACACGTGTGGCTCTATACGAGTAAGCCCGGAAAGAGAGAGGGTTCTAAAAGTAAATGTCATCTATAGTTCCATAAAAGAGGCGACCGAGTCACAAAATTGCTGCCAGCTGTGCCTATGAGAAGCAATCTCTCGATTACACTCTGCTAATGCTAATAAATCAGATTCCGTAACATATTGCAATCCAAGAAGTGTATTCACGTTAGATTCAGTCTCACTAACAGATAAGCGCACCAGTGAGGGATACTCATACCCAGTCTCCGGGGTACACGCAACCACAAGTCCTGCGCACATTTGCTCAAGGATGGTTGTCGCCTGAGGATCAGCACTACTCGTACTAACAAAAAAATCGTAGTCCCGGGCAAGCTCTGTCATTGCGGATGGCGTAAGAGCGATAAACTCTGCTAATTTTTTCCACCCGGGGATAGTTCCTCCTCCAATGTGTGCCCACTCAAACTGAGGGAGCTCACTCGCAATTCGCTCAAGCTCTCTGGTATTTTTATACCACGCAGTATGACCCATATAAAGATATTTTCTCTTTCCTTTAGCATTAAAATGCTTTTTGACTCGCGGATGATGTAGAGGGTCTATACCCATAATCACATGTATTTTTTTAGGAAATAGAATATCGGCAAGCGGGGAACGTTCCCAATTCCGTTGCCAGATATCTCCCCCAATAAAAATAGCCCCTCCTCCCTGTAGCGCGTTTTGACGTATGATATCTTTAGACCAGTTCACATAGGTTGCGTCGTGCGCGTAAGGCATGATAATAAAATTTTTATTCTGTGGATACTCCCTAATAGTACGCGAGGTAACTGAAGTGATATCGTCAGAGCCAGACCGAGGTTCATCAAATCCATTCGCCGGTAGCGGCATACCAATAAAAATATCGTTGGGCTTGAGCGGACACACGGTATGTTCATATGTCGTATAAAAGCGAACTGGGTACCCGCGCATTCGGAAAGTATGAAGTAAATGGTATGCAATCGCGTGCGTTGAGCGCAAGGGCCACTGCCATGGGATAAAAGCATCATACCCAAAACGATAGAGTGGGGTAACTTGAAAAAGATTGAGCGCGCGATCAAACACGCGACGTGGAAGGTATGCACTCCGCGGAACAGTAAAAGCAAAGTGTATCGTCGGTTTAGTCATAAACTTTTTTTAAAGACACTGAGAGAGAACGTCTGCTCAACCAAAGAGAGTCGAGTATCATTTACCAGTTCACGAACGAGATCGCTCGGACCATCCCAGCCGTGATCATAGATATTAGGATCCGCTCCCTCTGACTTACATGAGTCATGGAACATGATGAAACCACCGGTAGTAACAAAAGAGAACCAATCCTCAAAATCCTTTCGTACCGCTTCGTAACGGTGGTCCCCATCAATAAAGAGAAGATCGATTGGCTGCTTCCAAGAAGAAACAACGTCGTAACTATACTTTGGAATAAGTGTCCATTGGGCAAGACGCTCCCCCACCCCCAGATCAGTGAGCGCACGGGTTACCCGCTGTGTGCACAACTTTTGAGTAGCTTGAAAATCTCCCATAGAATCAACAACGAATGGGTCTATAGAAAAAAGGTGTGCGTGAGGCTGTATGATATAGAGAAAAAGGAGGGAGGAACCACCGTAGGCAGCACCGATTTCAACAATCGTCTGTGGCGCAGTGCGACCGTAACGCTGAAGGACAAGCACTTCAGAGTCATTAATGAGTGCGGGCGCATCGAGAAGTAGCTGGAGTGAGCGACGTGTATTCAACACCTCACCGCTCTGTAGTTGAGAAATAAGCCGAGAGCGATGGACGCGCCCAAGGGTAAGGCGCTTTAATTTTTTCCACCCGAATCCCGACACAATGAGGCGCTCAAAGAGATGAGGGGTCTTTCTATCAACAATAGGGGGGGCCGATGGGGAAGGCGCCGGCATAAGAACAAAGACAGCATTGTAGATTTGATCGAGAGGCGCCTCATAACGAAAAATATTAACTGTTTTATCGGTAAATTCATTAAAAATTGTTCGATGGAGTTTCAGCGGAAGTTCTACTAGGTAATTAAAAAAGTATACCCCCCATGGGATATAAAAAGACGAAGCAGGGAGCAATTCATACCCTTTTTCATATACAAAATCAAACCATCGATTCTCAATAATGAGGATTTTTTCTGTGCGCGGGTAAAAAGATAAGAGACAATTCTCTTCAAAGAGCAGGTTGGAAAAGCTCACGAGTACATCATCAGGACGAATATCTAGGTGACGGAGTGAACGGGCAACGCGAAATGCGTGGAGTATTTTAGAGAAACGCACCGAATACCAAGCTCTCGGTAGAGGAAGTTCTATCACTGTAGAAAATTCTTGTAAAAAGGACCCGAATGACGAGAGAAGATCCCATCGACGGTGGTGTATCTGGATGAGACCTGCTTCAATATGAGGAGAGTTTTTCTTTAGTGCGCGAATAATAATCGCTGCACGCAGAGCGAGCGCTGGGTCAGCACACAAAAACCAGAGGCGTTTCTTTTTATCAAGCGCCTCACGAAGTCGTGCGAGCCCCTCATGCTCCCCTTCCAATGAGTAGGGAGCGCGCCAACGAGGAGTATCAGTAAATGAACGGATGAAAAAATTCTCTGGCAAACCCGCAAAGTAGCCATGATATACACGCATAGACTCATCAGGAATAACGCCTCCGAGAGTATCCAGAAAAACACCCGCATTGAGGCCCATTGCGTAGGCCGACGCGGAGGCATTTGAGCACGCAGAGAATACATACTCAATGGAAGGAGCGTTCGTATAGAGGAAAAGCTCCGCAACAGTCGTCTCTCCCACTGTGAAGCCAATCATATCAAAGTAGTCCGTCTCGTTTGTCTCGTTGGGATGCGGTTGGTAGATAAGGCGATACCCACAAAAGTGTTCCCGTATGTATGAGAGCATCGCATTTGTCCGTTCAATAAAGAGTGCATCGTTCCATCCAATAGGCAGTGCTGGACCAAGAAAATTGGTGCCGAAAAAAACAACCATCCGCTCGTGGACAGGCAGAGAGACCTTAAAATCAATAAGATATGGGAAGAATATCTTCCGAACCGCACCCATATGACGCACAGCATAACACACTTGCATTTATTTTTCCTAGTAGTACTATCGCGGAAGGCAAAAGCATGTTCCTTGCCAAGTAAAAACCTTCAGAAAGGAGTCTCTCCATGTCTATACAAGGCGCGGTCGCCATTGGCAATCGCCTCGTCGGCCCGGGAGAAGACGCGTACATCGTCGCGGAAATCGGCATCAACCATAATGGGGATCTGGCCATGGCAAAGAGGCTCATTGATGTAGCGGCCTTTGCTGGATGCGATGCGGTTAAATTCCAAAAACGCACCATCTCTGTGGTATACAACCAACAAGAGCTGGGTCGCCCGCGAGAGATGCGAAAAGGAAAACATGTTTTGGAGAACGCGATAAAGCGAGGCGTACTCCCTCCAGAATCTGTGCAACGGCTGATGCAATCGGATTTTACCGATACCCGCAACGGTGATCTCAAGTACGCACTTGAGTTCACTGAAGACGAGTATGCCGAGATTGATGCGTATTGCAAAGAGAAGCGGATTGCATGGTTTGCCTCATGTTGGGACTGCGAGTCGGTGGATTTTATTGAACAATTCAATCCGCCCGCCCACAAAATCGCGTCACCCTGCAACGAGGATGACGAACTGATGCTCCGCCTACGGGCAACCGGCAAACCGCTCATCCTCTCTACCGGCATGACCGACATGGACGGGGTCCGCGCTGTTGTGGAGGTACTCGGAACAGAGAATCTCGTTATTCTCCATTGCACCAGTATCTACCCAACAGGCACCGGGACGCCGGAAGAGGTGCTCCGCTGTGTCAATCTAAAAGGTATGGCCCGTCTCCGTAATGAGTTTGGGGTGCCCATCGGCTTCTCCAGCCATGATACGGGAATTATGCCCACCTTCGCCGCAGCTGCCATGGGAGCATGTATGATTGAGAAACATATCACGCAAGAGCGGGGCATGTTTGGATCTGATCAAGCGCTCTCTTCCGAGCCAGGAGACCTGATACGCTTGTGTCGGGCAGTTAGAGAACTCTATATAGCACAGGGAAATGGTGAGATCAGTATTTATCCGGACGAGCAAGCTATAATTGAAAAATTACGGCGTGTGCGTCGCACTCTTTCTGTCGTGTGATATTTGCCGGTGGATCCAGTGGATCCACCGGTTTTTTATACAAAAAAAGCGACAACTGTAGAGTTGTCGCTTTTACCATACTCAGATGGGAATAAGTAAATTATCATCCACCAAGAGCAATGAAAATCGCGCCTACCGCCATGAGAGATCCTCCAAACAATCGTCCTTTAAAATTCTCTCGCTCTCCGAGGAAATACCACGCGAAAAGGATAGTCAGTGGGATTTGTAGTCTTTTAAGTGTGCCCACATAAGGAACAATGTCATAACGAAACGCTGAATTAGACAGAAAGATCCCAAGAAAAAGACAGGTTGCGATTACTAACACGAGAGGCTGTCTTAGAAATATCACCTCGCGAGTAGTAATTTTCCCTTCCACATACGAAGCAACAGCAAGATTAAGAAGAGATGCAATGCCGAAGATGCAAGCCGAAGCAAAGGCGACATTTGCTTTGCGTACCGCTAATGCCTCATAGTTGAGACTGAAGATCGCAAACAGGACACAAAGGTAGGCGTAACGAACTCCCTTGCTTTTGGCCAACATAATGAATGGAGCTAACCAATCTTTCCAAGTTATCCGCGTGCCGGCTTCCCGGCATCGTCTAAGGTGGGTTTGTATGTTGAGAAGATAGGTACCCAGAACAATAAACTGAATACCAACCCATCCAGCTGAACTGGGATATTCACCAAGGATAATGAAGCTTGTCACAATAACAAGCGCTGGCGTAGTCGAGGAGATTGGCGCTACAAGTGAAGCATCTTCAAGAGAAAACGCTTTAAACTCGGCGAATAGTACTCCTCCAGCCAGAACCCCAGTGATAAGTACCGGCTTCCACCAACCTTCGGTCACTTCCATGCCACCAGTTATAAAAGCAACAAGAAACAGTAATACTGTCGCGACGAGGCCAACCAAGCCAGCAAGCGTCATGATCCTCTTTTTTAACTGGGGTTTTTGTTTCGTCACCTGAGTAATACAGACATTGTAGAGAGCTTCAGTTACGCAAAAACCCAGTACCAACATCAACGCTGTTGAGTTCATGGGTTCTCCTTTCTTTATTTTTTCAATGATTTTTCCGTTTCCAACACTACTATATAAACAAAGGTTTGTCAATTGCTTGAGTTGGGTAGGCATTGTGAGATACAATAAGCGCTACATGAATTCAAATAAGAACATAGTGGCAATCATCCCCGCACGCGGAGGGTCAAAAGGAGTACCAAAAAAGAATATCCACCTCCTCGGTGGCTTCCCACTCGTTGCCTACTCCATTGTGGCGGCACAGCTTGCCAAAAGTGTTGAGCGCGTGATTGTAAGTACCGATAGTGAAGAGATTGCTGAAGTAGCAAAAAAATTTGGAGCAGAGGTCCCCTTCCTCCGACCCTCTGAATTTGCAAGCGATAAGTCTCCTGATGCTCACTATCTCCTCCACGCGCTTGAGTGGTTTGAAAAGAATGAGGGTGGGTACCCGAGCCACTTCGTCAATCTCCGCCCCACCACTCCCCTACGTGACCCAAAACATATTGATGAAGCAGTGGAGCTCATTAAAAATAATAAGGAAGCAACGTCAATGCGCTCCGGGCATGAGATACGTGAGTCTCCTTACAAGCTCTTTGGTATGAAAGACGGATTCTTTGTCGGGCTCTTCCCTAGCGATCCACGTCCCGAATACTATGACCTCCCCCGCCAATCCTTCCCTCCCGTGTACCAACCCGATGGCTATGTAGATGTAATAGTAACGGAATGGATTAAAAATAATGAGAGCATACACGGCCCACGTATACTCGCTTACGCAAGCCCCGACACCGGCGAGGTAGACCGGCTAGAAGACTTCAAATTTATTGAGTACACTCTAGAGAAAGAGCCGTGGGAGATTTATAAGTACCTTAAAGAAAACTTTTAATTACTCCCATACACTCGCGGATAGCATCCTCGGTAATGGTAAGCGGTGGGGCAATTTTGATTGACTCACGATTCGTACACACAGGGAGCACACCACTCTCTATACACCCACGCACCACACGCGAAGCCTCCTCCGTTTTATGAAAGATGAGCGCCGCAATCATTCCTCGCACGTTGACCTGTTTAATGAGTGGAGAAGATGCAAGATTTTGGAGTTCAGAAGTAAAAACAGCGTTTGTTTTTGTGCGTTTTTGCACCTCTTCTGCACTGCTCAAAAATTCTATATTAGCGAGCGAAGCGGCACAACACACAGCGTTCCCCGAGTGAGTCCCGTGGAGATCAGCTTTTGGATCTAAATCAACTAGATCCTCTCGAGAGAGAACCGCAGAGAGTGGAAGTGAAGAGGAGATCCCCTTACCGAGAGCAATAATATCTGGCTTAATTTCTTCTCCGTAAGTCATGTAACCGTAGAGAGGACCAAGACGATAGAATCCTGCCTGCATTTCATCAAAACACAGAAGTGCTCCGTGTTTTTGAGCGAGAGCGTAGATCTCGTTGACAAAACCTTTAGGATAGAACCACGCACCCCAGCCCTGAAAGGTCTCTAAGATAAATCCCGCAATCTGGTCAGCTGGTGGTAATTGGGAGACATCAAAAGCGCTTTTCTCGTCATAGGGAAAATTTAAAAATACGATATCAGAGTCACTAATACCAGACCAGGAGCTTGCCTTCTCTTTATTGCCTGAAATGAGCTCATTGCTCAATCCTCGTCCATGGTATGCGCCAGTAAACGTGACTATATATTTTTTATTGCGGGCCTTCCCATACTGCTTCACGAGGCGATAAGTAATATCCATCGCTTCCGATCCGGAATTGAGGAGAGTAACACGGTTAAAATGTTTTGGGGAAATCTCAAGGAGTTTAGAAATAAATTTATACTTAATCTCTGTTGGATAGTTGTACGCAAAAAGTAAATCGGCATCTACCTGATCTTTAATTGCCTGTTTTATTTTTGAATTTGCATGACCAGCATTAGCAACAAAAATCGCAGAGGTAAGATCTATCCACTTATTACCATGTTCATCCCATACAGAAAAGTCTACCGCCTTCTTCCATGTCAGAGGAATAAATTGATGTGTTGCCTTCGGCTCCATTTTTGCCAATGCATCAAATAATGTACTGTCTATGGAAAAACCATCTTTAATCTCCCTGTGTTTAGTTTTTATTGCCATAGGACTCTACTATAGCACTAATACATCAAAAAATACCAATTGGAACAATCCTTGTGTTCTTTACTTCTTATGTTATGTTTTATGTAGATGGAACATTATAATGACTAAGGAGAAACCGAAATGAAGTTATGGATAGGATGGACCATCGCTGAGGCTCTCACGAGGACAGTAACGAAAGTTCTACTCAAGCTCACGGGCATCGTGAGCGTTAAGTTTGTTGATGCAGTGCTTGCGTCTATGATTGTGGGAGTAGTTCAGGCAGTACTCGGATTGGCTGTTACTATACAGTGTGGCAAGTCCCTGCTCGTATCACGAAGGGAAATTATCGGAGCTTGTGCGTTCGGGCTAGTCGGATACTGCGTCATCGTGCTTGGCTTCCTGACATTTACATATGGCGGGGATGTGGGGGTGAATACTCTCATTACCACTCTTGCGATCATCCCTGGCGGTATCATTGACAGCATATTCTTTCACCATCACTTGAAGAGTCGTCAATGGATTGCGGTAGCAATCGCCGTCCTTGCTGGATATGCGGTGCTTGGAGCGCCATCTATTAGTGAGGTCATGAACTTCCCCCTATGGGTATGGCTCTCATTTATAATGATGCTGGGCATTGCAATCAATCAGGGTGTAACACAGTTCATCCAAGATATAGACCCTATGGTAAAGAACTTTTGGGGTGGAGGCACGCAATTCATTGCTGGAATAGCAACACTCCCCCTTCTGTATCTCATCAATCCCACTCTTTTAAAAACAGAGAGTCTCACCACATATTTTATCGGCTTCTCTCTCCTCATTGGGGTTATCAATGTTGGTTTGTGGATATTTAACGTGATGAGCTATCGGAGCGGTGCGACGATCGCACTAAAAAAACTCGTTATGAACGGTATCCACCTCTCAACCGTGATGATTGCGGGAGCGCTTCTGTTTAGTGAAAGTATTGACGTATACAAAATCACCGGCATTGTGCTCTATTGCATTGCCTTTACCTTCTGGGATCAAAGAACCTTAGAGTTTGTTAAAAAGAGTTTGCGGGGGTTGTTTTTATGAATGTTGATTTTACCTCCACTATATTTTGTATCAGTACATTAAAAAGTAACGGTAGAGGCCATCGGGGCGCCGTTTCTCAATAAAGTGCTTATCTGCATACCCAGAGGCAAGGAGCCGCTCTTTAAAATTGTACATAACAGTCCCATCCTCGCGATGGATATCGGCAGAAGGTGTGCCCTCATTTAAAATAAGTATAAACTGGACACCTTTGGCACATAGAGACTGAAAAAAAGCATCTACAGAATCAGGATCCATGTACATAAAAACACCATTGGCGCACAAAAGAATATCAACCCCCCCCCGATCTTGAGCTATAAACTCATCTGCGGTAGCACAGACGACCTCAAAATTTTGTTCTGACTTAAACTTTTTTTGCATATGGGTACAGAGATATGCATTTGGTTCAACTGCAATATATTTTTTCAGTGTATTATCTTTTAATCGAGAGGCATAGCCCTTTCCTATGCCAAATCCGATTTCTACTGCGATCAACTCCTTGTTATGCAAACTCTGATGGACTGGCGCTAGAGAAACCACCTCATCGAGCGCTGTCTGATCAATATCTGTCTGACGCCAAAAATGCCAGTATAATGACTCTTTACTTAACCAATATCCTAATTGGTCTCCATCTCTTTTTGTATACGAATCATGGAAAATGTGGAAAGCGTAGAAATTAAAGAGCCTGCGCCGTAATGCCGAACGAAAAAGATAATCAAACACCGCAAGTGGAAGCGGCGCCCTCCTGTATTGATATAAGACCACTCGTTGAATAAAACGGCTGCGGCACAGATAATTATCAACCCAGGAGAAAGCTTTCTTGACCAGAGTTAACATAATAACTGCTATCATATCTTTACTTCTGAGGTGACGCAATAGTTGTTTTTTTATAAGCAAACGCTATAGTACTTCCATGACTACTAATCCTTTAGGTAAAACAGGTCTCTCTGTCTCACGACTCGGGCTCGGGACAGCAGAGATTGGTTTTAGTTATGGTATTGGAGACCGCCCACTCCCCACAGAAGCAGAGGCCATCTCTTTTCTGCAAAAAGTTACGGAGCTTGGTATCACTTTTTTTGATACAGCAAACTACTATGGAGAATCAGAAGTACGCCTCGGAAAGTCGGGTGTCCTCAATAATCCTAATGTTGTTGTAGAAACAAAGTGCGCTCAATTTTTAGAGAAGGGAGAGTACTTCTCTCCAGTAGAGCTTGAAGAAAAAATCCGAGCTCAAGTAAACGATAGTTTGGAGAAGATGCGAGTACCCACACTCTCCATACTTATGCTCCATGGACCAAGTCGAGAACAAATTGAGGGGGGAGTGCTATTACAAATTCTTCAAAAATTAAAACAGGAGGGTCTTATCAAGTTCATTGGTATTTCTGTTCGTGGTGAGGAACCAGCACTGGCAGCAGTCAGTGTAAATGGGGTTGATGTGGTACAGGTGGCCTACAGTATACTGGATCAGCGTATGGCTAAAGAGGTGCTCCCGCTGGCTCAAAAGAGAGGGGTTGGTATCGTAAACCGCTCAGTTCTCTTAAAGGGGTCTCTCACTCCCCTTCGTGCCAAACTACCGGTAGGCCTTGAACCACTGCGCGCTGCTGCCGACACTGTAGAGGAACTTGCCGTGTCGCTCGGGATGGACCTCCCCACACTTGCCATCCGTTTTGCTATTAGTAACCCCCTCATTGCATGTTCGCTCGTTGGGACAAATAAGATAGAAAATGTACAAAAGGCTCTTACTGCGCTGGGAGCGGGTCCTCTTTCGGGAGAGGTTATCGCAAAACTAGAAGCGTGTGCTGTTACCGACATCGCACAAATAGACCCCGCCCACTGGCCAAAACTTTCATAAGCTATGGTCTGTCCACTCTGTAAAAAATCTCGTACCCACATACTCACCCGCGTTTTGCGTGATGGGAGTAAGGGAGATGTTCACTTTTGTCCAGTGTGTGAACTCGGGATACTCAATGGTAAGGATACAGAACAAGAATTAAAAAAATTCTATGCACAGGAGTATAGGAAAAAGCGCACCCTCACCAGCTACGCAGAGCCAGAGCGGCTTTTTAACATCTACTCAAAGTTCCAAAGCGATAGACTCCGTCTCCTCAAACCCTACTTTAGTAAAAAAAAACGTCTCCTTGAAGTGGGGTGTTCTGCGGGAATGTTCCTCTTCCATGCGAAAAAACATGTAAAGGAAGTTGTGGGTATAGACTACGATGAGTCATCGGCTCACTACGCGGCAAAAAAGTGCGGCTGTACGGTATACACCACAGAGATTAGTAAAACTCCGCTCACAAAACACTCATTTGATAGTATCGTTGCCTTCCAAACATTAGAGCATGTGCGCGATCCAGAGGCGTTTATTACCGAGCTCACAGAGTACCTTGCTCCCGGCGGTGTTATTGCCATTGAAGTCCCCAACCTCTACGATGTTCTCGCGCATGTGTACGATCTCCCTCATCATTGGAAGTTTTTTTACCACCGCGCTCACCTCTGGTACTTCACACAAAAGAGTCTTGAGTCACTCATGAAAAAATGTGGCGTGCGGGGGAAAACTCACCACATCCAAGACTACAATGTGATGAACCACATTCACTGGGTGCTCCGTGATGAGCCACAGTCAACAGGAGTACCTGGCCTCTCTGCTCCCGTATTCCCTTTTAAACAGGGAGCACCTACAAAAACACAGCGTGCCCTCTCCCACTTTATCACCACAGCAGATGCCGAATACAAAAAACTCCTTGCTGATCACCACATCACCTCTAATATTCTCTTTATTGGTAAAAAGAAGCACGTATAAAAAACCCTCACACATTTGTATAACAAACATGTGAGGGTTACTACTTAGGAGATTTTCAATGCTTTCCGTAGCTGTTCATGATGCTGGAGCATCTGATTCCAACGTTGCTTCTGATCACTGGGTAAGAGCCCACGAAATACAAAATCTTGTATCTCCTCTACTTGACGAGCGTGAACAGGTCCAGATTCATCAGAAGTATCCACAACGAGAGGCTGATAGAGCTTAGGGTACTCCAGCCCGGAAACAGCGCCGTATAATCCTTGAAGATCAAACACTGCGGCATTGCTCTCACGTCGATCCGCGCTACTCCGCTCAATACGACGTTCAGTCGCCGCAAGACTTGCATGGAAGAGGATCACCCGTCCAAAGACCATACTCGGAGAATCTGGGGTTCGAGCATTATCACGCTTGGCATACTCCTGTTCAATTACCTGGACATAGTTATCGGCTCTTTCGAGCATCTCGAGAAACGGTTTTTGATGACCTTCCTCAGTGAGCAAGATAGCTTCTGTCAACACGAGTTCAGCACCAAGGACGAGCTGCTCCAGAATGAGATTGCGAGTCTTCTCATTCTTGAAGAGATGTTCACTTTTAGTAACGTGGGTATCTGATCGATCGCCATAGAGTTGGACTCGCACATCATCCATACGGACCACCACTGCTTTCTGGAACCCGGGTAGTCCAAGCATTCTCTGTATCTGCCACGATTTACCGCTGTAGGGCAAACCAGAAGCGACAACAACAATCCTGTCCATCATTCCTCCTCCTTTCTTCGATTAATGTCTTGCAGATGCAAGAGATAGTCCACCACTTCACGGACCGCCCCGTGTCCGCCACGAGCCACGGTAACCAACGGACATTTCTGTAGCACCAGAGGATGCCCATTGGGCACGGTGATGCCAATACCCGCACGCTGAAGTACTAGGAGGTCATTCACGTCATCACCCATGTACAGGCTCTCGTCGGACTGTAGGCCGTGGCGAAGGAGGATTTGTTCAAACCCCGCCAGCTTGCCTTCAGCGCTCTTGAGCGTTCGGCCAGAATCCCAGCTGATTTTAAGCTTGGTGCATCGTGTCTCCACAATCTTGTTTACCTGACCCGAGAGAACGTGAACAATGATGCCGGCCGCTAAGAGATGATCAACACCCTTACCGTCCAAGTGGCTAAAACGGTTAGTCTCTAACCCTGTCTCGCAGATATAGACATATCCGTCATTGAGGATGCCATCAAAATCAAGGACAAAAAGCCTGATCTGTAGCCATCTTTCTACAGAGATATCGGTAATGTTCATACATTGCTCCTTTCAGTTTTTTGGAAAAGATCTCGCTAAAGAGTTTATAGCATATATTTCTTGACTTTGCAATACCTTTATTTTAAGTCTCAAATGGGGTATGCTAAGGGCATCTTATGAACGCTCAACTCTCCACACAGGACATACAGGAACGCTTAGCAAAAATTAAATTACTTGCTCTAGATTTTGACGGTATTTTTACTGATGGGTCAGTGTACGTGGACGAAAATGAAAAGGAGACTGTTCGCTGTGATCGACGAGATGGCCTCGGGTTTGAGATGTTGCGCCACGCACAGATCCCTGCCTGCATTATCTCCCGAGAACCAAATCCTGTTGTCGCCGCACGAGCAAAAAAGCTCCAGCTACACTACTGGCAGTCGGTAGAAAAAGGGAACGGTAAATTAGATATACTCACTACTCATTGTCAGGAGTTAGGAATTACTGTACTAGAAGTTGCCTACATGGGTGATGATATTAATGATTTAGCAATCTTACATGCGGTGGGACTTGCAGTCACCGTACCTGATGGACATCCTCTTGTTATACAAGCTGCCCACCATGTTACCACGAAGCATGGAGGAAGGGGTGCCATACGAGAGATTATTGAAGCTTTGTTGATTGCTCAAGGATTTGATCTGACAAAACTGGTCCTATAATCTAAAAAAACAAAACCCTTATTCCAAAATACTGAGGAATAAGGGCGTACACTAGAATGGGCGAAGGGTGCGTGGATCAATACCACGAGACTCAAGAATGAGATTAGCAAAATCACGCACAGCACCATACCCAGCAGGACGCTCGCTCAGATAGTGCACCATATCTCGCACAACTTTTTCGGCCGTACAGGGAGCAGCTCGAAGGCTAACAAACTGCAAGAGGGGTACATCAACAATATCATCCCCCATCGCAGCGCAGTCCCCTGGACACAAGTGAAGTTCCTCCAACCATGCACCCACAGCTTCTGCCTTCTTAACATGACCTACCCCGGTAAACAAAGTAACGGGATGCCAAGGATTTATTACGAAGGGCTGGGCCGAGGGCAACGCATTCCATTTCTTCACAAGAAAGTGAGCAGGTTCAGCGCTCTTTTCTTTTTGATTAGTGACCAGAGCAATATAGATGCCAATGTCTCGGAGTAAAGAAACTCCTTGGCCATCATAATGGCTCCTCTCTTTAACAACCACCCCCTCAGGGAATCCGAGCAGTTCCCTGTTGTCTGTGAACACACCATCAAAGTCAAACGCAATAGCCTTAACATCTTTAGCAAGATCAACGAGTAATCGGTCCACTTTTCTTTTCCTCCTTTAGAGTCTTGTTTTTCAAACAGCAACCGTTAATCTACCATACGGTTTTTCCGCCGTCAACCGTACGTAATGTCTCATGGGCTTCACAACACTTGAGGGGTTAAGATCAGGGATATGTCATACCTAATAAACCCCCACAGTACGACAAAGTTAAATGCCTCTTGGGGTATTAGAAAACCCCCTCATCGCTATGGCGAGGAGGGGGTGGGTACTGCTTAGTTTGGGGGCAATGTTGTTGGGTCTATACCCCGTGCATCAAGAATAAAGTTAGCTAGGTCACGAATTGCTCCCTT
Organism: Candidatus Vogelbacteria bacterium RIFOXYD1_FULL_51_18; assembly: GCA_001823095.1. Lineage (GTDB taxonomy): Bacteria > Patescibacteriota > Minisyncoccia > Phycocordibacterales > UBA9988 > UBA9988. The sequence goes on along the minus strand of MHTL01000011.1, from coordinate 34,632 downwards.
ACCACCATCTCGCTTAGCAACAAAATGGCACAAGTTTTTTACCACGTCTTCTGCCTGAGCTGGTGCTGCACGAAGGGAGACGAGACGTAGTAGAGGTACATCAACGAGATCATCTCCCATCATTGCACAATCTTGGAGCGATCTAAGACCAACCTTTTGCAGAAATTGTTTGGCGGCGACCACCTTTTTCTCCCCACCCATACCAGTGTAAAGGTGGACAGACGGCCACCCTCCATCCCCAGGAGCTTTTGTAGAGGAGGGGAGGGTGTTCCACTTCTCAACGACTCCAGAGATTGCACGCGCATGGTCACCATGCTCGTTTGTAATGAAGGCAACGGGCAAATGGATTGCACGGAGCAAGGAGACGCCTTGACCATCCGTGTAACTCCGCGTTTTTACGCGAATAGGTTTACCCTCCGCGTCGTACCACCCTTCGGTTACCTCCGCGGGGAATACGACTCCATCAACATCAAAGATGACTGCCTTGATTTTTTGAGCTAGCAACTGCACCTCTTCATGAACATCGGTCATTACTCTTTACTCCTTTCTACTTCAAGGTTCTTTTTTACGAGGCACTACCTCGGGTTTCTATCTGTGTTCTATTGTAGCATACCCCAAATCTTCTGTCAATGTCTCGTAATGGTTCAATAGCTTGGAACCACTCTGAGGGCTAAACTAAGCCATATATGGCATACACACAAAATCCCAATCTTCCTAAGGTACGGGGACAGGCGGTGGAGCTCGTGAGGAAGGGTTGGAGCACAAGGAAGGTGGCTCGTCACTGTGGATTTAGTCACTCTGCAGTGGTGAAGTGGAAGAAAAAGGCAGAAGTCTGGGGGTATGGATCGATACCCACACAGAGCTCAAAGCCAAAACACCATCCACTCTCTCTGTCGCGTGAGCTCGTGGAAGCAATTATTAGTGAAAGGATGGGAAGGAGTCGTTGTGCTGAACATGTGCACCATACGCTCAAGAACAAGGGTGTGTTAGTCTCGCTCTCCTCAGTGAAGCGGGTGTTGAATCGCTGTCACCTCATTAAGAAACGATCTCCTTGGAAGCGACCCCATGACTATACCGAGAGACCAGTGGTAACAGCGTGCGGGGCTCTGTTGCAAGCTGATACAGTGCACTTCGTGTTGCCTGATGGTTCACGGTTGTATGTGTACACTCTCATTGACCTCTTTAGTAGGTGGGCATACGCAGAGGTGGTGGAACGAATTAGTGCACAAAGGAGTGCGCGCTTCATTGAGCAAGCACAGAAGTCTGCATCCTTCCTTTTTGTGATGGTGCAGACAGACCACGGCAGTGAGTTCTCCACGTGGTTCACGCATGCACTTGTGACACAGGGTATTGCACTCCGACACTCACGGGTACGACAATCAAACGACAATGCGCACATTGAACGGTTTAATCGGACACTGCAAGAGGAGTGTGTGGATCAGACTGTGCACACGGTTGTTGGGTTTAAACATGCACTGCGTGAGTATTTGTTTTGGTACAATACAGAGCGTTCCCACATGGGAATCAATTATCAGACACCTCTCTCACTGGTTCCAAGGTATTGAACTTAATACGTCTATTATGTACATCTATTACCACGCAGTCTTACCCCCATCTATAACTAAGTTATGCCCTGTCATAAACGCTGAAGCATCACTGCAAAGGAAAATTATAGCGCCAGTATATTCCCCCGGTCTGGCCATTCGTCCAAACATTATTGAATGAGCATAGCGTTTGATAAAATCTTTCGGAGTCTTATCTGTCTGCATTCCAACGGGTGAGAAGGCGTTGATCCGAACATTATATTGACCGAGGCGCACAGCCCACTGCCGCGTTAAACCAAGCACGCCTGATTTAGTTGTTGTATATCCAACAGATTTATACTTTTTATTCTTGGGATCATCGTAAAATCGATAATCATGGGCTGTAACAGAAAGTTCTGAAGCTATGTTTACAATTGAACCAGACTTCTGCTTCATCATGATTGGCGCAACCGCCTTGGTGCAGATCATCATACCAGTAAGATTCACCATGAGCTCTTGCTTCCAGAGGTCTATCGGATATTTTTCATACGGGACAAACTGCGTTTGTGATTCAGGGCTACCAACAGCGGGATTCATTGCGGCATTGTTAACCAGTGCATCTATACGTCCATACTTTTTGATAATTTTCTTTACCGCCGCCTGAACGGTAGGCTCATCAGTAATATCTACCAGTTCTACTCCGGGAGCTTTTTTCATATCCCAAAGCATTACTTTTGCTCCAGCTCCTGTGAGCGCGCGCGCATACTGCGTCCCTAAAAATCCTGCACCACCGGTAATGATGATGACCTTACCTTTGAGAGAAAAAAGTTTGAGTGGGTTATGAGGCATAGTGTTAAGTAAGTTTTGTTTTTACAAAAGCGAGCTGATCTTTTGCATCTTGTAAATAGTCTTCCCCGCGCCACGCTTGGAGCGTGTAGGGACCAGTAAAATGAATCTCTTTAAGCGCGCGGAAACACTCATCAAAAGCAACGTCCCCTGTACCGAGAAGGAGCGATTGGGTGCTCCCCACCTTGCGATCTTTAAGGTGCACAGAGAAGATTTTTTCATTGAGGGTACGGATTTCATTTGGACAATCAAAACCAAAGGTAGTCGTATTACCCGTATCGTAGCACACACCAATAGCGGGACTATTAAATGAATCAATGAAGGAAGCGAGCTCTTCTGCTGGTAACTCCGTTTCAAGAGCAATACGAGCGCCAAGTGAGTGTGCAAGCTCGGTGATCTGACGGAGTGTCTCATGAGCCTCTCGTTTTTGCTCCTCTGTTTTTGGCGCACACTCCTCTACGAGGGGAATCGTGATAATTTTACTTTCTAGCCGTGGAATGAGCGCAGGTAAGAGTGTGAGGAAGTCAGCGAGAGAAGTTTTACCAGCTTCTCCAAACAAAGAATACGGTCCGCAATCAATTGAGCTGATAGGGAGGATAGTTCGTGCCTGATCAATATCTTTGAGCACCTCTTGCTTAGCCCATACATCATGTATGGGATCAAATTTTGCAATACCACGATCTAAAAACCAATCAATGGCATTAAAGCCCATTTCTTTAGCGAGAGGAAATTCATCCATCCAAGTGGAGGGGAAGAATTGGAAACGGCCCTCTAAGGATGGGGAGAGTCGCCCCTGAATAATACTGATAGTATTCACAAAAGAACAATAGCACTCTTCATCTTTCTGGTCAATAAGTTCAGAGAGTGCCTCTTGCTAAAATTAAAAGATAATGCATACTACCTCAAGAGTGGTTCTTTGAGAATCCATACTAAATCTGATACAGAAAAGAAAAGGAGGAGCTCTTATGACAGAGGCCCCTGTACAAATCCCCACACGAACAAGGGTTCTCCATCCGGCAGAACTCGTCCAAGAAATGACATATCGCGATTTGGAGGGATTGACGGTTGTCTTTATCAATATGCCACTACGCGAATCGGCGACCCCTAACACACCACCGCAAGGGCCAGGGCTGTTGGCCGCTCGTCTGCGCCAATTTGGCGCCGAAGTGAGCATTGTTGACCTGAACGCTTACCGAATCAAAGACGAGACCGCCCACTTAGCTGGCAAAGCACACGGCCGTCACCTTACACCCAAAGAAGCCGAGGGTCTCTTGACTCGTCACTTCCACCGGCATGGCGAGCCAGACATCATCGCCCTGTCGGGAATGATTACCACACTCCGTTGGCAAGAATGGGCGACTGCCATTTGTCGCCAATTGGTGCCGGACGCTTTTATCATCTCTGGTGGGGGCCTTGCCACCGAGATCAAGGGCGGACTGTTCGAGTGGTTGCCCGAGCTTGATTGCGTTGCCCACTCTGAAGGCGATGATATCTTACCGATCTTAGCCAAAGACGTCCTCGAGGCGAAGCGACACCAACGGCGAGGTATGTCTCATCTCCATGAGTGTTTGGGCAAGATTGGTGGTCGGACCCGTTTCCTTTATGCCGGTGACCGACCAAGAGGTCTTGATAGATTGCCTTTTGCCGCATGGGATCTACTCCACCAAGATGTTGATGGCAACCCGATCATGGAATGGTATATTAAAGTGCCGGTCTGGGGCCTGGAGGCTAACAACAGTTCGGCCACCTCCTTCCAGATGAACCGAAGTCTGACCAGAGTCTCTAGTCGTGGTTGCCCTTATGCTTGTGCTTTTTGTTATCGCGGTGCCCAAGGCGAGCGGTTATATGGTATGCACTCGCCGGGCAACATTGTCCAAGAAGCACTGTGGTTGATGGAGACCTACCGGATTGACTTCCTGGGCTTCAATGACGACAACTTCGCCGTTGACCCCCGTCGTATCAAGGCCTTACCTGATGCTTTTGAGCCTTTGGGTGGTTTGCGCTGGGGCACGCACACTCGTCTGGATGAGGCGGCTGATGAACGAGCCGACTGGATGGCCGAAGCTGGCTGTATCTACATCGGTTTCGGTGCCGAAAGTGCTAGTCCCAATGTCCTTGAACGAATGAATAAGGGTGGCTTCATTCTTCGACCGCGAGGCGCCCAGAAGAATGACTTGACTCGACTCAATGGTTTTGATTTTCCCACCACCATGGTACAGGGCATTCAGAACTGCCAGAGAGTTGGTATCCACGCCAACTGTACCTGGATTATGGGTTATCCAGGCGAGACGCTTCGTGACCTTCAGACCAGCGTGGCCTTCATCCTCTGGCAAGAAGAACTAGTAGCCAAAGAGGCGGTCAATCGGAAGATGTTTGTCGCCACTGCTTATCCGGGTACAGCAATGTTCAAGGATGTAGCCTGCAAACAACTGCTTAGTTACAACTTCGGTATCAGTTTCCATGTGGATGGTGAGCCAGTTGCTAACGAAGCGCTCCGCGCTTACATTTTAGAGCTCGATGATGCAACCAAGGTAATGCATGGTAGCGACGGCGCACCGCTTAACTTTGGTGAGATGCCTGATGATGTCTTCTTGCAAGCGCGAGAACACGTCGACACAGGTCAGATTGAACGGATTCTCGATATGTAGACCTCTAGACCTCTAGTCCTCAATTTGTTGCAGCACATTGAGGACTTTTTTATTTCTATTGATCTAGAGGCAAAAAAATTGTATGATGTTTACATGGTTCAGTGGCGATCTGCGACATACACACTACTCCGCTCCAGCGAAAAATACTTCAAAACCGATATGGTGTATCTGGCCAAAGGAGGATTTTGGCTTGTTGTAGGACAGCTCATTGTGTCTGGTGTTTCTTTTGGTCTCTCGGTTGCTTTTGCCAACTTACTCGAGCCTGATGTGTATGGCACCTATCGCTATATCCTGACTATCTTTAATTTTCTCGCCATTCCCACACTCACCGGCATCAATGTTGCCCTCATGAGAGCAGCTGCTCAAGGGATGGAGAATTCTCTCCTGCTCTCATTCAAAACCCGATTACTCTGGGGATTCCTCGGCACACTCGCTGGTCTCGCGGTTGCGCTCTATTACCTTGCCCAAGGAGCAGTCTCTCTTGCTCTCAATCTTTTCATAATTTCACTCTTTGTACCGCTCTTTTACTCTTTTGAAGTATACTCGTACTTTCTCCGCGGAAAGAAGCTTTTCAAACAGTACGCGCTCTACCACGCGCTCTCACTCGCCATCCCCGCGCTCATTTTGATAGGAATGCTGTTTTTTGGAGGGAACCTCACTGTACTTCTAGTGAGTTACTTCTTACCGTATACAATCCTGAAGGGATTGTTCCTCTACCTCACCGTACAAAAACATATGCGGGACAGTGTCTACGATCCAGAAGTTATTTCCTACGGCAAGCACTTAAGCGCAATGGGGATTTTTAGCATCGTTGCACAAAATATAGATAAATTCCTCCTTTGGCATTTTTTAGGGGGAGCTCAGTTGGCCGTATACACCATTGCACTGGCGCCTATTAGCAACATAGAGGCAATCATTGGAAAATTAGACACCCTTATCTTCCCAAAGATTGCAGAGAGAGGCATAGGGGAGCTCCGTAAAAACGTGTACCGTAAAGGTGCTCGTCTCTTTTTTTATATTGCCGTTATTGTTGGAGTATACATACTTCTCGCGCCATTTTTATACTCGCTCCTCTTCCCCCAATATCTTGAATCAATTAGGTACTCCCAAGCGCTGTCATTCACGTTACTTCTCTCACTTCCTATCATGTTTGTGAGTACTATCTTCACTGCGCATGCAAAAATACGAGAGAAGTACTACTTGAGTTTTATCGGACCATCGGTAAAAATTGCCCTCTTTGCTATTCTGATTCCCCTCTATGGTATTTGGGGAATAGTCTTAAGTTTAATCGCTTTCCATCTCGTCACCTGTGGTGCCAATATTTTTTTCTTTAAGAGGATAGAGCCGAGTCAACCATTGTCTTAATGAGTGAGGTAAAACTTGTTTTGGGGCTCCAGCCAGTGAGCTCTTGTATTTTGTGTGTATCTCCTACCTTAGGATACTGCTCTGCTGGTTTATAGAAATTTGGATCAACAGCAACCACTTTTTTCCCCGCGCTGTCGTACGCACAGGTATTTACTCCCCCCCCTTGCCATGAAAGACTCATACCCAGAAGTTCTGCTGCAATAGTAATTGCGTCCTGGACCGAATGTGTTTCCCCCGTAGCCACAACCAGATCAGTGGGAGCATCCATTTGTAGCATAGACCACATCGCCCGCACATAGTCAGGAGCAAATCCCCAATCGCGCTTCATCGTTACATTGCCGATACGGAGGCGCTCTTCTTTGCCGCGGGCGATAGCGGCAAGCGTACTGGTAATTTTCCGCAAAACACTCGCCTCGGGACGCCGCGGAGATTCGTGGTTAAAGAGTATCGCGGAGCAGGCAAAACGTCCGCCACGCTCCCGCGCGAGAGCGACAAAGTCGCGGTCAGCCATCATTTTTGCTCTGGCATAGGGGTTAGTGGTATCCCAATCACGTGGCGAATCCTCATTGAGCGGAGTTTCGGAAGGAATAAATATTTCGCTTGATGATGCCTGAAGAAAATGCACGTGTGGATTTACTCGTATACTTTCATTAAGAAGTACGCCAACGCTCTCATAATTTATCTTCATGGCTAACTCGGGTTGCTCATACGCAGTCTTAAGATCAGTGATGCCAGCTAAATTGTATACCTCATCGGGTTGTGACTCCGCAACAAGAGCTGTAAGAGACTGCGGATCTCGTAGGTCCCCGTAGGTCACTTTTGCCCCCTGCGGAACGTAACGTGTATTCCCCCCCTCTTGTACCAATCCAAAAACGTGGTAGCCCTTAGAGAGGAGCAGTTCCGCCATATACGATCCATCCTGCCCCGCAATACCGGTAATCAGAGCTCTTTTCATATCCTGATTGTAGCCTGCCTTATGCGTCCCTGTCGCTATTGACAAAATCTGTAGTTCGTGTATACTGAACACAGATAGAAACTTGAGGAAAGGGAGGATTAGACAATGCCGAGTTCATCACTTTCGCCTGAAGAACAGGCGGAATTGGGACATCTGCTAGCAGTCGTGGTTGAGCAGGATAAGGGGTTTATCCCGGATTCTGCGTACCGGTTCATACACAAGCTTGTGCCGTGGCCTGCGGTTGAGGTCCTCATCTATGATGATGGAGGAAGATTTCTCCTGAGCCATCGGGATGATGACTTCAAGGGGTGGCATATCCCGGGCGGATACATGAAGCCAGGCCAGAGTTACCAAGATGCCTGTGACTACCATGTTCGCAAGGAAGGGATCGCCGATGGAGTTTCTAGTCTTGAACTCATTGGCACTCACACATGGCTCCACAGGGAACATCCCTTTGGATATCCCATCTCACTAATCATCGCCTGCAGAGCGACTAGCGAGGTGACAGAGCGGGACGACCTCAAGTGGTTTACGGAAAATCCCCCGGACGTCATCCCGCAGAATGTTCCTCGGTACCTTGCCTATTTCCAAAAGTGGTTTAAGGGAGATCGGGAATCAGCGGCAATTCTCTAACGGCACTCGCGTACAAGCAAATGAAGCGGCAAAATTCACATCTCGCCGCTTTTTTCTTTACAGAGGATAATCCTCTATATCAGACAATTTTAACCTCCGGTAGGGGGACGATGAATTTTGTGCCGTGGGCGATGAGCTCGGCTTCGCGCTTCATAAAGCCGTCAACAAAGCTGTACGGGAGCGCGAGGAGGTAGTTCGGCTTCGCCGCGCGCATCGCCGCTTCATCCTTGATAGGGATGTCAGAGCCAATAATGTACTTACCAATCTTGAATGCATTGGAGTCCGCGGCGGCGTCAATTTCCTTATTCCCCAAACCGCAGTACTGCAGGATGGTATTGCCTTTGGTGGAAGCGCCATAAATCCAGATAGACTTCCCTTCTGCTTTGATTCGCGTGATGAGCGCGAGCAGATCTTCTCGCGTCTTTTCAATGCGCTGCATGAAAGCGCGATAGGTGGCTTCTTCAAAAATCCCTTCAGACAGTTCCCGTTCAAGCGTCGTGCGGAGGCGCTCGGTGGGAACACAGCGCGGAGAGCCCTTCTTTTTTACAAAGATGCGGAAGCTCCCCCCATAGACATCGTTTTCCAGCACGTCAAAGACTTCAAGCCCCACTTTCTCCATAATCCACTTTACCTGCTGGGTCGCGTAGTAGCCGGCATGCTCATGGACAATATTGTCGTACATATTCGTCCGGATCATTGCGGGAAGGTAAGCCATTTGGATGATCCACACGCCGTCGTCATCAAGAACCGCGGCGACTTCGCGCGAGAACTGCATGGGATTATCAAGATGGTAGAACATAGCAATGCTGAAGATGAGTTTGGCTTTTTTTTGCGAGACGGAGCGGAATGAGGCTTCGGAGAAAAAAGCGTTGACCGCGCGGTAGCGGGGGGAGTCTACAAGCGCGACCACGTTTTTTGCCGGGTCAATATTAAGCAGTTGGTACGGCTCGTCTTTGAAAAATGAAAGGAGCGTCCCATCATTGCCGCCGATATCAAGGATGATGTCATCGGGCTTGAGATCCGCCACAGCGCGTCCGCTCTCCGCAACATCGCGGAGTATCTGGGTCATGGAGGAGTTGGTTGCGCTCGTGTAGGGGTAAGCGTCATACATGGGCGTGAGGTCCAAGTGGTGCCTCAGCTGGAGCAGACCGCACGAGGCGCCGTCATTCTTTTTGCGACAAAGCGCAAGCTTAAGCGGGTAGCGCGATGCGGTCGCGCGATACCCAAGGTCTTCGGGGAAGACTGACGAGAGGTACTGTTCGCCGATGTCTACGACGGAAATGAGCTCCGTGTTCCCGCACACGCGGCACTGGCGCACCTCGCGAGCAGAGAGTGATGGAGTTTTGTGTTCCATAGAGAAAAAAATATGGTAATTATGTATTTTGTGTATTGTACGGTTCCTCACCCCACTTGTCCATAAATACAATAACATCCAGAGCATCAGGGAAGTCTGGTTCCGGATTTTCAATTTCCTGATGGTCAAGCGCGCCTTCAAACGCGGCAGGGACGCCGAGCGTTGACGCAAGCTCTTCAAGCGCAAGGGCATTTCTGGCCCCGACCTCAACAACGCCACGGCGCTCAAGATGTGAAGCAATCCACTCCGCATTAAAGGAGAGAGGGGCAAAAGAGTAACGGCTCTTGCCGTCCACAAACACCTTTTTTCCTTCCCGAATGTCCACAAGCACGCCCTTGGTGAGCTCCGGGCTATACATGGGGCCCAGACGAACAATCAGGTGCTTCTCCTGGTCAACGAGCTTCTCCGCCGCCGCCTTGTGGCGGCCATATACGGTATCCAGCTGGCAACGCGCAGAGACAGAGCTCACCTGCACAAATTTTTTGAAATTCCAGGCATAGAGGAGCTGTGCCGTCTTTTCCACGGTTTCAATAAAATCTTTCTCGGGATTGCTCTTTGCCCAAAAACGGGCAGAGGGCATTGCGCAGTTAATGAGCACATCATAGGACTCCTTCTGTGCGAGCATGTAGTTCTCACGCGTCACTTCCGTTACCGAGTACTGTCCTCCGCTCATGAGCGCGCGGGCGAGCGCACTTCCCACATACCCTCGCGCTCCCACTACGGCAATCCGCTGCATGCCTTACTGCGCCGACTGCGTGCCCTTGCCCTGCAGGAAGTCAACCCGGATAATGGGCTTTTCGCAGTCATCCCAGCGCTTTGAGAGCATTGCCACAGCCGTAACGGCAGTGATTGCGTAGAAGGTATGCGAGACTCCCATCGGCGTTCGCGCACAAGTCCCTCGGCTCATGTGAACGAGCTCTTCGGGAGCATCTTCGGAGTCTCTGGTAACCATAACCCCGGACCCTTCTACCACCAAAAAATACTCGTTGAACTCTGGATGGTAGTGATGCCCGCGGGTTTTGCCGGGCTGGAAGTAAAGAACATTAAATTCTACGATGTTATCTTCGGGGAGCCAGGTAAAGATTCCTCCCCGTCCGTCACGGACGGTGTCAAGGTTGCAGGATGGATGCAGGACTTTTATCTTCATGGACTTCAGTATAGAGAGGCGCCTCGGGATGTCAAGATGAGGAAGAGCGCAAACGGACAAGTTTGAGAAGATAACGTGGCGCTTGCTTGAAAAAACTGACTTTTGACTCGCCGAATTTGCGCGGGCAAAAGACTACCGGGATCTCGGTAATGCGTCCACCTGCCTCAACGGTACGGTAAATCGTCTCAAAGAGAAAGAATTGCCGGTCTTCAACGGTGCGGATGCGCTTCCAGATAGATGCGCGGATGATTCTGAAGTCAGTGTTGTAGTTCTTGAGTCTAACACCGCTCACAAGACGGATAATCCAATTGGAAAATGGGCTCGTGAGGTACTCCTCTGCCCACCCATGAAGTGTTCGACGTGCAACGTCTGTACTTCCTTTTCTTTTTCCGGAGATTTTGTATCCGAGCACCATGTCGTAATCAGTGCAAATCTTTTCATACAGTGCACGCATATCGTCCGCCGCAAAGGAGAGGTCCGCGTCAGATGAGAGGATGTACTCCCCGTTTGCCGTGTTATAGCCATCGCGAAGAGCAGAGCCAACACCCAAGAGCCCCTGCCGCTCAAGGAGCCGCACGTTGTGGTACTGCTCATGTAACTTGTCCACTAGTTCTCGCGTGCCGTCACAAGAGTGATCATCTACGACGATGATCTCAAAGGAATCCCCTTGAAACTCTGCCTCAATCTGAGGTACCAAAACAGCAAGATTTTCCTTCTCCTTATACGCGGGGAGTACGATTGAGAGACTAACAGTCATAGATAGTTCCAGTTATTTCGCGCGAGCGCGTCTCAAACACCTTAGCACATTTGTTGAAAAATTCTTCGTAGTAGCCCCCTGTGTAGATACGGGGGATATCAACAATAAGGAAGTGCCCCGTAAAATCTGAGAAGCGTGCTCTATGCACAGATTCATATTCTGGTACCGCGTAAAAGCGGTTTGCATATTTCCCCATGCGCGAGAGCTCATAGGCGCCAATGTCGTTATAGGTAATTACCGTTTTGATTGCGGTGTCGCGCTCAATGCGCGCAAGCGACTTGTAGAGAACCTGTGGAGCGCTCCCATTGATCATCCCCCACTGGTACTCCTCTATAAAGACCGCGTTATAGGTGATCCCACTCACAATGAGGATGAGCGCGACCGCAGGCAGGGGGAGCACCCGTGCCCGAGCAAGCGTCACGAGTACAAACGCAAAAAGAAAGGAGGCCCCAATGAAGAGGAAGGAGACATAAAAACCAAGTGGACCAGATCCCCCAGTGAATGGAGTAAGGAACGCCCACTTCCCCTCAAGCGCTCGCATGAACCATTCTTGTTTAGGGTAGAGTGGCGGCACCGTATGATAAAAAAAGTTAAGTGCAAAAAGTGCGAATGAAAAAAGTATACCAATAATGAGTGGGTCTTTGAAATTTTTTTTCGCTCTCTCTATGTACGGCGCTAAAATTATACCAACGATCGCCGAGAGAGGAACGATTGTATACATCAAGTATTTATCAAGTGCGCCGCGGGAAAAATCAAAGAGAATAAAGTAAAAGATCGCCCCAAGCGCAAGGTATATAAGGAAAATGCGAGACGCGCGAGCATGGTCTCGTGTCATAAGCAGAAGGGGTGCGAGGAGAAATGGAGAGAGGTACTCCACAGCTTTAATAGTCTGAACAATAATTTGAGTATAGTTCCTCCCCGAGAGATGCACATACAGGAGTGCATGATCTACCATTGCACCTAATTGAAACGCTGGGTAAATAAATTTTGTTGCAACAAGAGCAAGGACTGATACTCCAATAAAGGTTCCTGCACCATACAAGAGAATAAGAATCTCTTTCCTACCAAATCGTGTGTAGTGGATGAAGATATAGTCAATAATAAAAACTCCCAGGATAATAATGAAACTCAGCTTCACCATAAAACCAGCAAACAGGGCAGCAATAAACCCGAGGAACCAGTATCGAGGGTGAGGTTCTCCCCTCTCGTTCCACCGATCATAACAAACGAGAGAGAGGAGGAAGAAAAAAGGCAGAAGAGCCCCATCGGTATCAATCATGTGTGACGCAAGAATGCTATAGAAAGAAATGGAATATAAAAAGACAGAGAGGAGGGCTGCTCGTTCGTCCATCCGCCGCCGTACTACTGCATAGAGGAGAAAAAGGGAGAGGAAAGAAAAGAAAAAAGGGAGCAGCCGCAGGTGGGCACCGCCAAAGAGCGCTTCTGCTACCCGATACGAGAGCTGGGTAAGCGGTGGGTGGTAGAGACTGCTCGCGGCCTCCGCACCAATCTCTACCGCGCGAGCGGTCTTCCACTCGTCCTGGTGGTAGGGAAGCGAGAGGCCAGGGATACGTAGAAGGAGAAAGAGTGCGAGGAGAACAAAAAGGAACAGCGCGTTATTTTTTTTCATAGAGTGTGTATTTATCAAAGCGTGATTTTTCTTTGTAATGATTCAAGGGAAAAGTACTCGTAGAAAAGCGACCGTCAACAAGAACAAGATCAACCCGCCCGCGCTCAAGGAGTGGGAGTGTGTCACTACCCCGTTCTACAGTGTCTGCAAATCGAAGGTACTGGTAATAATTTTTATGAGGTAAAAAAAGTACTGCTTCAGGAACATTGTAAAAGAAGACGGATCGTTTTGGCTCTAACACTCCTAGCTCGCGAGAGAGGATGGTGGCTCTCGCGCTGTGCTGTGAATCTGACACCCAAGAATGAAAGAATAGTTGGTAGCTCTGTATACCGATAAGTACGGCAGTGACAAAAACAACACCCAACAATGATCGCGTGGGATTCAACCGGAATTGCATAATGCTATAGAGAGCATAAGGTAAAAATAGAAGGGCAAGCACTTCAGAGGGAAAGAAATATCTATAAAAACCGCGAGTAGTCAGGAAACTGATGAGATTAAGGAACGAAAAAATAAAAGCAAACCACTCTGTAGTTAAAATTTTGGAATCTTTTCTCCCCTTCAAAAGCATTCCTAACCACCAACACAACAAAAGTGCAAGGAAATATATTGGCGAAATTTCAGTAAAAAAACGAGCGCTATTCCTTGTTATCAAAGAGATGAATGATGTCTGATCAGGATTTCCATAAAAAAAAGTATTCAATACAGAATGATCACCTGATTGAGCGAATATCCACCATAAGAGGGGGATGCACATACCCAACATAAAGAGACCTTTCTCTTTTAGAGAGAACGACTTGCGTCTAAATAAAAAGAATACGCAGAGAGATGATGGGAGAATGAGGATAAGATAGAGAGGTTTTGTCGCCATAGAAAGACCGCTCAATATTCCCGACAAAAATATGAGCCACTCTACACGATGTTTTTGTTCAAAAATATACAGAGAAACCAATGAGAATACAAAAAACGTAAGCCCGGGCACTTCACCGAGTACATTTTTTCCATGCCCGTACAATGGCGCAAAACTTATTAATAAAAAGAGTGTGATGATAGGAAACAAACGAAGAGAAGATCGATTAGGCGCGAGCAATGTGCTATACCAGTATACGGATATACTTAAGAGAAACATGAACACTACCATGATAAATCGCGCGGCAAAAAGACTCTTCCCAAATAATAAAAACGAGAGCGTGATGGGATACACTACCGGATACCCAGTGGTCAAAAATTCTGCAGAGATAAAATCTCCTGGCGCGATTTGATATCCATAGATTCCTTTTTGGGCAAGGTTCATAGCGACTTGATCAATTGCTCCCTCGTCCATCCACGTTGCGGGAATCTCCGTAAGACGCCAGAACGAGAGCGCCCCAAGAACACAGAACGCCAGAACGATAAGGAGGACAGAAAGTCGTGAGAAGGCGCTGTTCATAGTGTAGATACTACCCGTTCAGCAAATGTTGTAATGCTATGCTCCGCGACAGCTCGTTCCCGAAGTGTCCTACGGATATGTTCACGCTCTTCAGACGGAAGTGTTAAATATAAGAGAATAGCGCGGGAAACATCGCTACTCTCTTGAGAGGACATGAAGAGTATGTCAGCGACACCCATAAGGATTGAACGAAATGCGGGATTAGCGGTAATAACAGGCACCCCTGCGGCAAGCGCCTCAAGCCCTGCCTTATCAAGACTCCCGTTAGTGCTCATATTGATGCACAAAGATGCATGCGGTAATTCACGAGCAAGTTCTATGCGCGTGAGCGGACCACACCAGCGCACGAATGATTCAACACCAAGCTCACGAGAGAGTTCTCGCACAGAAGATTCGTAGATACGATCAGCGTCGTACACAGGCGCTCCAATAATTTCGAGCGTTGCCTCTGGATATTCTTTATGAATAAGCGCGAGTGCGCGTACTGCAAGCGCTTGGCTCTTGATCTCAGCTATTCTTCCCACAACAAAAAGTTTTGGAATAAGGGGAACGTGAGATGCCGGACTAAAGAGTTCGGTATCAATGGCTTGTCCAATAACGCGAAGCTTCTTTGAACTGATGCGACATCCTTCTGGTGTTGAGGTCAGAATACGCGAACAGAAAGGCGTCGCGGCATGGAGCTTCCATGTAACAATGCCATGCGCGTACCAAAGCACTACTTTTTTTCCCATAAGTCGCCACAAAAATCCCGCGAGTACCACATACTCTGGATTCATGTGGACAAACACCGTGTCATAAGAATTACGAAGATCCAACAGTAACTGATAAAATCGGAAAATTTTCCGCGTATGTCCTCTCCCCTCCTCTTTCCCTAGAGAATGGACGGGGATACCATTGAGATGCTCGCTTGATGAGACGCGGAGAGCTATGACAGAAAGTGATGTAGAAACTGGACGAAATGCTTCTACCCATGAGGGGACAAACCCCAAGACGCTATCATTCTCATCCCATACCTGTGTAATAAAAAGAAGCTTCATGGATTTGCAAAGAGAATACGATAAAAGAAGAGCGACCACAGTGCAATGAGTAGACCAATGCCGATTTGCGCCACAAGATAATGCACACCCGTTGATTCAACAATGAGATAGATGAGCGATGTATTTAAGAACACGTTGAAGGTTCCCAACGTAACATAGAGTGCAAATTGAGACCGAACACGCGTCAATGTTCCATTATGGAAAGTCCAAAATTTCTGGAGAGTAAAGCTCACAATGAAGGCAGCCGCATACGCAAGTCCCGCAGAAAAAACATACCAGATAGAAAAAAATTCGGTAAGGATATAAAGAAAACTAAGATTTACCGCAGTTGCCATTCCACCCGACGCGACATACTTCACCAAAAACCAAAGCGGCGTACGCGCCCGAGGAGTAGTAGGGGGAGGTGGGAGCGTGCTCCAATTCTCTGCGATCTGACGAGCACTTTCCTCAACTGTACACACGAGAGAGTGTGGGACATGAGGGGACGAAAACGGAGCAGTGAGTGCTTGAGCAATTTTTTGCGCATCTCGAGGGACGAGAGCGCTCGGCCCCAATTCACGCGCAACACCAACATCAGTAGAAACGATAGGGAGCCCACAGAGCGCTGCTTCAACAAGAGAGAGGCCATAGCCCTCATACCGAGCGGTGCTCAAGTATACATTCGCATCGTGATAGTAAGGAGTAACATCCTTCTGTGCTCCTACAAATATGACGAAGGATGATATCCCACAGCGTTCCGCGTATGCCTCAAGAGAGTAGCGCAGAGGCCCGTCTCCCACAATAACAAAGGTTGATTCTGGCCTTTCTTTATGGAGAAGTGCGAAAGCATCGAGTGCGAGAAAGAGATCTTTTTCTGCGGTGAGACGTGACACGGTGAGGACGCGGAGGCGCTCGCCAACTCCGCGTCTGGACATAGTGGGGAGAGAAGTAAGCGTTACCGGGACAGGAACAACTGATATATGGATCCCCTCTGCAAATTTTTGTTCGCTCAAATTTTTTTTGATCCGATTAGACACAACACGCACCTGCCCTGCGCGAGCGATAATAAAGCGTGCGAGGAAAGAGCGAAAACGATTCCTTATGTTGAACCGAATAAATTCTGGGTCGTAAAGATCAGTATGAATCTGTATTTCAAGAGGTATCCGATGATGGCGAGCAATAAAAAGCCCTACAGTGCCGAGGAAAAAAGGGTCTTGTGCCGTGACGAGGTCAGGTTTTGGCATACCCTCTCCTACTATAATAGCACGGTAAAATCCAAGGATGCTCGTGCAGACAACGCCATGCATGTGGAGGTTCCCCAAAGACCGCTCCCCTACCGCTGTACGCGTGCACACAAGGACATCAAGGTGTTCACAAAACTTCCCATATACAGAGAGCCGCCCCGAGACAGCACTCCCCCCCTCCAGCACCATCGGATCACCAGAGATCATCAGGACACGGAGCTTTGTGTTCATAGTCCGAGGAGTACAGCGTGAGCGGCCTCTACTTCCGTCCACGTATAGTGCGGGATGGAAGCGATGACCTCTTGCACAACTTTCGCGTACACAACAGGATCAAGGAGAGCATTCCAACGTTCGTACAACTCATCTTCCTTACTAGGATCAAAGAGACACTCCTCCGGGAGCTGCACGGTAAGACCATTTCCTCGGCTAATGAGGATTGGCGTACCGGTGGCAAGCGCCTCTAGTGCAAAATTAGGACTAAATTCCGTCAGCGCGGGTGCAAGCGCCAATGACGCGCGCGCTTGGAATTCTCTTAACTGCTCATGAGGTACCGCGGGGAGAATCTGGAGCGCATCACCGAGCGCAAGCGTCGTGGCGTATTCCTTCACTGATGTAAATTCTGGGCCAGAACCAACGAGCATAAGACGACTGGCGGGATGTGCAGTATGGATACGCCTAAATACTCGGAGAACAAAGGGAAGATTCTTATATTTTACAAAACGTCCTGCATACAAAGTAAGCGGTGCGTCAGTAAGTGTTTTAGTTCCAGAAGGAACAGCGGGGAACGGGTTAGGAATAATATGAATGTGCTCAGGTGGCACGTTAAAATACTTTGTGTAGAGATCAGCAAGCATTTGTGCGTAGGTAATCACATAATCAGTGCGAGAGAGCACCCAGCGTATAAGACGAAAGAGAAAAGGTCTATCAGTGAGGTAGTAGCCGTGTGCGTAGTACTCGTCAAGAGAGAGGAAGCGCTTGCCATGTTCAACAACACGTTCCCAGAGGGGATCTCCACCGATGCGTATAAAAAACTTTTTGCCCGTAAGTGTGGCTGCGCACGCGGCAGGTACACCAGCCGCGCTCAAATCAAACGCGTAAATCACCTCCGCCCAAAGAGAATCCTTAAGCGCAGCGAGCGCATAGAGAGCCCATCTAAGCGGCGCCCATAGTGAGAGCGGGATACGCGTCACCGGATACGGGAGTAACACCGTACCAACAGGAAAAGCTCCTCCGTAGGTAATCACACGGACTCGTCCCCCATGCTTGACAATCTCGTCAGCAATATGTCGAGCATGTATTGCGGGCCCGCCAACATCAGGGTAGAATATACCCGTTGCTAAAAGTATCTTCTTCACAAATTCATTATGCACAGTAAGGACAAAATCGCAATCATCGGAGTTGGCCGTTGGGGGAAGAACCTCCTTAAAACATTCTCTGTCCGGGCGGAGATATCGCTTATTTGTCATACCGGAGACTCGGCGACGGACGAATGGCTTAAAAGCGAGTACCCGCACATTCCCGTGACTCACAACGTGGATGAAGTCATGGAGAATGTTGACATCTCTGCCGTGTGTATTGCAACGCCCATTCACACGCACTCATCTCTTGTTCGTGTAGCGCTGGAGCATGAGAAGGACGTTTTTGTAGAGAAACCACTCTGCCAAGATCCAGTCGAAGCGATGGCGCTCACAGAACTTGCGCAACAAAAAAATAAAATCCTGATGGTTGGCTACATATACCTTTATCACGAGCTATGGCAAAAATTAAAAACAGAAATTGCACAGGAACAGATACAGAACGTCCTTTTTACGTGGGAAAAATACGGATCCTTCCACGAGGACGGGATTTGGAATCTCGCCGTGCATGAGGTGTCTTTAGCAAACGATCTCCTCGGCACGCCCACGGTTGCACAGATACATCCCCTTATTTCAACTCTCGGCACTCATGATGCGTATACTTTTTCACTAGAATATCCAAGCGGCGCAAAAGCATTCGGGCTCGTCAATCGTCTTTCTTCTGTCACCAAACATACGATTACCATTACGACACAGACGCAGACCTACCTATGGGAAGGAAATCGTCTTTTGCGTGTGGAAAAAGAAAAAGAACCAACGATCATTGCTGAAAGCACGACAGTACCTCTAGATAGAGAGTGTGATGCTTTTATTGAGTCACTTCACTGTCGAAAAGCGCCAATCACAAACGGTGCACAAGCAACGCTCGTAACAAAAATTATTGCGGATGCTTTCCCTCAGACTTAGTAATGAGTCTTCGCACCTGCCATGCCGCAAGTACACAGTTACCAATCTTGCCAGAGAACACACGGATCACACGCTCACTTAAGGGCTCAACAATCGTCGGGCGAGCATCGGAGTGATCAAGATTGGGGAGCACCGTACGAATGGTATACATAGAACCCACATGACGTGCGGCGTACACGTGAGGAAAATACTGTGATGCTGATTTAATAAAGTGCCGAAAATTAGAGTGCGGCGGTTTGTTTACTAATCCCCTATTAATGAATTGGGCAAGGTGAGTGGGAATTTCTGGATACGCGCCTACAGAGGATCTGTGGATTGCGTGTACTACATTCCCCATCAGATGGTAGGGAGTGTCACAAAAGGGGTCAACACACATAAAAGGCCCGTCCATAATAACAACACTCTGATGCTGAAACTCCGTGGGAAGTTCCAACACGATCTTTTCACACAGTTCGTACTGATACTCTTGAATATGCTCGTCGTGTAATAACGTACGAAGCACCTGGTTGTTTGATGCATAAGTACATACCACTACTTTTGAAAACGGGCGAAGAAGTTCTTCCGTCGCTAGCGTATTGAAACGAAGAGCAACTCCTAAATGTTCTAAACGCTCTCGTAGATAGCAACGTGCCGCATCAATACGGACGAGTCCTTCACGTACCTTAACGCTCCAGAGTATCTCTTCCCGATTAACCACAGGGGAGTGTGCCTCCTCATACTCAAGACCAACCGCATCGCAAAAAGCACGAAAATCCTCAGGAGAAATCTTGCTTCCTTCACGCGCAATACAATAGTAATGATCGTTCTCAAACGAGACAAGTCCGGGAAATTCTTCTAAAAAGATTTGTTCTGCTTCAGCACACTCTCGCGCAGTTTCAGCACTTCGTGGATAATGGTACCCACGATGGAGACGGAATTGATTAATTCCTGATGCGGCCTGAAGTAAATCATCGTGTTTCTCAAACAGGGTGACCGGATACCCCGCTTCCGCGAGAACATAAGCGACGGTAGCTCCAAAGAATCCTCCTCCGATGATCGCAATATGTGGACGATTTTCTCCTGTCATATAGTTTTACAGGATAGCTCCCATCCGCACCATAACAGATTCCCATGTATAATCTTTCTCAATAAGTGCTCGTGCGGCAGCAGTAACGTGTGTCACATGCTCCTCGTGTGCAGGATTAATAATATAGCGCACGCAGGCGGCAATGGACTCGGGGTTCCTCACCTCGGCAAACCAGCCCGTTTCGCCATCACGGAGAAAATCAGGGATACCACCAACAGGTGTGGCAATCACGGGGAGACCCGCGGCAAACGCTTCCAAAAAAGAATTTCCTAAACCTTCAGAGAGTGAGGGGCGAACAAAAATATCCGCACGGGCGAGCGCTAAGGGAATTTCTTCAGGAGCAATAGCGCCAGCAAAATGAACACGGGAAGAAAGGTTGAGAGAGAGTGTGAGTACTTTCAAATTATTTCGTTCTACTCCGTCCCCTACGACCTCAAGTGTTACTGTCTCCGGCAAGTGCGCGAGCGCGCGGATAATGTCGTCTACTGCATTCTTCTTCACCAGCCGAGACGTGGTAATGAGTTCTATACTCTTGGAAGTCGGATTCGCCTGTGGCGAATCCGACTTCCAACTTCGAAATCTGAATTTCTCTATATCTACTCCATTAGGGATAACTGTGATTGGAGCCGTCGCGCCCATATCGCGCGCCCAGTCCGCAAGGTATTGCGAAATTGCCTGAATAGCGTCAGCGCGCTCAAAAATTTCTCTAAAGCGCTTGCCGAGGAAGCGCGCTCGGCGCGCAATGTGCTCATGCGTATCCCCTTCCTGCAAGGTGAGTATGAAGGACACACGCGGGTGCGCGCGTTTGTAGGCAAGCGCGGCGAGCGCGCCATAGCTTGCCATGATTGCCCATACGCAGTCTGGTTCGCTCCCTTTGAGCGCCCTCTCTCCCGCCCTCTTGCCGAATACTGCAAGGAGGAGCTTGTCAACGCGTGGGATGCCGATGCCAATGCGGATGACTTCGGCGCGGCCGATGCGCTCCCTTTGCGGCACTGTGCGCGAGAGCCGCGCCGTTACGATAAGCACCCGCACATTGTGCCAACGCTCGGTAATCTCTTTGAGCGCCAACTCCGCTCCGCCAATATAGGGCAGATAGGCAGTGGTATAAATTAGCGCCGTGCGGAACTCTCTCATACAGGCACTCTACCCGTTTCTTTTAGGTACCTCAAGCATATGCCGGAGCTCGTCTTCTGGAATTTCTTGGGAATCAGAAGTCGGACTTCCGCCGCCCTTGAAGTCCGACCTCTGGTCTGCTTGATCCTTGATACTTGGCACTTCTTCTTTCTTTTCTTTGGGGACTGACTTAATAACGTCTTGCAAAAAAGACTTGAGATCTTCTTTTGCCTGTGGCGTTGCTTTCACTGTCTCCTTGTTCTTCGCCGCAACGAGCGCTTCTAGGGAGAGCTCTCGCGTGCGGTCCTGCGCCGCCTCCTTAATGAGAGTCGCGCGCTTCTGGAACGGAAGTCGGACTTCCGCCGCCCCCGAAGTCCGACTTCCTGTATGATACTTTTTACTTGGCCCTTGTCCGCCGGCCGGCGGATTGACCCTTCCCGCTCTATCCGCCTTCTCTATTGAGGAGAGCGCCACCTTGTGCCACTCGGTAATCGCCTTCTCCACCTCCTCGCGCGGATGCGCGTACTGCGCGCGAGAGGAAGCGATGATTTGCTCTTTGAGTCCCGCGTGGAGCTCCTGCATGGCATTTTCTATCGGCGCAAGCGTGGTCGCAGAGAAGGACGGCGAGCCTACGCCATCTATCATAAGAGTGAGGTAAATCTGGGCAAAGCCGAGATTAACGAGATCCTCTTCAGTAAACTTAGGGCTGAAAATCTTTTCCAGCTTCTCGGCATCAAAGGGACCCACGCGGAAGGCGATGGTCGTGCCCACATTGCCAAAGACCGCGCTCTGCACCGTCTCGGGCATCTGGTCAATATATTGGTGCGCGATGGTGAGATTGAGCTTGTATTTGCGCGCCTCGGCAAGGATGTCGGCAAAAGAGTCGTTGACGAAGGACTGGAACTCGTCTACAAAGAGGTAGAAGGATGGAAGCGCTTGGAGTGTCGCCGTCGTAGCATTGGCGCGGCTCATGGCGGCGAGATAAATCTTGGTGATGAGCATGCCGCCGAGGAGAAAGGCGTTCTGCTCGCCCACGCGGCCCTTGGAGAGGTTCATGATGAGAATCTTCTTCCCGTCCATCACCTCGCGGATGTCAAAGCTGGACTTGGGCTGGCCAATAATATTTCTGATGAGGGGATTACTGGTGAACTGACCGATTTTGTTTTTAATCGCGTCGCCCGCTTCCTGCATGTAGCGCTCGTTATACTTAGCAAACTCATCTAGCCAAAAAGCCTTCACAGATGGGTCTGAAATATTATTGACTACCTGTGTGCGATAATTTTTGTCGCTCAACATGCGATTGACGCCGAGGAGGGTTGAGTCGGGGTATTCAAGGAGCGCGAGGAGAGTGTTGTTGAGGATGTACTCCATGCGCGCGCTCCATACGTCGGGCCAGATTTTTTTGAACGAGGACATCAGCCCGTTTGCCACAAGGTAGCGCTGGTCCTTGCCCACGTCCTCCATCACGTTGAAGGAGATGGGGTAGTCAAGGTCGTAGGGGGCAAAGTAAATCACATCCTTGGTGCGCTCCTCGGGGATGTAATCCAAGAGTTTTTCCGCAGTGCCGCCGTGAGGGTCTATGAAGCCGAGCCCCTCGCCGTTGGCCATATCTTGGATTGCCATGTTCTCCAGCAAGGTGCTCTTGCCCATGCCGGTCTTGCCGATGACGTAGACATGCCGCGCGCGGTCGCTGTTTTTAATGCCAAAACGCGTCTTAGCGCCGCGAAAGTCGGTCTCGGCAAGATATGCCATACCCTGTTTAAGGAGGTCGGCCATAGTTGGCGCGTATTATACCATAATTGCGGGCTATATTAAATCAAAAATGAAATATCAAAAATTAAAATGACGATGTAAAATGCAAACAAAAAGCCCCATCTCAACACATGCGTGTCGCGGACGGGGTCTAAAGATCTAGGTGTTCAGGGTTAAGGGCTGAAGCGTAAGGTACTAAGCTCTCATTGCCCACTTGCGAGAACGAGAGCCGGGCGGTGGCAGAACCAATCGCTGCCAAGCCAGAGGAAGTCCCAGTGCCACCAGCCGCCGTGCCAGTAGAGGTAACGGACAAACAGGGTGCCGTCCAGGCCGCAGTAGATGGTGCCCCAGAAGAAGATGCTCTGGTCTTTCCACTCCTCGGGGATGAGGTCTTGGTGGATAAGGAGGTAGTCTAGAACGTTTGCATTCAAGACAGGTTTGCCCTTGAGCTCTGTGCGGAGCTCGTTGCCCTTAATGTATATGTTCCCTTCTTGGTTGGGAGAGAGGTGGAGGGAGACTTTGTTGGAGTTCCACTCAAGCATTCCTCCCTCCTGGTGTTCCTCTACACTCCAGCCGTTGGGGGTGAAGGGGATGGTGTCGAGATTGATGAGGTGTTTAACCGCATGTTTAACCGCAGTGGAAACAATCTGGAACCTGTCTCTGATGAAATCAGCAAACTTTCTCCCGCGTTCTTCTGGCCGAAGTTGGATGAAAGATTGAACAAAGTCATCATCATCGGGGACTTCGATGTCGTCCCACGGCGTATCAATGAGAAACGACCCAACAAGAGCGCGGGTTTGACCATGACTGATGGTTTTCATCATCTGCTCCTTCTACTTGGTTTTTTACCCCTTCGCCGTCGCGAATTAGGGCCTTTTCAAGGTATCTTTTACCATTATAGCAAACCTGCAATACAAAGTCAAGCCACCTTTCGGCCGCAGCCGCGCTGCCAGAGGTTCTTTTGCCATGCGCCAAGTGTAGCGTGCACGCGCAAGTGATGGAAGTGAGACTCGCCGCGGCGAGTCTCACTTCCATCACTCCTCCAGCAAGGCGGCGCGGGTGTATTTGTTTGAGGGAGCCCAGAGCATCCATGAGTCAAGCCCTGCATCATAGGTAGCCTTGATCTGCGCGCGCACCATCTCCGCCGTGTAGTCGGCGCCGAGGTCAAAGTCCTGCAGCCATGGGCGAATTTTTTCCGGTGTCGTGCTCGCCGCAACGGATCGCGCGACGCCCGCATCCAGCACATACTTGGCAAGCTCGTAGGGCACGGTTGCCGGCTTCTTCCACCCATTAAAGCCGTCCGGGTAATGCGAGGGGTAGATCATCGGCGCCACATAGTCGAAATATTCCAAACCGTTTTCCAAAATTTGCCCGATGTTCATGTCAGAGGTCTCGGTGAGCACCATGCCAAAGAGGTCTCCCGAGACGGGCACGCCTAATTCCTCCTTGCGCTCCCCGATGTAGGCGTAGTAGCGCCGCACAGCTTCTGCCTTGCTCTCTTCGCTCGGGCGGTAGTAGGGATAGCTTGTGTCGGAGACTGCTCCATCGGAGGGGAAGCGGATGTAGTCCAAATTTATTTCGTCAAAGCCGCGCTTCACCGCTTCCTGCGCAACCAAAAAACTGTAATCCCAGACCTCGGGAGCGCTGGTATCCAGCCACGCGATCTTTTTATGATCCAGCCAGATGTTGCCTGTGGAAGCGCGCTTGACGGCAAGGTCGGGCCGCTTGCGCGCAAGGAAGTCGTCTTGGAAAACGGCAATACGCGCAATTATGTAAATATTTTTTTCGTGAAGCTCCGCAATGAGCGCGTCAATATCTTTGATGCGCGTGGGGTCGGCGGAGCCGTAGCGCGCAAGCGCGGGGTCGTTGACGGCAAAGGAGATGCGGCCGGTATAGTCCTTCACATCAATCATGATGGCATTGATCTCGGTCTCTTCGGCAAGTTTGATGAGCCCCTCGCGCACGGAGGGCGTGCCCGCCACCCAGCTGGACATGTAAATTGCCTTCACGGACTCCGGTGTTTCAATATGTTTTGGTTTGGGAGGTTCTGGTGGAGTGGGCGGGGTAGTACTGGCAATAGCAAATCCGTCATCAGTGGAATAGACTAGCGCAGACTGGGACCATGGCGCCACAAATAAGAGCGCAGCAAAAAACACGAGCCCTGCGAGAAAGAGTGCGTAACCGGTGATGGGATTAATGAGCCTCCTCTTCATGAGGCGTTTCTATCGGCGGCGTAATCTCGGGCACCGCCTCTCGGCGCGGGCGGGGTTTTTTAGGATGACGTACGGACGCAGGAGCTGTGTATGGCCAGAGGAGATTGATGGCAATCGCGAGTATTGCCAAGCCGGCAAGGACAAAGAAAAAGTCTTTAACACCGCGCGGGAATCCCAAATAGGGCATGATGAGCGTTACGAGCCCTGCCGCAAGGAGTATCCAGTTCTTCCATGATTTAGTCGGCATATATATGTAGTATACGGGAAAAACGCCTCTTGCTCTAGTAACCAATGAGTTGTATCTCATCGCCGCGGTTAATGTCAAATTTTTTATTTACCCCTCCTGAACCGGTTACGGTCCCGCCGGCGACGGTAAATTGGTCGTACGAAGTTTTGTAAAATTCGTCTTCCGCGGAGTTTTCACCTTGAATAACGTATTCAACACTGTAGGTGCCGCTCTCCGTGGCGCCGTTAAAGGTCCCGCTGTAGGTGCCCAGACTCCCCTCCTCTTCGGCAAGTAAAAGCGATGTTTGGGTCCCGCTGGGCGCAGTGATAGTGGCAATCACTTGCGCGTCTGCAATTGCCACAAAACCCGAGAGGGCAATAGTCTCCCCTACAGTAATGGAAACCTCTATGTTTGCACTGCTCCCGCCGACATTCTGCGTATCAGTCACAACAACCGGCGCATCGGGAATGTCAACCGTATAAGGCGCCGGGCTACTCCCGCTTGGATTCTCAACAGTTACACGATACTCGCCGGGAGTTGTTCCGCCTGGAGCAATAATGGTAATGCGATATGTGCCGTCTGGTTTGCGCTCTATGATGTAGCGCTCTCCCTCCTTGCTGTCGGCATTGCCGGTATTAGCGATCGCAGAGTAGGTCCCTCCCTTGGGGTCGGTAACCTTCACCACCACTCCGGCAGTCGGTGTATCAACGGTTACGCGCACCGAGGGCGCCGCGCCAACGGTAAATAAGACGCTCTCAATATCGCGAGGGTCAATGGTGCCGCTGACCGCTGTGCGCAGTGCGGCAGTATTTGTTGTTGTGCTCTGCTCTGTAAGAGGTGCAGGAACTGCTGACACCGGGGAGAGCGTGCGCACCGCAAAATAGCCCGCGACAAAGATGATCACAAAACTCACAGCGCCGATGGCGGGCATGAGCCCAAATCCTCGCTGATTCATAGGCATATTCTATCACAAAAAAAACCCCCGTCCTGACTATAGTGCCGGACAGGGCCGATGGTGCAGAGGGAGAAACGGACCATACTGCGCAGCTTTAACTGCTTCTAAGAGTGGTAGGATGCGGATCAGGTTTTGATGCTCCTTGCTTTAATTCATGCCACCACCTCCGCAGGCGCTCCGGCGATTTCTGCAGCAATGAGATCAACCGCTTTTTCCATTCGCTCGTACAGCTCACCGCCTAAACTTTCTGGCGGTTTGGTAATAGGACGTCCAATGACTAAGTGCGTTGCACCCGCACGGATTGCCTCTGCGGGCGTCATCACTCGCTTTTGATCATTTGCCGCCGCCCATGTGGGACGGACTCCGGGAGTAATCTTGAGCATATCTTCTGCTACACGGTGTTCATGGAGCATGGTGAGCTCCTTGGGAGAGCAGATGAGCCCTTGCACTCCCGCTGTGTGCGCTAAGAGGGCGAGGAGCAGTACCGCGTCGTTCGGCTCGTTGCCGTAGATCTCCTTGCACTGCTCGTTTGAGAGCGAGGTGAGTATGGTTACGGCCAATACCTTAGAGACTCCGCGATTCTGCACTGCCACGGCCATTGCGTCCGCTCCCGCGCTTGCGTGGACGTTAAACATGCCCACATCGCACATGGCAATCTGCCGTGCTGCGGCGCCGACAGTGTTTGGGATGTCGCAGAGTTTAGCGTCAATGAAGAAACGATCATTCTCAATTTGGTCGGTTGTCAACCGATTGAGAATTTCCCCTATGCCAAAGGGTACAATGAGCTCAAGCCCGATTTTGAAGAGCACTCCGGTACTGTCCAACTTGTCTGTGATTTCCCATGCCTTATCAAGATCGGGAACATCCACTGCTACGATAATGCGCTTGCGTGCTTCTGTTAAGTCCATACTTGTTCTCCTTATTACAAAGATCAGAACCAGCAGCTGCTGGTGTATGCCGCATCCACCGTACTACAATAATAGACAGACGTCAATTATTTCACTATACTTATTTTCGCACGCCGAAGTGGTGAGGGTGTGTGGCGGAATTGGTATACGCGTACGTTTCAGAGACGTATGGAGCAATCCGTGAGGGTTCGAGTCCCTCCACACCCACAGTTCAAGTCCCCCGCCCATACCGAACGTGTTCGGCACGTTCGGTATGGGTCTCTTCGGCACTAGTGTGCTACACTGCCAGGAGGTCGTCATTACTGGTTAAACACCAAAAGAGTTATGAATTGCAAAACATGTGACGGAGCAACGAGTGGCTACAAGTGCGATATGTGCGGAACAGAGAGCGCCGAGCACGACGCGGCGCACGCCTGCGGCGCAGATCACTGCATGCCCAAGTGCGCCGCCTGCAACGAGGCCGATGGGAAGTGTTCCTGCGCACCGGCAGCTCCTGCCGCTCCCGCTGCCCCTGCAGCACCTGCCGTATAAAAGGACAATTAAAAAGCAGGAAGAAAATGACCCAGCTGGGTCATTTTCTTAATAGAGTATGTACCGTCGCATCCTGCGCCTCAAAAAACTTTTTTGAGAACTCTACGGCCGTATCGGCATCGTAGTACGAGCAGGAAAAGATATCCAAGTACACAGTATTTGTTGCATTTGCAAAGTGCCCGGAGACCAGTGAGGTCTCTATGAGCTGGACGAGTGAGTAGCCGGCAATTTCTTCACGTTCGCCAAAGTGCACGACGGTCGGCTCGCCAAAGCGCGTCACCCCAATGAGCTCGCAGAGCGCTACGGTAAACTCACGGATCTTCTCTGCACTCCGGATGGTCTCGCCGTTACAGCCGTGCAAGTCAAGGCTCGTGAGTATGCCCCAACTCCCCAGCGCCTCATAGTTTTGCTTGGTAATTTTTTCCACAACCTGTGCATTGTAGCAAAAATACCCCCTACAGCAATTGCCTAGGATTAAAATTGTTTATAACTCGCCGCTTAATGATTGGTGTGTCTTTACAGTTTGGCTCGAACTCATTTTATCCGAAATTCCTGAACGAAACCAGACCAAGGAAGCCCCTCCGACGCTAAAGCTTTGGCGGGCAGGCACCCCGCCGCCGCTCGCTGGCACTTGCCACCCAGCAAAAAAGTTTTCTTCGCATTTCCTGATTTGCGCGCGCCCGATTTTTTCTTCCCCGCCTGCGCCGAGGCTTCGGCGGGCAGGTAAAAGGAAAAGAAAACTTTTTTGCTGGCTTCTGCTCTGAACGAGCAGGGCGCGGGGCTGGCCTCTGTTTTTTGCAAGGGAATGGCGGAATTCCCCCCACACCTCCGCCGCACCCTCGCTCGGACGGACGGGATTTTGGGCGGCGATTATCTTCTCGCTTGCGACCTAGCAAGGAGTGATTTTCTCATTGCCATTGTCAATTCCTTCACAAAATCCGGTTTGAAATTGATAAACGTCTTTCCATCAATTTTCAATTCTTCCATATGATCGGGCAATGGTGAACTTTGGCGTAACGCCTCGTCATCTAGAGCAACTTCAATTGATCTTGTGGGATATGGTCGCAAGCGATTTACTACGCTTCCGTATAAACTACTCTTTCCTTTGTACCACACAAGATGAACTGTCCATACTGTCTTGAATGGAGCAAAATCTTGTATTTGTTGATGAAGCGTATTTATCCACTCCTTACTTTTTTCGTGATTAACAAAAATCAATAAATGATATTTCCCTGCATATCCCTTATTTAATTTACCGCGGACAATCTCCAACATTTCCTCGAATGATTTACACCGACCGGGTATTTCAACCAACTCGAAATGGTCAAGAGTAATTGTTATTGGATTGGCCGCTACGGTCATCAGAATAAAATCGGGTGGGTCTTTTTTGGGTTGCATTAAGAACCAATCTTGCCCGCTGTCTTTTTTAAGACCTAAAACAAAAAAGTATTCAGCGACATTTTCCCGCGCCTTTTTAACATTTTCTTCCGGACTGGAAAAGAATTTTTGCGCCCCAATCTTCTCAACGGCTTCAATAAGCTTGTCTCTCAACATGTTGGGGTGCATAAAGTAAATCAGTTCCTCGTCGCCGACTTTTACTCTTTCTGAATTGATAAAATCAACTTTCATAAATACCTATCCGGACATTTTAGCGCGGGCCACTTCTTTAATTTTCGACTGAATTTTCTCTTTGAATTTTTTACCGACATCATCAAACAACGTAAATAATTCCTCAAAGGTATTTTCGCCTCCGAGAAAATTCCAGTATTCCTTGCCAATCAAAAATTCTTTTCCTCGATCCAAAACGCCTTGCTCCGTAAATCGCTCGTATGGTTGCGGGTGGTATGGATTATACGGGAAAGCTAGAAAAATTTTAATTGGACTTCGGCGGCGCGCTACCCATTCCAAAAGTTTCGTTTTTGATTTTTTTATTCAACGGCTTCCTCGATGGCAGTCTTGAATATCGTATCAATATCAAACGACAAACCAGATTCTACACCCTTTATGGCAGTATACAATTCATATCCCGTCAATTTTCTGCCAATTCTATTAGTTGCTTCGTTTTGTAAATTCTCAACAGTTACAGAAAAAATTATTTCGTTGTCTTGTTTTTTATTTTCGTCCATAGTTTTATTTAGCGGCTTATCAAGCCGCTAATTTACCCAAAGTGTGTATTTACTTAACTAGCTGGCTATCCTTTCAACAATACCCGCTACTGCTCTATCCTTACTTAACTTGATCTTATGTTCCCAAATTCTAAAAATTTTCCATTCCTGTTTTTTGTAGTGCTTCTTTACCTCTTTGTCCCTCGCCACATTTCTTGCAATTTTTTTCAACCAATAACTTTTGCGAACGGTTGGAATGCGACAATGCTTTTTACACCCGTGCCAAAAGCAGGAATCAATAAAAATAACTACTTTCCTCTGTTTCAAAACAATATCCGGCTTCCCAAAGTATTTGCCGGAGTTTTTGCGGTAGCGAAAGCCAAGTTTCCAAAGCTCTTTGCGAAATAATGTCTCAATCTTGCTGTC
Organism: Candidatus Vogelbacteria bacterium RIFOXYD1_FULL_51_18; assembly: GCA_001823095.1. Classification (GTDB taxonomy): domain Bacteria; phylum Patescibacteriota; class Minisyncoccia; order Phycocordibacterales; family UBA9988; genus UBA9988. The sequence goes on along the minus strand of MHTL01000011.1, from coordinate 4,532 downwards.
TCGACTTTTTATCCGAGACATTATTTCGCTTCGCTTTTGTTTTGAAACAGTGTCCATACATACGCTATATTTGAATTTGCCAATCAGAGGGCATAACAATTTTGTCGTATCCGCGCTTTGCCATAAATGGCGCAATTTCTTTGCTTGACGGAAATTCTGCGGCAAATTCTCGCCCAACATCTTGCAGTAATTTTGCGCCGAGATTAGCCCTGTATTTTTTACTCAAACAAAGCTTATACCAATCATCCAGATCGTTAATGGTAATAACGCCCTGTATTCGTTCACTCCACCCGACTTGTTTGAGCAATGTCTCAATCGTTTCTCGTTCGGTATCAATACAAACAATTACAATCCTGTCTGAAGTTATGTCATCCGCGATGTCCTCCATAAGTTCCGGGGTGAGTGTAAGGTGTTTAACTTGAATTGCCGGGCCAAAGTTGGCCCAGATATCCAAACCCCTGTCCGAGGCATTTGTTACGCCGACGCGATACAGCGCGGCGGGCGAAACAAGTCGGGTTTGTTTTGCGTCAATGCCGAGAACCATTTTTATAAATCGCTCAAAGTCCTTCAAAATTTCCTTATCTTTATTACCAATCTCCAAAGTTACTTGCGCTTTTAATGCGCGGACGATTGTCGTAAAAAGGGCGTAAACCAAAATTTCGTACATTTTGTCTACGCTACGACGCAGTCCGGGCGTAGTTTGAAAAATAGAAACCAATTTTTTGAGATCGAAAGTGTCCGGTGTTGATTTTCTAATATAGTCCTCAACCTCTCGAACGGACGAGAGACGCGCTTCCAACGCTTTGTAAATATATGCTTCAACAACACCCTTGCTTTTCTTGTTTATTTCTCCAAGTTTTGTAAGCAGTTCCGGCGGCATGGCGTTGGCCTCAAAAACATTATCCTGATATTTTTGGCTTGAAGTGCTTCGCCGTCCAACCAAAAGTAAAGAAACTTCGTCTCGCCAACGCTTAGAAATGTTGCGATATGACTGCAAATCGCTCAAATCCAAACCACGCTCTGTTCTGTGGTGATATAAAATTTCAGCAATCTGAATTGGCTTGTACAAATGAACGCGCGATTTGCGTATCACCAAATCCAACGCCTTTTTCGATAGATTATTATTTGTGCGCATATATTTTTTCTATTTTTTCTTCTGTTGCGAATAAATCGGACTGAACCGGCTTGCGTTGCGGCTTTTGGCTCATTGCTTGAACCATTGCGCGCGCAACGGCTTCAATTTTAGGAATAACCACACTGTTACCAGCTTGTTTTCTAACCTGCGTGTCAGGCACAACCATTTTGAAAGTATCGGGGTAGCCCTGCAAACGCAACATTTCCCTCGGAGTAAGTCGGCGTTCGCCGTTCACAGTAACATAATTGTATGAGCCGTTTGCGCGCAAAGCGGTAGAAAAAGGATGTATACCTAAATTGCCGCCCTTATTTTCGTGAATAACGACGGGGCGAGTCATGATTTTCTTTCCCTGCTCTTTTAGTTTTCGTTGGAGTTTTTGACGGAAGTAATCGCTCAAAAAATGTTTTTTATCAATTTGGTGCTCTGGCTCTAAAATGTCCGAAAGCGTTTTTGTTTCCGCGCCATTTCTCGGAAATTCAAAAGGATAATTTTCTTTGAACCCAACAATCATTATTCGTTCCCTTTTTTGCGGCACTCCAAAATCAAGTCCGTTGAGGACTTTATAGTGAACGAAATAACCCAAGTTTTCCAAGTGTTCTAAAATAACCTTGAATGTTCTGCCATCATCGTGCGTTGTGAGTTGCTTCACATTCTCCAACAAAAACGCTTTTGGCTGTTTCGCTCTCAAAATTCGTTCAACATCAAAAAATAAAGTTCCTCGTGTATCTGCAAAACCGCGCCCATTGCCGATAATACTAAACGCTTGGCACGGAAATCCTCCGGTCAAAATTTCGTGATCTGGCACTTCATCTGCAATGATTTTTGTAATATCGCCAAAAGGTCTTTCGCCAAAATTAGCTTCATACATGACTTGGCACGGCTCGTCCCATTCAGAAGTAAAAACGCATTTGCCTCCCGCACGTTCAAAAGCAATACGGATGCCGCCAATGCCAGCGAACAGGTCTATGAATTTGAATTTTTTGCCGTTTCCGTTTGCCATAGTCATTTAATTAAATCATCAACCCCGACTTGCAGGGCATTGGCGACCTTCTTCAAGGTTTCGATTGTCGGATTATCTTGTTTGCCCGCCTCAATATTAACAACTGTATTATTGGAAACGTCAGCAAGGCGAGCAAGTTTTTCCTGCGATATGCCCAGTTTCTCTCTTAATTTCTTTACAGTTTTGCCTATGTTGGTTTTACTTGACTCTGCCATAATAGATTAGTAACATTAAATTGTGATATACTTATTGAAAGCCCTAAACACAATATAATGTTACCAAAATATTCTGATTTAATCAAAGGGAGTTCCATAAACTTGCCCGCGCATGGGTGGAGTGGGGCAAGGGCAAGAATCTCTGCGGCTCATTTTGCTTTGCAAAATACAAAAAAGTCGGTCAATTTTCTGAAAGTCAGATTTTGGTGCGAGTGGAAGGAATCGGACCTTCGACCTCTGTCTTATCAGGACAGCGTTCTACCACTGAACTACACTCGCGCATGTCGCGCAAACTATAGCAAAAAGTACTGTACCTGACAAACAAAAAAAGCGCACTTTCTCCTGTTCCATTCTCACTTGCCCTTCGTAATCCGCGAAGCGGATGTAGTAGGGCCAGCCCACTGTTGTATAGAGTACTAGAGCCATCACTCGGTTCTGCACTCGTACGAGGTACAGAACATCGACGATAAGTCCATCCTGCTTGTGACAAGACGAACGTGTTTCCTTCGGAAGAATTCCACGACCAGCTTCCGCTAGCCGTGCCTTGTTACGACTTAATCCCTGTCACCGAGCTTACCGTAGGCCCTCCACTTTGCAAACAAGTTTGTAAAATGGCGCTGAATAACGCTGAATAAACACAGAAAGTCGCTGAAAAAAGAAAACTTTCTTTGAGTCTGCGTAATTCTGCGTACAGTCTGCGTTTGTCTGCGCCACTTTGTTCGCTTGCGAACAAAGTGGAGGAACTTCGGGTACTCCCGGCTCCCTTGACTTGACGGGCAGTGAGTACAAGACTCGAGAACGTATTCACCGCAGTATAGCTGACCTGCGATTACTAGCGATTCCGGCTTCATGAGGTCGAGTTGCAGACCTCAATCCGAACTGGGGCTGCATTTGGGGATTGGCTCGGGCTTAGTGCCGTCGCGACCTTCTGTTGCAGCCATTGTATCATGCGTGTAGCCCAGGACATCAAGGGTCATGCTGACTTGGCGTCATCCTCGCTTCCTTCCGCCTAGGGCGGACAGTCCCACGTGACACTTGTAACACGCGGCAAGGGTTGCGTTCGTTACCCCACTTAAGGGAACAATTCAAACCACGAACTGACGACAGCCATGCAACACCTGTCCAACCGTCCTTGTGAGACATCCCAACTTTCGCTGGAACTTCGCTTGGATTTCTAGCCCTGGTGAGGTTCTTCGTTTAGCATCGAATTAAACCGCATGATCCACCGCTTGTGCGAGTCCCCGTCTATTCTTTTGAGTTTTAAGCTTGCGCTCGTACTTCCCAGGCGCTTCACTTAACGCGTTAGCTTCGCCTCTCAGAGGGTCGATACTCCGAAAAGCTAGTGAAGATCGTTTAGGGCGTGGACTACCGGGGTATCTAATCCCGTTCGCTACCCACGCTTTCGTGTTTCAGTGTCAGGTGCGCGCCAGCGTACTGCCTTCGCATGTGGTGTTCCCATAGGTATCAACGGATTTCACCCCTACTCCTATAGTTCCGTACGCCTCTCGCGCCCTCGAGCGCTGCCGTTTCTCTCGCCTTTTCCCGGTTGAGCCGGGAGCTTTAACAAGAGACTAACAGTGCCACCTACACACCCTTTACGCCCAGTGATTCCGGATAACGCTTGGACCACTCGTATTACCGCTGCTGCTGGCACGAGTTTAGCAGGTCCTTATTCATGAGGTAACGTCAATGACTTCCTCCCTCATAAAAGGTGTTTACGTCCCGAAGGACTTCATCCACCACGCGGCGTCGCTCCGTCAGACTTTCGTCCATTGCGGAAGATTCTCGACTGCGGCCACCCGTAGGTGTATGGGCCGTGTCTCAGTCCCATCGGTGGGGGTCAGGCTCTCACCTCCCCTAAGCGTCATAGCCTTGGTAGGCCGTTACCCTACCAACTAGCTGATACTGCGCAGGCCGCTCCCCGAGCGATAAATCTTTACTGCCAATGCAGAACATTGGCCGCGGACATACGCAGACTGTACGCTGAATTTCGCCGAAAAATACAATCTGTATTCTTCTGCGTACTTCTGCGTCTATTCCGCGTTATTCTGCGGTCAGTGCTCTGCACTGACAGACCATCGGGAATTGTTCAACCTTTCGGCTGATTATGCCCGACTCGGGGGTACGTTCCTACGTGTTACTACCTCGTTCGCCATGGTCGCACCTCGCTACGCTCGGGCGA
>MHTL01000010.1 GCA_001823095.1 Candidatus Vogelbacteria bacterium RIFOXYD1_FULL_51_18 | reverse complement strand
CGATCGACCACGCAAGCGACTCGGATTCAAAAGTCCGCACCGCATATTTCTGAGAACGTGAGTGGTGCAATTAGAGTGCTAATTTACTAGTATGAGGTTGTGTATCAAGATAGTTTGTGGTACAATAAAACAAGGTGAATATGTTCTTCAGTAATACAACTCGTTTCCCTGCGGTCTCTGCCGCAGGGATTTTGATCTCGTCCGCCACAGCGAACGGGTTTTGTATTTGCAAAATGCTATACTACTCCCATGTCATTCTTCTCACAGACGCCGCAGAACAAGGCGCCTGTTGGCGTGCTTGATATCACTGGTGGGAGCATTGGCGCCAGTTTGCTTGTCTACTCTGAAGGGCAGGGGACGCTCCTGCCGCGACACAGCGTCTCTGTACGCTACGACTTCCCACTCGATATGCCGCAAGCAGAGGCGCCTCATATTCCGAGAGAAGCGCTCACCAACGCACTCAATAAGCTTAAGCTCGGGAGTCCGGACCTCAAACATCTGCGCGTATTTTTTGCGCCGCCGCACGGCGCCTCACATCTTTACATATGCGAGCGCGCTTTTGATAAGGATACGCTCATTGTTAAAGAGCTCATACACGAGCTTATGGACGAGGCCTTCGCTTCTTTTAAAAAGGATGAGCCGGACTCTGTGTCTTTCCCTTTACTCTTTACCGTAGAGTGGGTACACGTCAACGGCTACAGCGTTGACACGCCCGTCGGCACGCAGGCCCGCAGTATCTCACTTGCCATGAGCGTGTCAGCAGCCCGCGGGCTCGCGGAGGCGCTTGCGCCAGCAGTCTCCAAACTCTTTTCTTCACGCACGGAGTTTGAGTACTATGCTTCAGGGGCGGCCTTGTCTCGCGGTATCCTCCATGCGTACCCTGCAGGCCCAAAAAATTTTCTCACCGTGGCAATCGGCGACACAAACTCAACAATTTCAACTATTTGGCACGGACTCTTAATTGCCGAGAACACAATAGCTCTCGGCAAGCGCTCCGTAATGGAGCGAATCGCCCGCGCGCTTAATGTGCCGCCCTTGCCCGCGCTTCTTTTCTTGCGCGATCCATCCACAGCGCCGCCCCAGCTTGCCGCGATGCTCCCCGCTGTTACTGCGCCCATCGTCAACGAGTGGTCACGAGAATTTAACGCCGCCGCACAAGCAATTCTTAAAAGCCGCTTTGTCCCCGAGACGGTGTATTTAGTAAGCGACGAGCCGGCGCTCCTCGCACTTGGCGTCGATTCTCTCAATGACCCGACACTCATGGGCTTTACCTTCAGCGATGCTCTCCGCACCATTACGATGCAGTGTCCCACGAGGGAATCAGTACAGACACTGCGAGAAGGAGGCGCCTATGGAGACTCGCGGCTGATGCTTTTTGCCCACTTTTGTGCTAGTATAGACGAAGTTCGCCACGGCGAACCATTCTTAGCAAGTAATACGCATCTATGAGCGATTTAGGCATTAAACGCAGCCTCCGGGAGCTCCTCCCCAAGGGCGAGGCAAAAGAGATTTCTCGGGTGATAAGTTACGACGAAGGCGGCCACCGCGGGCCAGTTGGCACGGGGACGCGCTTCAGACCCAAGCGCATCCCGTGGAAGATTCCCGCAATCATCATTATAATTCTTGTGCTTGGCGGGAGCGGCTACGTGTTCTCCCAGTCTTTTGCAACCGCAACGGTGACCGTTACTCCCAAGGAGAATGTGGTTGCCGTTGACGGGAACATGAGCGCAAGCCGCGGTGGAATAAATGCAAGCACGACGCTCTCCTTTGAAACATTCACCTTTGAAGACATGGAATCAGCGATGGTTCCTTCTACTGGAACCCAGAATGTGGAGCGCAAAGCGAGCGGGAAAATTACGGTCTATAACGACTTCAGCGAGAAGCCAGAGCGGCTCATTGCCAACACGCGCTTTGAGACTCCTGACGGGAAAATATACCGTATTCCCGATGCCATCGTGATTCCCGGGAAGCGAAGCTCCGGAGAAGAGTCCGTGCCCGGCTCCGTAGAGGTGACGGTAAACGCGGACCAGCCGGGCGATACCTATACTATCGGCAAGGTGGACTTTACGGTTCCCGGCCTTAAAGGGGATGCCCGTTTTAGCAAGATATACGCAAAATCAAAGACCGATATGACGGGAGGGTTTGTGGGGCGCACGCGGGTCGTGGCCGAAGCGGACCGCGCACGGGTGCGTACAGGGTCGCAAAGCACACTCTCCGCGCGCCTAGAAAAGAAAGCGAAGGCTGAGCTTCCGGCCGAATTTATCAGTTTTCCTGACGGGCAATTTACTTCATTTACCGAGGACATCGGGGAGAAGAGTAGCGAGACAGAAGCAGAGTTGCGCATCAAGGGCTCTATGACGGTTATTGCCCTTAAAAGAGCCGACCTTGCGCGCGCAATCGCCGAAGCGGGAATACCCGACTATGACGGCTCACCTGTGGACATCGTGAACCCCGACGCGCTTGAAATACGCATTTTAAGCAAGGACAGTGTCAATCCGGGTGGGAGCGCCGACTTCTCTTTCAGCATCCGCGGCAACACAAGCATCGTGTATACTTTTGACGAGGGGGAGCTCAAAACACGCCTTGCGGGGAAGACGAAACGCGACTACGGGAGCGTATTTGCAGCCTACCCCTCAATCAAGCGGGCAGAGGTCAGCTTCTCTCCCTCCTGGGTGGGGAACTTCCCGACCGACAAGGAAAAAATCTTCATTGAGCATGCCAGAGGCTCATAAATTTGACTATTATAAGAGCTGTGATACTATTCGCAGGGTAGCTTGTTGATGAATGAAGAGAGGAACAATGGGGCCACCGTGGCTGGCACTGTCTTAGAGGCTCTGCCAAACACAATTTTTCGCGTGCAGCTTGAGGGCGAGGGCGGCAAGGAGGTACTCGCCTACCTCTCGGGACGGATGCGCATTAACCGCATCCGCGTGCTTATCGGGGATCGGGTAGAGGTGCTCCTAGACCCTTACGGCGAGAAGGGACGCATCACCAGGCGGCAATAACAGTTTATTTATGAACGTACGCTCATCGGTAAAACCGCGTTGTGCGCGGTGCAAGACAGTCAGACGCAAGGGGCGGCTGTATGTTATTTGTAGCGCAAAGCCGAGTCATAAGCAGAGGCAAGGATAATATGCGTATCTCGGGAATCACCATACCGGATGGGAAGCGCTTGGAGATTGCCCTTACTGCAATCTACGGGATTGGGCGCCCGCTTGCGCGGCGCATTATTGATGAAGCGGGAATGCACTATGGAATTAAACCTAAAGAGGTGAATGCGGGAGACGAGCAACGCATCAGAAAGATTATTGAAGGGAAGCTCAAGATTGAAGGCGATCTCAAGCGTGAAGTTGCGGCGCACATCCGGCGCCTTAAAGACATTAGAAGCTACCGAGGCACGCGCCACGCGAAAAATCTTCCCGCACGCGGTCAGCGCACCAAGACTAACTCACGGACGGGTCGCGGCAATGTGCGCAAGACGATGGGCTCCGGACGCAAGAAGCTTGAAAAGAAATAGTCCAACAAGCTCACTATACATACTCATGGGAAAGAAGCGAATTGTAAAAAAAGGGACTGAAGGAGCCGGCGAAGGCGCACAGACACGCGCGGCGGCCAAACTACCGCGGCGCAAAATGGAGCACGGTATTTTAAGTATTGAAGCAACGTACAACAATACCAAGGTGCTCCTCTGCGACGGGAAAGGCAATCCGGTGCTCTGGTCTTCGTCGGGAAGTCTCGGCTTTAAAGGCGCCAAGAAGGGGACGCCATTTGCGGCCGCAAAAGTCGGAGAGCTCCTGGCAGAGAAGGCGGAAGGCATGGGTCTCAAGGAAATTGACGTGGTAATCAGGGGAGTCGGGTCGGGTCGCGAATCGGCGATGCGCGCTTTTGCCTCACGAGGGTTTAGCATTAATTCAATTAAGGATAAAACCCCGGTTCCCCATAACGGGCCGCGACCGGAGAAGCCTCGCAGAGTATAATTATGAAGCTCGGACCACAGTACAAAATATGCCGTATGGTCGGCGACCGCATCTTCCCCAAGTGTCAGACGACCAAGTTTGCCATCTCGGGGACTAAACGCCGTTCTACCAAACGCCCCCCGCGCCCTAAAACAGAATACGGGCTGCAGCTTTTGGAAAAACAGAAGGCGCGCTATTCATACTGCATGACGGAGCGACAGTTCTCCCGCTACGTGAAGCAGTCCCAAACCGCAGGGAAGGAGAACCCTTCGCTCTATCTCTATAAGCTCTTGGAGTCGCGCTTGGACAATGTGGTGTTTCGACTTGGACTGGTGCCATCGCGCCGCTTTGCGCGGCAGATAATTGCCCATGGGCATATCACGATAAACGGCAGGCGGATGAGCATCCCTTCCTACCAGGTGCGGCAGGGTGACGTGATTGCTGCGCGCGCAGGGAGCACGGAGAGCGGCCTATTTAAAAATATTGAAGAGCGCAACAAGGGCTACGCTCCTCCAGAGTGGCTCGGTGTTGACTACGGGACTTTAAGCGGGAAAGTAAGCGGTGCCCCGGGAGCGGGACAGATGGAAGCAAACATCAAATTCGGCACCATTATAGAGTTTTATAGTCGTGTATAAACGTTACTAGCATACTAAAAACATCTATGTCAGAATTTTCCATCATCATGCCGTCACGTCCTCGGGTTATTCTCGAGGAAGGGAATGTTGGCGTCTATGAGATTGAGGGGCTCTACCCGGGCTACGGACATACGCTGGGCAATTCTCTGCGCCGTATCATCCTCTCGTCCCTTCCCGGCGCCGCAGTGACTGCGGTGAAGATTGACGGGGTGAACCACGAGTTTTCCACCATTTCGGGAGTAAAAGAGGATGTCATTGCTATTATCCTCAATCTCAAGAAAATCCGCTTTAAGCTTGCAACGGAAGAGTCACAGACGGTAACGCTTGCAGTAAAGGGCGCGCGCGCAGTAAGCGCCGCAGACTTAAAGGTCCCCGGGCAGGTGACTGTCATGAATCTGCAGGAGCATATTGCAACGCTTACCGAGAAAGGCGCAGAGCTCTCCATGGAGCTTACTGTTGAGCGGGGCCTGGGATATGTTCCCAAGGAAATCCTCCATCGCGAGAAGGTTGAGGTGGGCACCATTGCCCTGGATGCCGTTTTTACCCCTATCCGCAAGGTCCACTATGAAGTAGAGAATATGCGTGTGGGGAATCGCACTGACTACAACCGGCTTAAGGTCTCTGTTGAGACGGATGGCATCATCACGCCGCGCGAAGCGCTTGAACACTCCATTGAGACGATGATCAATCAGCTCAAGGCGATTGTCGGCTTTGAGGAGCGCGAGGCGTACAGCGAGGCGGCGCGCTCCGCTGTGGCAGACGAGTCTGTTGCGGCAGATGTGGCAGATTCGGCGGCTGACCCGGCAAAGATAAAAATTGAGGATCTCAACTTCTCCGTGCGCACACAAAAGGCGCTCGGGGGTGCGGGCATCCGCACTATTGCTGGTCTTGCCAAAAAAAAAGAGCAGGATATATTGGAAATTTCCGGCCTTGGAGAGAAGGGCCTGGAAGAGATTAAATCGACGCTTGCGCACTACGGGCTCTCGCTGAAGTAAAGCACCATGAGACATCATGACACCAAACGGAAATTCGGACGGGAGCGCAACGTGCGCACGGCATTTTTGCGTTCTCTGATGCGCAACCTGATTAACGAGGGCCGTATTACAACAACACTCGCGCGCGCAAAAGAAGTCCGCCCGCTGGTGGAGAAGCTGGTAACGCGCGGCAAAAACAGCTCGCTCGCTTCACGGCGTCTCTTGGTTACCCGCCTCGGAGGCGTGCGGGAAGCAAAGAAACTTGCCGAGGAAATCAGTCCTAAATATGCTTCGCGCCCTGGCGGCTACACGCGCATCATCAAACTCCCTGCGCGGGAGGGCGATGCGAGTCTAATGGCGCTCATAGAATTTGTATAAGTATGGAACACACAATTGATGCACAAGGGAGGACCATAGGTCGCGTTGCGAGCGATGTTGCCGTACTCTTGCGCGGGAAGTCGCACCCTACCTTTGCACGGCAGTTAATCCCACAAGACAAAGTTACCGTGCTTAACGCAGATAAACTACAGATAAGCGAACGCAGGGCAGAGGGCAAAACCTACCGCAGTCATTCAGGCCAGCCGGGCGGGGAAAAGAAGGAGACGCTCGCTCGCCTGCGAGCGCGCAAGGGGACGCCGGAACTCCTGCGGAAAGCAGTGTACGGGATGCTCCCGGGGAATCGTTTGCGTGCGGTAATGATGAAGAATCTCACCATCAAAAAATAATATGCAAAAAAAAGAGATAACGGGAGAGGAGATAAAAGCGACCAGGTATAGCGAGGGAGTGGGGCGCCGGAAGACGGCGGTGGCGCGCGTGCGCATCGGAGAGGGCGCCAAGCAGTTCTTTGAGGTGAATGAGCACTCGCTAGATGAGTACTTTAAGACCGAGGGTCTGCGCCTCACGGCGCGAAAACCGCTCGCCACAGAAGGAATAACGGGAAAATACTATGTAAGCGTACGGGTGCGTGGTGGCGGCATCCATGCGCAAGCGGATGCCGTTGCGCTGGGGCTCTCTCGTGCTCTCATTGTGCGTGAAGCGCAGATGAAGCCAGCGCTGAAGAAGGCGAAGCTCCTTACCTCTGATTCGCGCCAAAAGGAGCGCCGCAAGTTTGGCCTCAAAAAAGCCCGCAAAGCTCCGCAGTGGAGCAAACGGTAATCCGCCGTGACAAATTTTTGAACCCCATGATAGTTTGCATCTATCTATGGTTTGTGCTATAATAGAAAAAGAATCACAGACCTTAGAAAGAAGAGGGATAGAAACATGTTCCGAACACATTGGTGCCGGGGGCTTGGCGGAGAATGGTCCACAGGCGTGATGTGCGCAGTATGCGGGAGTGCCTTTCCTGAATATGAGGATGAAGTAGTTAGGGAAGAGTGGAAGCTCTTTGCATGTTGTGACGCATGCGGACAACTCACGCAGATTGACCGCCTCCCTCTCACCCCGGAGAATGCCTCGGTCCTACGAATCTAGGTTTAATGGAAGTCTCACTTCCATCATTGAGCCATTTGTGCCCTCCGCGTCTCACTCACGCACGAGGGCTTTTTGTCTTGTCAATACTGTCAAACACCGAGTGTTTGACAGTATTGACAAGTTCCTCGCAAGCGCTACTATAGTGCCAGAAGCTCTTGTCGGCGCTAGGATGCATCATCTATCCCTATAATCCTTATGGGGTTTATGGGGTTAGAGAACACCAAACGGCGGGCGACTCTCTGGGCGCTCACACACGGTTAAAAATAAGCCATCCCCGCTTACCGACTACCTTCGGGGCGGTCTCATCTCCATGATGAGACCGCCTTTTATTTTTGCCAAAAAGTTTGACAAAGGTGATGTAATTGGCTATACTGCCTGCCGCATGAGTCATAAGAAGGAAAAAAAAGAGGAGGGAGACATCAGCATTGAGGCGGAGCTCGGAGACGCCGAGAGTGGCGCGCTCAAAGACCCCCAGGAGACGATAAAAAAACTGAAAGAAAAATTAAAATTCTGCGAAGCCGAGCGTAAAGAGTACCTGGATGGCTGGCAGAGGATGAAAGCGGACCTCGTCAATTACAAAAAGGATGAGGAAAAGCGCCACGGCACTGTGCGTGAGTATGCTACAGAGCATGTGCTTGCCGACCTTCTCAAGGTTGAGGAGAGCTTCCAGATGGCCTTTGGGAACAAGGAAGCATGGGAGAGTGTTTCCCCAGAGTGGCGCAAAGGTGTAGAATATATCCATTCACAATTTATGAGCGTACTGGCAGACCACGGCATCTCACTCATTGAACCGCAAAGAGGCGAATCCTTTGATCCTGCAGTGCACGAGAGCGTTGGCACCGTTCCGGTAAGCGATGCAATGGCGGAAGGTTCTGTGCAAGAGAGTGTGAAGCGCGGCTACCGCCTGCGCGAGCGCGTGCTCAAACCGGCGCAGGTGAAGGTGGGAGCATGTGAGAATATTAACGCACAATAATACTAATACTATGGCAAAAATAATCGGTATTGATTTAGGAACTACGAACTCTGCAATGGCAGTGGTGGAGGGTGGCGAGCCAAAAATCATAGAAAACGCCGATGGAAACCGTACTACACCCTCTATTGTCGCGCTCTCCAAAGCAGGGGAGCGGCTTGTGGGGCTTCTTGCCAAGCGCCAGGCGGTCACCAATCCCAAGAACACTATCCATGGCATCAAGCGCCTCATGGGCCACCGCTATGACGACAAAGAGGTAGAGCGCGACCGCGCGTCTGTGCCCTTTGCCATTTTAAAATCCGATGACGGCGGCGTAAAAGTCACTCTGGGAGAAAAGCACCATCGGCCGGAGGAAATATCGGCAATGATTTTGCAAAAGCTCAAAAAGGACGCCGAGAGCAAGCTTGGTGAGAAGATTGAGGAAGCAGTGATTACCGTTCCCGCCTATTTTGACGATTCTCAACGACAAGCAACCAAGGACGCGGGCGAGATTGCGGGCTTCAAGGTCCGTCGCATCATCAACGAGCCAACCGCCGCCGCGCTTGCCTACGGATTTAACAAGAAGAAGAACGAGAAGATCGCCGTCTACGACTTTGGCGGCGGCACTTTTGACATTTCGGTGCTGGAAGTTTCCGGCGACGAGGAGCAGTCCATTGAGGTCAAGTCCACCGACGGCGACTCGCACATGGGCGGAGAGGATATTGACCACGACATCATTGACTACATTGCGGCAGAATTCCAAAAGGAATCCGGTATCAATGTGCGCAATGACGAACTTGCACTCCAGCGCCTCAAGGAGGCGGCGGAGAAGGCCAAGCACGAGCTCTCCACGGCAACCGAGACAGAAATTAACATTCCCTTTGTCACCTCCGACGCGAGCGGCCCCAAACACCTTCTCATGAAGATGAATCGCGCCGCGTTGGAATCCATTGCAAAAAAATACATTGACCGCTCCATTGAAATCAGCGCGCGTGCGGTCAAGGCCTCCGGATTCACATTCTCTGACATTGACGAGGTTATCCTTGTCGGCGGTCAGACGCGCATGCCAAAAATCCAAGAGGCGGTCAAGGCCCTTTTTGGCAAAGAGCCCAACCGCTCTATCAATCCTGACGAGGTCGTAGCCGTGGGCGCGGCAATACAGGGGGGTATCTTTCAAGGCGACGTGAAGGACGTGCTCCTCTTGGACGTGACGCCGCTCTCGCTCGGCATTGAGACCCTCGGCGGCGTGAGCACAAAAGTAATTGAGAAGAATACCACCATACCAATCTCTCGCTCGCAGACTTTCTCCACCGCGGCAGACAACCAGACCAGCGTTGAAATCCACGTCCTGCAGGGCGAGCGCGAGATGGCTTCCGACAGCAAAACGCTTGGGCGCTTTATCTTAGACGGCATCCCTCCCGCCCCGCGCGGCATGCCGCAGGTGGAGGTGAGCTTTGACATTGATGCCAATGGCATCCTCAAAGTCTCCGCTAAGGAGAAGACCACTGGCAAGGAGCAGAGCATCCGCATAGAGGCAAAATCCTCGCTCTCCAAGGAGGATATTGAGAGGATGAAGAAGGATGCCGAGCTCCACGCGGATGAGGATAAGAAAAAGCGCGAGCTCGTTGAAGCGCGCAACAGCGCCGACACGCTTGCCTACACGGCCGAGAAGGCGCTCAAGGATGCGGAGGGGAAAATTACGGACGATAGTAAGAAGGCGGTGGAAGAAAAAATAACCGCGTTGAAGTCTGTTAAAGACAGCAATGATGTGAAGGCGATAAGCGACGCTTCACAGGCGCTCTCGAGCGAGATGATGAAAATCGGCGAGGCGATGAGCGCGCAGGCCAAACAGAATCCCGAGCCTCCCAAGGAGGGAGGAGATAACCCGGAAGGCACCATCCGCGATGCTGATGTAAAATAAAATATGGCAACGCATAAAAAAGATTATTACGAAATACTCGGCGTTACCAAGAACGCTACCAAGGAAGATATTAAAAAAGCCTTCCACAAGCTCGCGCATAAGTATCATCCGGACAAGAAGGGTGGCGACGAAGGGAAGTTCAAGGAAGTGAACGAAGCCTACCATGTGCTCTCTAACGACACGCGCCGCGCGGAATATGATACCTACGGGGCAACTTTCCAAGGAGGGGGTGGCGCTGGCTCTAACAACGGCTTCCAAGGATGGGAGGATTTTATGTCTGGATTTTCCGCACAGGGCACAGCGGGTTTTGACCTGGGCGACATCTTCAGCGACCTCTTCTCCGGCGCTACACAAAACGGGCATGCGCGGCGCGGACGAGACATCTCGGTTGACATGCAAATTACTTTTGCCGAGTCCGTATTTGGCGCAAAGCGCACTGTGCTCATTTCAAAAATAGGCGTCTGCGACAGCTGTAGCGGCGATGGCGCCAAACCGGGTAGCGGCGATCGGGAGTGTCCGCAGTGCGGCGGGAAGGGAAAAATCCATGAGACGCGGCGTTCCTTCCTCGGTTCCTTCAGTTCAGTGCGCGAGTGCTCGCTCTGCAATGGTTCGGGGAAGGTTCCCATTGACCCCTGTATGGACTGTAGCGGTCACGGGGTGCTCAAGAAGACGGAGGAGGTCTCCATTACCATACCGTCCGGCATACAGGATGGCGAGATGATACGGCTCTCGGGAAAAGGGGAAGCGGTGTCCAAAGGCCTCTCCGGCGACCTCTACATCAAAGTGCACGTGGAGCGCCATCCGCAGTTCAGGCGCGAGGGCAACCACATTCTTATGGATTTGGACGTTAAGCTCTCTGATGCGCTCCTCGGAGCTGATTACCGCGTGCATACGTTAGATGGCGAGGTGACCATCGGCATCCCCGCGGGGGTCTCTTTTGGCGAGATGCTACGCATTCGCGGCAAAGGAGTGCCTTATGGCGGGGGCAAGCGCGGGGACCTCTTGGTGCGCGTCATCATCCGCACGCCGCAAAAGCTCTCCCAAAAAGCCAAGGAGTTCATAGACAAACTACGGGGGGAGGGGATATAATGTAGGCAGAAACGCTCTTACGAAAGGGGGTGAGAAAGGTGCCTACTATCAGTACTAATCCTGATGAGCAGTTAACACTCCAACTGAAGGTGATTGGAGCAATGTACCTGCGCGGTAATAAAATGCTTACCGATATCTGTTTCCGGTATCACAGCATGCTCTGTGCGCGAAACCGTGGGATTCTCGGTCATAGAGAATTTCATCAAACGGTTCAAGAATTACTGCAGTCTGTCAGCGCAGAAGCTCGGGATGACTTAGAACTTGCATTTCGGCAAGTTGAGCAGCTTCCACAAAGGGGGTAGAGTGGTATGTTGCACCAAGAAGCTCACTAACCCCGCTCTTTACACCTATGTGTTCAAAGGGGAAGGGCGGGGGTTTTTACGTAGTTCTTTTCCCGTGCTATGATGACGCCATGACAGCAGGGAAGAAGGTGCTCCTCTCGGGCGTCAAGCCAACCGGGCGGCCGCACATAGGCAACTACTTTGGCGCTATGCGCCAGTTTGTTGATCTGCAGGATAAGTACCGCTCGTTCATTTTTATTGCTGATTATCATGCGCTCACTACAGTCCAGAACCGTGAGGAACTGGAGCAGAACTCCATTGACGTGACGCTTGACTACCTCGCTACCGGCTTGGACCCGAGCAAGGTGACCCTCTATGCGCAATCCTCCGTGGGGCTCTCCACCGAGCTTGCGTGGATTTTTGACTGCCTCACCACTGTTGCCTACCTTAAGCGCGCGCATGCATTCAAGGACGCCGAGGTGAAGGACAAGGACATTAATGTGGGAATTTTCAACTACCCAATGCTTATGGCGGCGGACATCCTCCTCTTTGACGCGGATGTAGTCCCTGTCGGGGCTGACCAAAAACAGCACCTTGAGATTACCCGCGACACTGCTCTGAAGTTCAACCGGATTTTTGGCGAGATCTTTAGTATCCCGGAGCCCCTCATTCTCTCTAGCGTTGATACGGTCCCTGGCACTGACGGACGCAAGATGAGTAAGAGCTACGGCAACACCATTCCGCTCTTTGCGGAGGATGAGGAGATTGAGCGCCTCGCCCTGGGCATCACGACGGACTCTAAGGGTGTGGACGAGCCCAAGAACCCGGACTCCTGCACCATCTTTGCCCTCCACCGTTTGGTAAGCCACGACGAGCTCGGCGAGCTTGAACGCCGCTATCGCGAGGGCGGCATCGGCTACAAGGAGTCCAAAGAACTCTTGGCGGAAAATCTCAAAAAAATGATTACACCGATGCGTGAGTATCGCAGAGAACTTGCCGAGAATCGCTCGGAGGTCTATCGCATCCTCACCGAGGGCTCCGCGCAGGCGCGAGCAGTTGCGGAGGAGAAGATGAAGCTCGTCCGCGAACGAGTGGGAGTCTCATACCTGCATGCATAAGAGGATTTATATAAAGGACCTGAAGGACCATGTGGGCTCGCCTGTGACCATCGCCGGCTGGGTTGACGTGCGCCGCGATCACGGCAAACTTATTTTTATTGACCTGCGCGATACAACAGGGACGGTGCAGATGGTGACACTGCCTAATCACGCAGAGGTACACGAGGCGGCGCAGGCAGTCCGTTCGGAGTGGATTATCTCCGTTTCCGGCACTGTCAACAAGCGCCCCGAGAAGATGGTTAAGGAAGGTTTGAATGGGGGCATAGAGGTGGAGGTCAATAATCTCTCGGTGCTCGGCTCTGCCAAAGAGCTCCCGTTTGAGAAGGATGCGGAGCTTAATATTGACACAGTTTTAGACTACCTGCCGTTCACATTGCGCACGCCAAAGCGGCAGGCTGTTTTCCGCATCCAAGCAGCGCTCATCCAAGCCTTTAGGGATTTTTTTATCAATGAAGGTTTTGTTGAAATCCAAGCGCCAAAAATTATCGGCGATGATGCAGAAGGCGGGGCAAACTCGTTCAACCTTGAATATTTTGGGCATACAGCGCATTTGGCGCAGAGCCCGCAGTTCTACAAGCAGATTATGGTCGGGGTCTTTGAGCGCGTTTTTGCGGCAGGCAACGTGTATCGGGCAGAAAAGCACTCTACAACGCGCCATCTGAATGAGTACACGAGCTTAGACATGGAGATGGGATTCATAGAGAGTTTCAGGGATATCTGTGTAATAGAGAACAGGATGCTTGCATGTATGATGGGCACTCTTGCCAAAAAGAGTGCAAATGATATTGCGCTCCTCGGTGCGCGTCTGCCGGAGGTTCCCAGCGCCATCCCTTCAATAACACTCCGCGATGCGCAGGCGCTTATCTCAAAAGAGATAGGCGTTGATTGTACACAGGAACCAGACTTGGAGCCGGCGCACGAACGCTGGCTCTGCGAGTATGCGCAGAAAAAATTCAACTCTGAATTCATATTTGTCACGCACTTCCCCCTCTCTAAACGGCCGATGTATACCTACGGCGATCCCGAGAACTCGGGCTACGCAGCTGGGTTTGATCTGCTCTTTCGAGGTGTTGAGATCACGACCGGTGGCCAGCGCATCCATGAGTACGACCAACTCGTTGCGGAAATGAAAAAGCGCGGATTGGATCCAGAGAAATTCCGCTTTTATTTACAGGCCTTTAAATACGGCATGCCGCCGCACGGCGGCTTTGGACTCGGCCTTGAGCGTCTGACGGCAAAGCTCTTGGGCATTGAAAATATAAAAGAAGCAACACTCTTCCCCCGCGACCTCAACCGCATTGACACACGACTTTCAGAGTAGTTGACGGAACTTGGTCTATCTGGTAATCTCTGGGTAGACATTCTTTAATGCAGAAAGAGAAAGGGGGTGGGGGCAGTGAAAAGAACGCCGCCCGGAGTGTTTGCATATCTGATGGATGAAAAAGGAAAAGTCCTCTGTGTTCGCCACGCATACAATAATCGAGAGTGGTCTCTTCCGGGCGGAGGTAAAGAAGAAGGGGAGTGTATACAGATTGCAACCCGCCGGGAAGTCTATGAAGAAACAGGACTCTCTATTGAGGACGAAGAGCTCGTGGGAATATTTGAACTCATGAAATCAGAGGGCTACGTTGTCCTTGTGCGAGCTGAGGTGGTCACTGGCCATCTATTGACTGACCCAGACGAAGAAATTTTGGAACGAGAGTGGTTTACACGCGATGAAATAGAAATGAGGGAAGGAGAATTCTATCCCGCACAGTTCAAACTCATCAAGTGGGCTCAACTGTACAAACCAGACGAGTGCCCCTTCATCTGTCCGCTCACCCTGCCGCCGATATTACAGATGATCGCAACGGGTCCCTCCTAGAGAGACCCGTTTTCTTGTATACTGGCACAATGGAAGCTGTAATACTCGCAGGGGGGGATGGAGTGCGCATGCGCCCTCTTACCGGAGCGATTCCCAAGCCGCTCATCCCCGTGCTCGGGAAGCCGCTTATCCATCATGTACTTAATGCTCTACCATCTCTTATAGAGAGGGCTGTTATTGTGCTCGGATATCGCGGAGATGATATCGAGGCAAGCCTTGGAGATAAACATGACGGCATTTCCCTCTCCTATGCGCGCCAAGGGGCAATGAAAGGTACCGCGGGCGCGCTCTGGTCTGCTCAATCGCTTCTTGCGCCCGGTTATTTTTTTGTCCTCAATGGAGACGATCTTTACAATAAAAATGAACTTGAGCAATTTATGCGTCCAGAACTTGCCTTTGGTTACGCGCGTGGAAAAGCCCGAGCCAAGCTCCTTGCTGTCTCTGTGAAAGAGAGAGTTTTTACCGGACTCATTCGTCCCATAGAGGGTCAAGATATTTTTGTCGGTACGAATACCTTCACTCTCAATGAACGCATTTTTTCTTTGGATCCAGTGCTTCTCCCGAGCGGTGAGCGCGGTTTACCCCAAACTGTTGCGGTGCTCGCGCAGACTGAACGAGTTCTTGCGCAT
Source organism: Candidatus Vogelbacteria bacterium RIFOXYD1_FULL_51_18 (assembly GCA_001823095.1). Taxonomy (GTDB): domain Bacteria; phylum Patescibacteriota; class Minisyncoccia; order Phycocordibacterales; family UBA9988; genus UBA9988. The sequence continues at coordinate 24,057 of MHTL01000010.1, read as the reverse complement.
GAGTTACTCCACTGGCACCAAATCAACAGTCCTGAAGACATACAGCGGGTAGAGAAATTGCATACCCAAGGAATAGCCTTATGAATGCACATTATGCTGTAGAACTTGAACATTTTTCCGGTCCCTTGGACCTCTTGTTGGAGCTGGTGGAGAAGCGCAAGCTCCACATCAACGACGTCTCGCTTGCGCAGATTACGGAAGGCTTCCTGAAGTACCTTAAGGAAGCAGAAGAGCTCCCCAAAGACGAGGCGGCGGAGTTCCTTGTTATTGCCTCTACACTCATGCTCATTAAATCGGTTTCGCTCCTACCGGGGCTCTCGCTCACCGAAGAAGAAACGGAGAGCGTGGCGGAGTTGGAACGGCGCCTTCAAATGCTTAGCCACATACGGGAAGGGGCCGAGCTTATCAGAAAATATTTTGGAGCCATGCCTCTCTTCTTGCCCCATGCCGCGCCGCCGCGACAAACGGTCTTCATGCCGCCGCGGGACATGAGTCTCTCCTCGCTCTCTGTCGCGCTTGTCGCCGTCATCGCCTCATTCCCCAAGGAGGAAAAGCTCACCACGGTGATGGTAAAAAAAGTCATTTCCCTAGAAGAAGCCATCGGCTCGCTCCTTACGCGCGTTACGCGCTCTCTCTCGCTCTCGTTCAAGGATTTTGTGGGGGAGAAAAAAGAAAAAGTAGACATCATCGTGAGCTTTCTCGGCATGCTGGAACTCGTCAAGCAGGGGAGCATTGACGTGCGCCAGGACGCGCACTTCAGCGACATCCACATGGAGAGCAGTGAGGTCGGGGTTCCGCGGTACTCGTAAGATGTCCAACATCGGATGTTGGACAAAACAAAGGCTTACGGCAGAGCCGGAGCCGTGGTAGAATGAAGTCCATGGATAGAGTATTGGCCCTAGAAGCGGTCCTCTTTTGGAAGGGAGAGCCGACTACGCGTGCAGCGCTTGCGGAGTTCCTTGCAGTAAGCGAGGGCGAGCTCCAAAGCGCGGTAGAAGAGCTCCGTGAACGCCTTATGGGACGCGGCGTCCGGCTCTTGGAAGTGTATGATACACTTGCCCTCGTGACTGCTCCCGAGGTAGCGGAGCTCATTGCCCGTATTACCAAAGAGGAGCTCTCGCGCGACATAGGGAAAGCCGGGCTAGAGACACTCTCCGTGATTCTTTATCGCGGCCCCTTGAGCAAGCCCGAGATAGACTACATCCGCGGCGTCAACTCGCAGTACATACTCCGCTCCCTCCTCGTGCGCGGCCTCATTGAACGCCTATCTAACCCAAAAGACAGTAGGACCTTTACATACCGCGCAACACCGGAGCTCCTTGCACAGCTCGGTGTTACTACTATGCAAACTCTCCCCGAGTGGGAGCGCATCACGGGTGAACTCGATGTATTTATGGAAAAACATGAATGAATCTAATCCAATACAGGAAGGAGGGCCAATGAATATAGCCCCAGCAGAGAAACGCGAGCGCCTGCTTGCGGGAGCAGTAGCGGCGCTTATTGTGCTCGCGCTTGGCGGACTTACCGCCGCTTCCACCGCGCTCAACAGGGTTGAGAGAGAAGGCACGCAGGAGAGAATCGCGGACGCTCCCGAAGTGCAGGCGCGAGCCGCAATAAGTGATAATCTTTTTGACCGCGTCTCCATCACTGCGCGCGCCGCGTATGTGTATGACCTCTCCACAAAGACTGTGCTCTACGAGAGAAATGCGAGTGCCCAGCTCCCGCTCGCTTCGCTCACCAAACTTATGACGGCGCTTGTTGCCTACGATGTGCTCTCCCCTGATCAGCAAGTTGCTATCAGCGAGGAGACGCTCTATCCCGAAGGCAACTCGGGATTGCGCGCGGGCGACTCATGGTCGCTTGAGGACATCACTGCTATTACCCTTATTGCGTCATCTAACGACGGAGCCGAAGCGCTTGCCAGTGTTGCCTCATCTGCGAGAGTAAATGGACAAAGTGACTCGGCAAGGCTAATGAATGAGAAAGGGAGAGAAATTGGCCTCACCGAAACTTTCTTTACTAATTCCACTGGATTGGATGTCTCCGGCACGCAGGGCGGCTCGTACGGCTCCGCCAGAGACATAGCGCGGCTCTTTGTATACATGATAGAGGAGCGTCTCCCTATCGTGGAGTTCACTCGCCATGAGCGTTGGAGCGGGCGGAGCAAATCGGGGGAACTAATTACGGTGAATAACACCAACGAGCTGGTTGGGTCGATTCCCGGATTTATTGCCGGGAAGACGGGCCTTACCGACCTTGCGGGCGGCAATCTGGTGGTCGCTTTTGACCGTGGCTTAAATGAGCCGGTAGTGGTCGTTGTGCTCGGTTCCACGCAGGAAGGTCGGTTTAGTGACGTAGTCGCCCTCGCTCGCGCCGCGCGATGATACTCAATGTCTTAAAAGTATTTGCTCCGAGCGCAATCTCCTTTACTATTGGCATAGCGATAACGCCGATGCTCACCTATTATCTTTACAAGCATCGGATGTGGAAAAAGCGCTCGGGCAAGCGCGCTCTTGATGGGGCAGATACGCCGATTTTCAACGGCTTACACAAGAAGCGTGAGGTGGGAACGCCGCGAATGGGAGGCATCATCATCTGGGCGAGTACGCTTGCTACGATTGGCGCCATCTGGCTTATTTCAATTCTCTTTCCCAGTGACTTGACCCAAAAGCTTGACTTCCTCTCACGCAATCAGACATGGCTTCCACTTTTTATGCTCATGGTCGGGTCTTTTATCGGGCTCATTGACGATTGGATGCAAGTGCGCGACAGGGAAGGATACATTGGCGGCCTCTCATTTTGGAAGCGCCTTTTCGTCGTTGTCCTGTTGGGGCTCGCAGGGGCATGGTGGTTCTATGCGCGACTTGAGATGAGCTCGGTGCACCTGCCCTTCTACGGCGACATTTTTCTCGGCATCTATTTTATTCCTTTTTTCGTCGCGGTAATGCTTGCGCTCTTTTCCTCAAGCGTGATTGACGGCCTGGATGGCCTCGCCGGCGGCGTTATGGCGGCCATCTTTGCCTCCTTTGCCGGCATCGCTTTTTTTCAAAATCAGATAGACCTTGCGGCGTTCTGCTTGGTGGTACTCGGCGGCATCCTCGCTTTCCTCTGGTTTAACATCCCCCCTGCGCGCTTCTATATGTCGGAGACCGGCATCCTCGGTCTCACCACTACTCTTACCGTGGTTGCCTTTCTCACTGACTCGGTTCTAGTGCTCCCGGTGATTGCGCTCCCGCTCCTTATCACCTCCTTCTCGGTGATTATCCAGCTTCTCTCAAAGCGCTTCCGCCACGGGAAGAAGGTCTTCCTTGTGGCGCCTCTGCATCATCACTTTGAAGCCATTGGCTGGCCGCCGTACAAGGTGGTGATGCGCTACTGGGTCATTAGCATCGTGATGGCGATTATCGGGATGATTATTGCAATTATCGGATGATGAAGCAGGCAAAGCGCAACAGCAGGATACTCCTCTTCCTTACCCTCGCACTTGCGACGGGCGGCTTTATACTCTCATCTTCCGCCTCGCTTGCCATGCTTGGGAAAAGGGCGGGTATGGCATTGCCGTTTGACCCGTCACAATTTTTGAGCCTCGTGCTGGGTGTTGCGGCGCTCTTGATTATATCGCGCATTCCGTATCGGCTCTGGCGCGAGTATGCGCTACCCGTTTTTATTACTGCAGTGCTTCTCACACTCGCTGTTTTCCTCCCCGTCATTGGATTTTCACACAATGGGGCGCGGCGCTGGCTCTCGCTCGGGCCGCTTTCTTTCCAGCCCGCAGAGCTTTTAAAATTTGCCTTTGTCATCTACTTTGCCTCATGGCTTTCCACATCCCGCGAGCGGCTCGCAACCTTCCGTCTTGGCTTCATTCCGTATTTCCTCATCATCGGCATTCTCGGCGCAATTCTGTTCATGCAGCCCGATACGGGAACCTTTCTCATTATCCTTACGGCGAGTCTTGCCATGTTCATTGCGGCAGGAGGGCGCCTCCTGCACCTCGGCTATCTCTCTCTCGTAGTACTGGCGTCGCTCGGTCTGCTCCTCATTGCGCGTCCCTATACCCGCGAGCGGCTCATAACCTTTATTGATCGTTCGTATGACACGTATGGTTCCTCCTACCAGATTACCCAATCGCTTATCGCCATCGGCTCGGGCGGTATTACGGGCAGGGGATACGGACAAAGCATCCAAAAGTTCAACTACCTGCCCGAATCTATTGGAGACTCGGTATTTGCGGTGGTGGGGGAAGAACTTGGCTTTATCGGCTCTCTTGCGCTTATCTGCGCCTTTCTCCTCTTTGTTCTCTTCGGGCTTAAAGTTGCCGCCTGCGCGCCGGATTCGTTCGGACGTCTTCTTGTTGTGGGCTTTATCATTATAGTTGCGGCGGGAGCATTTATCAATATTGCTGCGATGCTTGGGATTATCCCATTGACCGGAGTCCCGCTCACTTTCGTCAGCCACGGAGGCACAGCGCTCTTCTTTTCTCTTGCGGGCATGGGCGTCGCTCTCAACGTCTCGCGGCATCAACACAGTTAATAATAAAATATGCGCATACTTTTTACCGGCGGGGGAACAGGGGGGCATTTTTACCCGATTGTGGCAGTGGTGGAGGAACTGCGCCGCGCGCTCCTCACAGAGCAACGGGGGGATGCCGAGTTTTACTACATCTCCGACACACCCTACGATGCAGAGAAGCTCGCAGAGCTTGGCCTTTCGTATACGGAGATCAGGACGGGGAAATTGCGTCGCTACTTCTCGCTTAAAAATATTTCAGATTTTATCAGGACAGGTTTCGCAGTGCTCAAGGCATTCATCGCGGTGCTACGCATGTACCCCAGTGTCGTGTTCTCAAAAGGTGCGTACGCAAGCTTCCCTGTGGTTGCCGCCGCGCGCATCCTCGGCATCCCCGTGATGCTCCACGAGTCGGACTCCAAGCCGGGCCGCGTTAACCGCTGGACGGCGCGCTTTGCGCGCCGCATTGCCGTCTCGTATCCGGATGCATTCGTCTTTTTTGACAAGGAGCGCACTGCGGTAACCGGCAATCCCATCCGCTCCCGCATCATGCAACCGGTGCGCGCAGGCGCGCATGAGTTCTTCGGCCTTGACCCGACGGTCCCCACTCTTGTGGTCCTTGGCGGCTCACAAGGCGCGGAGCATATTAATGACACAATCGTTGACGCCCTATCTTTCCTTCTTGAGCGTTACCAAGTTATCCACCAGGTGGGAAAGGGAAACTATGAAGGGGCGGCCGCGCGCGTGAGCGTCCTTTTGGAGGGGAACGAGTATAAGGGCCGTTACAAGCTCTTTGCCTACTTTGACGACAATCAGATGGTGCGCGCGGCTGGAGCGGCAACACTCGTTATCTCTCGCGCGGGCTCGGCAATTTTTGAAATTGCGCAGTGGGGCCTGCCCTCCATCATCATCCCTATCCCGGAGTCGGTGAGCCACGATCAGCTCTCAAACGCCTTCACTTACGCGCGCTCGGGAGCCGCGGTGGTGATTGAGGATGAGAACCTTACACCCTCCATACTCCTCTCGGAGATTGAGCGCCTTATTGCCGATGCGCCTCTGCGCGAGCGCATGAGCTCTATTGCAAAATCCCAAGCCCGTCCCGACGCCGCCCGCATCATTGCCCGCGAGCTCATCACGCTGGCCACCACACACTAGACATCGTCTCTTCTCTTCTAAAAAATCATACCAAAATTCTACGATCGGAGAAAAGTGGTATGATTTTTGAAAAAGAAAAAATCCCATTCAGACCAAGCATCAGGCAGGGGAGAGCGGGCATGCTATACTTGAGGCATGGCGCCTCAACATGTAGTCACGCGGTTTTCGCCTTCGCCCACAGGGCCTTTTCATGTGGGGAGCGCGCGGACGGCGCTTTTTAACTACCTCTTTGCCAAACAGCAGGGAGGCAAGCTTATTCTGCGCATTGAGGACACTGACTCTGAACGTTCAAAAAAGGAATACGAAGAGAACATTATTGACGGCTTGGACTGGCTCGGGATTGACTACGACGAGTTCTATCGCCAGAGCGAGCGCGGCGCGGTCTACAGGGACCATATTGAAAAACTCATTACAAATGGCGCGGCGTACGAGTCTATGGAGGATGAAGACGGAAGTGATATCCGCCTTGGCGGACCTCACTTCCGTCCTTCTGTCATCCGCTTCAAGAACTCCGGTGGGATAGTGAGCTTCCATGACGAGATACGCGGCGAAATCAGCTTTGACGTCACAGAGCTCGGCGATTTTGTAATTGCTAAGAACCGTGAGACGCCCCTTTACCACCTTGCCGTGGTGGTGGATGACATGCTCATGGGGGTAACCCATATCATCCGCGGTGAGGACGGCATCTCAAACACGCCGCGTCAGCTTCTCATTGCCCGCGCTCTTGGCGTGCCCGAGTGGCGCTACGCGCACATCCCGCTCATCCTTGCGCCCGACAAGAGCAAACTCTCCAAGCGCCACGGAGCAGTTGCTATAACCGAGTACCGCAAGCAGGGCTACCTCCCTGAAGCCCTTGTCAACTTCCTCGCGCTCATTGGCTGGTCGTCGCAGGGAGAAGGGGAGCCGGAGCGGGAAATTTTTTCTCTCCCCGAATTAGTTGGACGCTTCAATCTTTCAAAGGTGCAGAAGAGTGGCGCTATGTTCTCCGCAGATAAGCTTAAGTGGTTTAACCGCGAATACATGAAGACACTCTTGGATGATGAGCTTCTTAATGCGCTTACAGCACGAATGCCTGAACAAAGTCCTGCAATACTGGCGAAGCTCCTCCCGCTCATCCGCGAGCGCATCACAACGCTCGCTGATACCCCTACGCTTATAGGCAATGGCGGTGAGCTCTCGTTTGTCCGAAATTATACAAAACCCAGCCGGGCGCTTCTGAAGACGATTGAATTTCTCCCGCGCGTGCGCGGCATTTTAGAACAAGTTTCTGAACCTGATTTCAAGGCCGCGCAGATTAAAGAGCGCCTCTGGGACTTTGCGACCGAGAAGGGAAGGGGGAATGTACTCTGGCCCCTGCGCATTGCGCTTACCGGTCTTGAGCGCTCCCCGGACCCTTTTGTTGTCGCCGAGCTCCTCGGCAAAGAAGAAACGCTTGCCCGCATTGCCTATGCACAGTCGCTCGCCTAATATTTTTATCTTCCCCGCGTTACTCTTTGTTCCCTTTCTTTTTTTTGCGTTGCCTTTTTTTGCTGCGGGACAAAGTGCTGATGAGGTGCGCACAAAGATTGATTCACGAAATGCAGAAATAAAAAAATTGGAGGCCGAAATCGCCAAGTACCAAGAAGAACTCAAAAAGACCCGTAAAGAAATTACAAGCATCTCCGGCGCGGTCAATGACCTCACGGTCACAAGCAAAAAGCTGGATACCGATATTACGCTCACACAAAAAAAGATTGAGACGGCGGAGCTTCGAATCGGCAAGCTCAATCAGGAAATCGGGCGCAAGAGCACGGAACTGGAACGTAGCCAGAACGGCCTCTCGTCAATTATGAGGTCACTCGATGAGCGGGAGAACGTGACAGCAATAGAACTCCTTTTGGCGCATGAGGATTTATCGCAGTTCTGGTCACAAGTTGATTCTCTGCTCATGCTAGGCGACTCGCTGGACGGGCACATTGACGAGTTGCGCTCAATTTCCCGGGAGCTTGCCAAGAACAAAAATCTCCGTGAGGAGGAGAAGGGTTCTCTGCAAGACTTCCGCACTGACCTCTCTGACCAAAAAAAGGTAGCCGACTACAATAAGTCACTCAAGACCGAGCTCCTTAACGAGACTAAGAGCAAGGAGTCCGAATATCAAAAGATGCTCGCCGAGCGCCGCGCGCGCAAAGAGGCCTTTGAGGCCGACCTGGCAAAATTGGAATCCCAGCTTGTGACTATCCTTGACCCCAGCAAGCTTCCCACACAAGGGAGCAAAGCGCTCTCCTGGCCGCTGGATACTATTATCATCACCCAAGAGTTTGGCGACACGGCCTTCTCGCGTTCAAAAGCTGCTCCCTATAATGGCAAGGGCCACAATGGCATCGACTTGGGGGCTCCCGTTGGAACACTCATTCACGCTGCCGAGAGCGGCATAGTGCTCGGGGTGGGCGATACCGACACCACTTGTAGGGGCGCCTCCTACGGCAAGTGGATTCTTATACAGCATCCCAACGGGCTCACCACGCTCTACGCGCACTTATCGGTAATCCGCGCCAAGAAAGGGAGCGTTGTTGCCCGCGGCGAGACCATCGGCTTTGTGGGCAATACCGGCTATTCAACGGGACCCCATCTGCATTTCACGGTCTTTGCCTCGCAGGGGGTCCAGATACGCGACCTTGCCTCCAAAGGTTGTTCGGGGAGAATATACACCCTTCCCGTTGCCTCTTACAACAGCTATCTCAATCCTCTGCTATACTTGTAACATGAAAAATATGAGAAAGAGGGGATTTGTCGGCGTCATTGTCCTTATCATTATCGGGGTAATCATCCTCGGGTACTTTAAAATTGACCTGCGAGATGTTTTTACCCGCCCTGAAATTACCCAGAATCTTTCCTTTGCGCGTGAATTTGCTGTAGGGGCTTTTAATACTTACATACGTGCGCCATTTGAGAAAGCGAGAAGCGCCTCAAGCACTGCTTTATGGTAATTATAACACATCGTAAGTGGCTTGACTATATCTTCGCAATTTGCTAAGATGGATACAGGCTATACATAGCAGTAGTCTTTATGTATAGCCATTTTCTTTTGATTTCAAGCCTATATTACGCACCGTACAAATAGGTCTCGCAAGCCTCATAGCAGTATCAAATGTAGTCACGAACGCGCCTGTGGAGAAATCATCGGGCTCTTTGGCTACATCCGATATCCCCACGACCTTTATAGAGCTTGTTATGGCTAAGGGCGAGTTTAGTTTTGCTCCTAAAGAGTCAGAAAATATTCTTGAGGGCTCCGAGTCTTCCTCAATCAGCGAGCGTATTACAACACAAGCTCGCAAGGCAGGCATCAGTCCTGCCCTTGCCCGCAAAATTGCCTTCTGCGAGAGTTCTCTGAAGCAATTTGACCCAAAGTCCGGGAAGCTCATCCGCGGCATCCACAACCCAAGCGATACGGGCCTCTTCCAGATTAACGAAAAATACCACCTCGCGCGTAGCAGAGAATTGGGCTACGACATTTACACCACAGACGGGAACATCGCCTATGCCATGTACCTTCTCTCAAAGGCGGGGACAGAGCACTGGCGCTGGAGCAAACCCTGCTGGTCCAATCCTAAATTGAAGGTATAAGGTATACGCGCAAAATAAGCATTGTGCGACATAGGCACATATAAAAACACCAAATGTTCAGGGATTCCAACACTTGGTGTTTTTCCCTGCGCTTCCCTACCCCTTGTCCCTTAAATACTCCTTAATACTCGGCGCTCCTCTTCTCTTCTATCCCTTGATCTCAACTTCAAACTTTTCCAAATCTTCCCCCTCCCCCGCCTCAATTATATTGAGCTGTAGGGGAGTCCCATTAAGTGTCGCGCTCCACGTTGATGATGCGCTCGCTGTAGCTTCCACCTTAAACTGCTTTGCGGTGAGCGCCTGGGCGCAGACCTCTGTCCCCTCTTTCTTTACGATGGTGAAGGAAATGCTGACTTGCTCCGGCATAGATTCAGCCACACGCGCATCCCAAGAGAGTTCATCACAAGGTGTGGGAACCATTAAAGAGCCGACCATCACATGTTTGCCGCTTTTGTACGCGTGCTTAACAGTCACAATTTCCTGTTCCGAGAGAGGTATGCTCGAGGTTGCAATAGTCCCTTCATCCCCCGGGACTGTATCTCGGATAAACCACCAATAGCCGGCAGTGGCAAGGACAAGAATGATAATGACCGCAATAATGCTTTTTTGCATGTGATTGTTGCTTACTAGTAATAGGGCTCCAGTATAGCACTTGCGTCCTTCCCTTGTCCACGGTAGTATATATGTCAGATACAGCCCAGAATATCTGGGCAAAAATGCTCTGTAAAGAGGATAGTGTAATGTCAAATGATGGAAACAGTCTATCAGTGGGGTGTGCACGCGGCGAATTCATTCCTAGAGGGAAGAATTGGATCCCTAAAGAAATGGGGCCGGGGAGTTGCAGGAACGAGGGCAATGTCCTTTTTCTCGTAGCAATGGATCCGCTTCCGCGCGCACAGCAGCGAACACTCCGTGAAAAGAAGGAGGATTCGCGCTAGACTACTGGCCCCGATTCGCCGCGGCGAATCGGGGCTTCACTTTCTTTACTTTAATCCCGGGCAATTTGCGGCGGAAGTGTATCCTGCCGCCACTGCCGCGGCGGCGCTCTCGAACCAAATTTTGTTTTCCTCTTTTATCTGTCCCGCGCCGGGGCAGGTGGAGAGATGGTATTTGCTGCCATTCTTGGAAGCGACTACCTTCCCCTCTTTTGTGCTTGTGGAAGTCGGACCCGCCGTGGCGGGTCCGACTTCGGATGGTGTATTAATTGTTACTGGTTCAGCGTTGCTCCGTATATTATTCAATCGCCCCAATCCGTAAGCAGATACTCCCACAAGGATGATGAGGAGGGGCGCAAACGCGCGGTCTATAAATATCTTGCCAATGCTCCCCTCTTTTGTTACCATGCTCTATTATGGCACATAGGAAAGCTGGCGGTACAGCAAAAAATTTACGCGATTCCAACCCTAAGTATCTTGGGGTCAAGCGCTATGCCGGAGAGAAGGTCCGTCCAGGTGAGATTATTGTCCGCCAGCGCGGCACCAAAATCCTCGCGGGGCGCAATGTTCGTGTCGGCAAGGATCATACGCTCTACGCTATTGCGGATGGTATCGTCTCTTTCGCCCAAAAGCGCAAACACAGATTTGATGGCAGAGTGCGTCTTGCGAAAGTAGTTCAGGTCTCTTAAGAGAAACACCGAGTGTTGAATTTAAACATCGGATGTTGGGATCTTAAACATCCGATGTTTTCTCGACAATAATGGTAATGGTCGTGTGGTGATCTCGTACGGCAACTTCTATTGTATGCGCGCCAAGTGTTTTTATGGGCTCGGAGAGAACAAGATGCTCTGCTTTTAACGTGATGCCTATATCGTGTGCGATTACTTCAGCAATATCCTCTGGATGTATTTGCGAAAAGAGATGACCCTTATCGTTCGCGGGACGTTTGATGCTGACCGTCTTCCCCGCAAGTTCCGCTAGCTCTTTTTCCAAGAGCGCCTCTTGTGCCTCTCCCCTATTTTCTAGGGTGGCACGGAGCTTCTCTGCTTCCGCTTCCGCATTGCGCGTCGCATATTTGGCGAGACCGCGCGTGATTAAAAAATTTCTCGCGTAGCCGTCAGCAACATCTTTAATGTCATACTTTTTCCCCAGTTTTTGCACGTTGCGCAGGAGTATTATGCGCATACTAGCGGCCATTTAAGAGGAAGGAGACCGCGCGCTCCATCTGCACGTCCCTTCTCGCTTTTATATCTTCGGGAGTCGGGATAATTGTAATGTCTGGGGTAAGACCCTCTTTGGAAATTGAGTTCCCCAAGGGCGTAAGCCAGCGCGCAATGGTCACTTTAAGCGACGTCTCTTTAGTCACCGGCGCCAACTCTTGCACGGAGCCTTTGCCGAAGGAACGCTCGCCCACGAGAGTTGCCACGCCGTATTCGCGCAGAGCTCCAGCAACAATCTCTGATGCAGAAGCGCTCCCTTCGTCAATGAGTATGACCATGCGCACTCCTCTCATGGAGATGCCAGCGTGCGTAGTGCGATAGATTTGTTCCTGTCGTTGTGGGCCAATCTGTTCCCGGAGCACTACCTTGCCTGCGGGCAAGAACCAGCTGGAAACATCCACAGCGGCGTCAAGATATCCACCCGGATTTCCCCGCAAGTCAATGATAAGTTTGGCGCTCCCGCTTGCAGTGAATTTTTTTACCGCATCTTTAAACAGTGCGTCAGACTTGCCGCTAAAGTTGTAAAGACTGATGACAAAGATATTGCCCGGGAGTGTTTTTGTCTCAAGCGTGGGAACCTCAATAATTGCCCGTGTCAGCTTTACATCAAAAGGCTCCGTGACGCCTTCTCGGTAGAGAGTGAGCACTACAGAGGTGCCAACCTCTCCGCGGATGAGTGTTACTGCGCGCTCGGAGATCATCCGCTCCGTGCTCACGCCGTCAACCTTGAGTATCTTATCGCCGGGCTGAACCCCCGCGCGTTTAGCGGGAGTTCCCTCAAGCGCTGAGATTGCGGTAAGTATTCTGTCACGCACCCCGAGCTCAATCCCCACACCGCCGAAGCTACCCTTAATGTCTGCGTCAAACACTTTTTTCTCTGTCGGCGGGAGGAAGACAGTATATGGGTCGCCAAGAGAATCCACCATTCCCGAGATTGCTCCCCAGAGACGCGCGTTTGGATCTGTCTCGCTGTTGCTACTCGTCGCCGTTGTTGTTGCTGTTCCTACATACTTTTGGTCAATAATCTGCCACGCCCGCCAAAAGGGCGCAAAATCCACATCGCGCGCTGCCGCGCTCTGGGTATTGAGAACGCATGATATGCCCGCACTTGCCTCCTGTGAGAGAGGTGTGAGGTAGGCGCCGGCTAAAAAAGCCGCGGGAAGCCCGACAACAAGCAATAAAATTAGCGCCCGTTCAAGAATCTGTCTGCCGACAGGGCGGGGTTTACCATTCCACATGGGGAGTAGTATACTATAAGCCTAGCATGATTACCAAGAGTTCATTCCGCGGCGTAACTTGGATTGACATGGAATCGCCTTCCCCGGACGATGTGGCCAAGATTCGGGAGGAATTTGAGATACACCAGATAGTTGCGCAAGAGATGAGCGTGCCGTCACTGCGGCCAAAAGTAGACGTTTATTCCAATGCAGTTTACCTCGTTCTCTATTTTCCCGTATACGACCATGGAAATGCGGAGGTAGATTTTATTATTGGAAAAGATTTTATCGTAACGGTGCATTATGAGCGTATCAATGAATTTGCTGACTTCACTAAACTCTTTGAGGTTGGAGAATTGATGGGCAATAGTAAAACGGCGCACGTTGATGCGGGTTTTGTTTTCTTCAACATTATGAAGGGCCTCTATCGTTCCATTGAAGACCACATGGAATCTATCAACGGCAATCTTAAAGATATTGAGCGCATGATTTTTGCCGGAGAAGAGCGGCGTATGGTGGAGCGCATCTCCAATGTGAATCGCTCGCTCCTGGACTTCCATTGGGCGCTTAAAAACCATGAGGATCTCTTAATTTCTCTAGAGTCCGATGCCGGCGAGCTCTTTGACGAGCGTTTCCCTTACTATATCCGCTCTCTTTCAAACGAGTACTACAAAATCACAAACATCATTGAGGGCAATAAGGAAATCGTGAATGACCTGCACAGCACTAATGACTCGCTCCTGACCGCAAAAACAAACGAGGTAATGAAAATTTTTACCCTCCTTGCTTTTGTCACTTTTCCGCTCTCGCTGGTTGCAAATCTCTTTAGTATGAATATTAAGCATACGCCACTGGTGGAACAGCCGTATGGGTTTTGGATTGTGGTCATTATGATGTCTCTGGTGACAGTATTCATGCTCGTCTACTTCAAACGCAAGCGATGGTTTTAAGACTTTTTAACACACTCTCGCGGCGAGTGGAAGATTTTATACCACTCTCCCCTCCCCGTGTGAGCATGTATGCTTGCGGACCGACGGTCTACGATGCTGCGCACATCGGGAACTTCCGCACCTATCTGCTCGCTGACATCCTCCTTCGCACACTCACTCGCGCAGGCTACCAAGTAACGTATGTTCAAAACATCACTGATGTAGGGCATCTGATGGGAGATGGGGACGTCGGCGAGGATAAGGTTCTAGAAGGTGCGCGGCGCGAAGGGCTCTCGGCGCTTGAAATCAGCCAAAAATATCTTGCGCTCTTTGTGGAAGATGGGGCGAAGTTGAATATTATCCCTCCAGCCCATTGGGTGAAGGCAACAGAGCACATTAATGAGCAAATTGCTTTTATTAAGGCGTTGGAAGAAAAGGGCTATGCCTACCACACCAGCGACGGCATCTACTTTGACACCTTCAGATTTTCTCACTACGGCGCCCCCGCGGGGCTTGATGTCGGTGGTCTCTTGGAGGGCGCGCGTGTGCCAAAAAACGCGGAGAAAAAAAATGCTACCGACTTTGCGCTCTGGAAGTTCTCTCAAAAAACCAGTGTGCCTGTCTTGCCGGTAGGTAAGCGTGCGATGGAATGGGACTCGCCTTGGGGAGTGGGTTTTCCCGGCTGGCATATTGAGTGCTCGGCAATGAGCACACACTATTTGGGAGAGCACTTTGATATCCATATGGGCGGAGTGGACCTCCTGCTCCACCATACCAATGAACTTGCCCAGAACGAGGCGCGTTTTGGCCACAGCGCTGTTAACTACTGGGTGCATAACGAGTTTGTGCTCGTTGACGGGAAGAAAATGAGCAAGTCTCTGGGGAATACTTACACAATGAGCGACATTGAAAAACGCGAACTCTCCCCCCTTGCCTACCGTTACCTTACCATGCAAACACATTACCGCCAGCAAATGAATTTTAACTGGGATGCGCTTACTGCGGCGAACAACGCCCGAGAGCGGCTCTCTCGCATCGTGCGCGATGCTCCCAGCGGTGGAATGGCGCCAGAGAAGTCCCTTGCCGCGTTTGACCAAAAAATATGCAATGACCTTGATACCCCGGGCGCGTTGGAGGTGCTCTGGAGTGTCTGCCGGCAGGACTCCCTCTCCCCTGCCGAGAAGCGCGCCTTTGCCCTCTCTGCCGACGAGGTGCTCGGGCTTGGCATCACCAAGAGTGAGGAAAAAGAAATTCCAAAAGAAGTACGCGAACTGGCGCGCCAGCGCGAAGAAGCGCGCCAGGACGGTGACTTTAGCGCCGCTGATGCACTGCGTAAAAAAATTCGCCAACTCGGTTATACTGTCAACGACACCCTCGAGGGCCCCAAACTATTGCCATTGTAAGAAAGTCGACGTATGAATCGTTCCATATCTCGCCGCAGAACGTTGATTGACCATTCGGCTTTACTGTCAACAATACTCCACATCTCTCTTAAAACTCTTTCTTACTCTTATATCAAACACTCGGTATCGGATACTGTTGGATAATCAGCTCTGATATAGTATAATAGGCGCATGAGAAAGGCACGAAAATACACCGCGGTCTATCGACGTTCAGGTAGATGGATAGTAGCATGGCTTGAGGAGATACCGGGCGTTAATACCCAAGGGAGAACTATTACTGAAGCGCGGGAAAATCTTGCTGATGCGCTTAAAATGGTATTACGTTACGGACGTAACCGTAGTGAGAGCACAGGAAGAGTAAAGAAAGAACCCTTTTTCTTCCCCGTTACGGAGTAATCAACGCATGAAAAGGAGAGAGTTTCTCTCACACCTTAGAGCAAACCAATGTAAACTGGCTCGCGAAGGGGCGAAACACAGCATCTTCCGAAACGCATCAAGCGGGGTAATCTCAACAGTCCCTCGTCATCAAGATATCAGCAATATTCTTGCCAGAAAAATTTGCCGCGACCTCGGTATCCCTCATCCTAAACAGAGCTAATCCCTTTTTGTGCACTTTTTCCCCAAGCTCCCAGCTTCCAGCCGCTAGCCTCTAGTGCTACAATCAATCAACCATGGCACCAGCTGGACTTAAGGAGGTAAGGGGCTTCCGCACGGGTGCCCGCATACCCCCGCAGGATGCGGACGCAGAGCGCGCGCTTTTGGGCTCTTTGATGTTGCGTCCGCAGGGGATGCACCAGATTGTGGACCTCATTTCGCCCGAGTCCTTTTATATGGACCGGCATGCCGACATTTACCGCGCCATGCAAGACCTGTTTGGCCGCGGAGAACCCATTGACCTCGTCTCGGTTACCTCGCTCCTGCGCGAGCGCGCCGCTATTGAGCGCGTGGGGGGCTCCAGCTACCTTGCCGAACTCACCGGCGTTGTGCCGAGCGCCGCAAACCTGGAGCACTATGCCGCTATCGTCCATAAAAAATTTGCGTTGCGCCGTCTTATCCGCACCTCGGAGGAGCTTGCGGAACTCGGTTTTGGGGAGCATGAGGAGTTAGATTCAATCCTGGACTCTGCGGGCAAAAAAGTCTATGAACTGGGCAACTTTGCCAAACGTACTTTCACGCACATCAAAGACGCTTTGGCAAGCGCCTGGGAGCGTTTTGAACGCCTCCAGAAGTCCGATAACACCCTGCGCGGCGTGCCAAGCGGCTTTGTAACACTGGATAATCAACTCTCGGGCTTCCAGAACTCGGACCTTATCATTCTCGCGGCGCGGCCCTCCATGGGCAAAACCGCCTTCGCGCTGGACATTGCGCGGCACGCGGCGCTCCGGCACCAGGTGCCGGTGGGCATCTTCTCTCTGGAAATGAGCACAGGCCAGCTTGTGGAGCGCATGCTTGCGGCGGAAGGCCGTGTGGACTCATGGAAGCTGCGCACGGGCAAGATTCATGACGATGCGGATTTCAGCCGCTTGCGCGACACCTTGGACGTGTTTTCCCGCGCGCCGATATTTATTGACGATGAGCCGAGCAACAACATCATGCGCATGCGCGCAGTGTCGCGCAGGATGAAGGCGGAGCAGGGCCTCGGGCTTATTATTGTGGATTACCTCCAGCTGATGGTCCCGCGCACCAGTTCCGATTCGGTAGTCCAGCAGGTTACCGAGATTTCCCGTTCGCTCAAGTCGCTCGCGCGCGAGCTTGACGTGCCCGTCATCGCGCTCTCACAGCTCAACCGCGCGGTAGAGAGTCGTGGAGGCGAACCGCGTCTCTCTGACCTCCGCGATTCCGGCTCCATTGAGCAAGATGCCGATGTGGTGCTCTTCATCCACCGCGAATATCGCGAGGATGGCCCGGGGCGCGATAATGTTGCTAAAATCCTCATTGCCAAACACCGCAACGGCCCGACAGGAGCCATTGACCTCTATTTTGACCAAAATCTGGTCAGCTTCTCCGCAATTGAAAAAGGCGATTTTGGAGATTTTTAACTATGACCGGGAGCTTCCATCGCCTCTCTGACCTCTTCATGCACTTCCCCGGCATCGGCGCGCGGCAGGCGCGGCGCTTTGTCTACCACCTGCTGGCGCTCTCCCCTGCCGAGCGCGCCGAGCTTGCGCGACTCATTACGGATCTAGGTAGGGACATTGCGCAGTGTAGTGCGTGCCAGCGATATTTTATACGGCATCACAAAATCGGAAGTCGGACTTCCTCCGCCCCCGAAGTCCGACTTCCTGATTTGTGTGACCTCTGCAGTGATGAAGACAGGGATACTACCCAGCTCCTCTTGATTGAAAAAGATGCGGACTTGGAAAATGTGAGGAAAACGGGTGCATACCGGGGGCACTACTTTGTGCTTGGCGGCAGTATCCCAATTCTGGAGAAAAATCCGGAGCTGCGCATACGGGGGGCGCTCCTCCTTGCGCGAGTAGAAGCGCTGGCGCGAGAGGGGCTCTCGGAGACTATCCTAGCGCTCTCGGCAACGCCGCAAGGAGACCACACGGGCGAGTATTTGCGGCTACTCTTGGAGCCTTTGGCAAAAAAACACCACATACAAATCACCGCGTTGGGGCGCGGACTTTCAACGGGCACGGAGCTGGAGTACTCGGATGACGAGACTATCCAAGAGGCGCTCAAGCATCGGGAGTAAATAGGAAACCAAAACTAAACTTCCAGAAGGAAGTTTAGTTTTGGTTTCAATGAGTTAAAAACCTAGCAGGTCTTGCAGTCCTTCTTGTGTGTGACAAGTTGGTAGAGAGCGGAAAGGCCCACGAGCACATACAGAACTATTGACGCTGTAGAATTCGTCCCTCCAAGGAATAATGCGCCTAGCTCGTAGTTGAGGACAAGGAGGAGCCAGTTGACGCCCCCGATGACCAACAAGAAGAAGGTGATGATGTGGAGTGTTTTCGATGACATACGAATGTAATATATCGTTACATCTACTTGCTCGACCTTTGCTATGTATAAGTATACAAGAAAAAATACCCGCTGCGGCGGATATTTTTACGAAACTGTGGAAATCTTTACTACCGCCTTGATCTGGCGGGAGCCGCGCTTGACGCGCGTGCGGGCCTTAGGCTTGTACTTGTAGGTGATTTTTTTCGGCTCGCGGATTTCGCGCTCAAAGGTTGCGGTCACACTCTTCCCCTCCACCATAGGCGCGCCAAGGACGAGCATGCCCCCGTCTGATACGAGGAGCACTTCATCAAAAGTAACTGTACCCCCTTTTTTAAGGGGGAGTCCGACTTCGGAGACTGCGGAAGTCGGACTCCCGACTTTCAAGCGTTCAATCGTCAAGGTCTCCCCTTCCCGGGCCACATACTGCTTGCCTCCTGTTTTAATTACTGCAAATGCCATAGGTGCATATCCTACTCTTCTTCCTCCGGTTTGTCTAGTGTAAGAGACTGGATATCTGCGCTTCTGTCCGAAATGCGGTAGACGTCCTTATCTATCTTTTTGAACTCCTTAGAGGCGCTGTTGTAGTGGCTTACAGAGGTGCCAAGGGAGGTACCCAGCTTCCTAAAATACTCATTGTAGGCGCCGATGTGCTTGCCCAGCTCCTCCACGCGCTTTCTTATTTCTTTTGCCGACTCCTCTATTTGGAGCGCTTTGAGCCCTTGTAGGACTGTCTGCAGGTACGCGAGGAAGGAGGTCGGCGAGACAATAATCACATGTTTCTCCTTGAAGGCGTACTCAATGAGGTCGCGGGTATTGATTTTTACAGTGCCGACCTGCGCCACGAGGAGGTCATAATAAATGGCCTCGTGCGGGATAAACATGAAGGCAAAGTCCATGGTGTTCTCGGAGGGCTTCACATACTTTGCTGTTTCGTCAATGCGGCTTTTGAGGTCTGCCTTGAAGACCTTTTCCAGCCGCTCGCGCTCCGGGGCGTCGCGCTCTTCCACGAGACGATTGTAATTCTCCAGCGAGAATTTTGAATCAATGGGGATAATCTTGTCGCGCACAAAAACGACGGCGTCCACGATGGTGCCGTCAGCAAAGGGATACTGCATCTGATAACTCCCCACGGGGAGCACATTCTTAAGCAAGGTCTCCAGATAATATTCTCCCAGTATCCCCCGCTGTTTGGGATTCTTGAGAATGTCCTGCAGGCTCTTGAGCTGGTCGGCGAAGGAAACCACCTGTTTGTTGGTCTCATCCAGGCGCGTGAGTTTCTCGGTAACATCTCGGACAATGTCCGACGAGCTCTTGAGCTGGGAGTGCATGTTCTCGGAGAGGTGCCGCTCACTCTCGGCTAGGCGCTCGGAGACCTTCTCGGCAAGCTCCTGATTAGCGCGTGTGAGACGGAACAGAGCAAAAACGATGGCTATACCGAGCCCGACGAGGGCAACCGCAAAGAGGCCAATATTCTCCATGCGCTATAGTGTATCCCAGAGTGCGGGATCTTCAAGCCCGATCACCCAGAGTGAGAAGCCGGCAAGGTTATTGTCTTTTGCGAGTTTGATTTTCTCCCCCATACTGCGCGCGTCCTCGTACCACACAATGTGCTCATCGCCGCGCTTGGTGTTATAGCGCACCCACTGCGCTCCCAGTTTTTCATCATAACCGCGCGGATTACTGGAACTGGCAAGGATATTGGAAACGTAGCGGTAGCCGCCAGAGCTGATTTTAAAGTGCCCTCTCACCGTCCACTCCCAGTGGTAAGCAGGAATGCCAAGAGAGATTTTTTCTACCGGCATCTGCGTTCGAGCGTGCGCGAGCACCTGCCGCACCCACGGCAAGGGGGCAACCGGCCCCGCTCCAGACCCGTCGTCGTAGGTCATGATGGAAATAAAGTCCGCCGCCTTTCCCAAGCGCGCGTAGTCGTAGACGCCCGCCCACTCCTCCCAGGAGTGTGGCGGATGATCGGCAGGATTTGCGGATACTTGTGAGACCACAGCAACGCTTAGTTGAAGTCCTTGCGCATGGAGCGCACGTGCAGCTTTTTCCACAAAGAGCGCGTAGCGCTCGCGGTGGCTCATATTCATGTTCTCCATATCTAATTGCCAGCCCATAAAGCCCTCGCGCTTGGCAATAACGATGAGTTGGAAAATTAAATAGTTCTGCACCTGCTGGTTGCGCATGATGCGGGTAGCGATGCGATTATTAAAGGCGCCATTGGTAATAAGCGGCATGATTTTAATTCCCTTCTCTCGAGCAGTCTTCAGTAGCGCTTCCGGCACGGCGCCACTGACAGTGCCGTTGATATCAAAGGAGTAGGATTGCGGCGCAATAATATCCACCTTATCTGCATGCGCCGCAAAAGATTGCGCCGAAGTAGACCCATGATTAGCATAGAATAAGCGTGTAAACGCCGAAGCGCGCGCTGTTGGCATGAGCAACAACACAATGGCAATTAGCGAGCAAACACCGAGTGTTGAAATCCTTAAACACTCGGTGTTTTGCTCTCTTAACACTTGATACCTCACCCTCCTATTGTAGCGGAGATACTCTGAAATGCAAAGAATGCGTAAAATAGGGTGCCGGCAAGAAGTGCACAAATCGTTATAATCCCGGGCCGCAGGGGCCAGGGGAGCTTAAAAAGATTAAGGTAGAGCAAGAGCGGCGTGTAAAGCGCCATGGTAATACCCCCAAGCGCGGAGGAGAGCACTAGGAAGGGCAGCGGTTGATTGAAAGGCAGAAGGAGCGCCTGGATAAAAACGATGCACACGATAAGACCATAGTAGAGGTGGTGGATGGAGATAGAATTCATCCAGCGGAACTGCTCGCGCAGGGCTCCTTCGCGCGCGTTGGTGTGCACAATGTCCGTAATGATGCGCGTGAGCGCGTCAATAACTGTCCACATGACGGAGAAAAGCATCAGGTAGGCCATAAGGAGGTAAAGCTTCTCTCCCAGCGCGCCCCACTGCGCGGCAAAAATCTCCGCCTGCGCAACGGCGACATTGGTTCCCTCCGGCACAATACCCAAGGGCGTGAGCACCACGTAGGCATTAACGGAGAGGAGAACGAGGGAAATCAGCCCGAGGGTGAAAAAGATGAGTCCTTGGTCAATGCGCACATAGCGCATCCATCCTCTCCAGCGCGCAAGGGATTCTTCCGTAATGTGAAAGTCCTGCCCGGTTACAGTCACTGCCTCGGGGGCGCCGGTGATGGGATTGGTGATGCGCCCCACATAGTGCGCCATGCCGAGCCCTTTGTCGCGGTACCACAGGGAGGTGGCAAGGTTGAGCATCCCGCCTGCTCCCGCAAAGACGATGGCGCCGAGGAGCACGTTCATATCTATGCCTTCAGGGATATAGCCAATGTTTACGAGTCCTTTGAGCGCTTCCAACAACACTCCCGGTGTGAGGTTGTGATAGCTTACTATCAAAAGAAGCAAGAGAAAGAGCGGCACGATAATTTTAAGCGCCCGTTCCAGCACATGGTAGGCTGTGCGGCCGCTGAAAGTAATAATCAGCACCAGCGCGAGCGAGAGCCAGCTCCAGATAAGATAAGAGCCAAAACCAAAAAGCCGCGCGAGGATGGTGCCCAGCGCGCTTGCCCAGCCCGGCCATACATAGAGGAGGACGGCTGCGACAATCCAGAAAAGTGGAATGTAGTGGATGAGCCGCGCCGAAGAAGTAAAGAAACTCTCTCCCGTTGCGGCTGTGTGCCGAGCAACCTCTTGGTTGATGAAGTACTGTAGGGCGAGCCCGATAAGAGCGAGCCAGAGGATACCGAGCCCAAATTTGCTCACTAGGTGCGGCCAGAGGATGAGCTCGCCGGTGCCCATCGCCATACCCATGACAATGACGCCAACACCAAGCATTCGAGTAAGCCCCGATGGCGGGGGCAATTCACGGGTGTGGAGGGCGCTCCAGCGGGACATGAGTCCTTTTCCTTACGCAACCGGCAGCTTAAAGGAGATGACGAGGAGGATGATTGCAATAATAACAAGAATGCCGATGGTCCAGCGAAGAGCATGTGTGCGTGAATAGTCTTTGGCGCGGAGCGCTCCATACACGAGACCGCCGATAAGCCCATAGATAAGAGAAGTTATCCCGAGGAGCATGAGGAGGCCACGCGGAGTCCGGATTGAGTTTTGGTAAAGCGTCATTGCGCCCGAGATGCCGACTTTAGAGAGGAACATGAGCGGGATGGCAAAGAGAACCTGCAGGTTGTTGTAGAGCACAATAATGAAAAAAATAAATGCGCCGTAGCCAAGCCCCCAGAGTCCCCCGCGAAGTAGATGCTGTTGCATGTTGATACAATTAACTGTTAGCTGATAGTAGTAAAAGTGTAGCGCATGCCGCCTATGGTCGCAATAGCGCCGCAAAGATTCCTGCGGATAAAAAAATGCCCGGGAGAGGAGGCTATCCAACCCGGGCCAATAAGTTTGACGCTGCTGATAAGTATGTTACCGCGGCTTGTGGTGGATGTCAAGCTTCCTAGGGAAGAAACTATGACGCATACGGGACTCGAACCCGTGTTCCCACCGTGAGAGGGTGATGTCCTAACCGCTAGACGAATGCGCCGTGACCTATCCTACCCATTTTTAAGTAACTTTTCAATAGCATCTCCACTCTTCCATCTTTTGCTTTTGATACTCTCTTTTTTATGCCAGACTGCGGTCTGGATATTTTTCTGTGTGCAATAATTCACATTGTCCGTAATAATTTCAAGACGGCCGTCATATTTTTATTACATTGACAGGTGAGGATGATTCGGTGTTTTTTAGCGCTTTTTCCATTCCTCTTCCTGCCTCACTAAAAGTTCTGACGCGCGAGAGGGCTCTGCCATAATCTCGTAAATCGCCCGTTCCATGCGCACATACTGCGAGCCCTTTACGAGTATGAGATCACCGCTTTTCAAATCGTACTCCAACGCTCTCCCTGCCGCCGCAGACTCGTCAAAAGTTTTAATTTTGGTAGTTGCCATCCCCTCTTCTCGCGCCCCTTCGCCGATAAATTTTGCCCGCGTTCCCACAAGATAGAGCGCATCAAGCACTTTTGCCGCGCGCTTGCCCACCGCGCGGTGCGCCTCCGGCGCATACACGCCCAGCTCCATCATATCACCGAGGATAGAGATCTTCCTTCCCTCCACGCGTAATTTTTCCACAGTGTCCAATGCGGCAATAACCGCCACGGGCGAGGCATTGTAGGAGTCATCTAAAATGAGCGTGCCTTTCACCCCGTCAATCAGGCGCAGGCGCCCGCGCGGCGGGACGAGTGTCTGGAGCGCTTCGGCACAGCGCAGAGGATTAATGTGCGTCGTTATCCCCACGGCAAGAGCGGCAAGCGCCGCACCCACATTGTGCTCTCCAAAGGTGTCCGGTAGCCGCAAGGGAATACTCTTTCCAATCGCATCAACCTTCAGTGTAAGTCCTACGGGGCGGTTGCCCTCGTACATAATCTGGGTATGAGAAGCGCGCACGTCTGCGCCCTCGGAAAATCCGTAGCGCAAGAGCGGCCCCTTGTGCGCGGCACCCATGCCGCTTACCGTATTGTCATCGGCGTTAAGAATAAGCATCCCATTCTCGGGGAGCGCGTTGGCGAGCAGAGACTTTTCGCGCGCAAGGTCGCGCGGCGTAGGGAAGTTCTCCACATGCACCGGTATCTCACCAATGCATGTAATGATGGCAATGATCGGCTTGACGTAGCGCATAATGCGGGTAATGTCCCCCGGCCGGTCAGCGCCCACTTCTAGAACCAGCCACTCGGGGTACCTTACTCGCGGGCCGTAAGCAAGAAAAAACGCGCGCAGGAGATTGCCGAACCATCCAAGGACGCTCTTCCATGCGTTGGCGAGTCCGAGGATGGTGAGCGGCACACCCAACTCGCTGTTAAAGCTTTTTTCGCTTCCGCGCGTCCGGTACTGCCGCGCGAGTACTGCTCTCACCGCATCTTTAGTGGAGGTCTTGCCCGCGCTCCCGGTAATTGCCACAACACTCGGCGCATAGCGTGCGAGCACTCTGCGGGAGCAGTGTGTGAGACAGGAGACGATAAATTTTTTAGATAGCGATTTCATCGGTCAGAACCTATGCATTCACCGGTCAGGCGGGATGCGGTAATAATTAATGAGAAATTTAGCTAAGCCCA
>MHTL01000009.1 GCA_001823095.1 Candidatus Vogelbacteria bacterium RIFOXYD1_FULL_51_18 | reverse complement strand
GAAAGGGTGGTGCAATTAGGATGCAAACTTTGGTGCAATTAGGATGCGAATTCACTTGCGATGGATTGACAAAAAATATGGATATGCTATAATGGACATAGGAGTATAGAGAACGTTGAAATACGCGCTTTGCGCGAGAAATCAGAGAGGAGAGAGAAATGTCTAGGGAAAATAGGATACCGCTGCTGTTTGTTGTCGCTGGTGCCATGTTACTAATGATGCTCATAAAGGCAAACGCGGGGGAGCCGGGTGCAAACCAACGTCCGACAACAGAGGTCATGAGTCCTGCCCCAGCCCCGCCGCCTCAACCACAGTGGCAGCCACAACCCCAGCAAGCGCCACCGCAGGTATACAGGGAGGTAGTTCGGGAAATAAGTCTCGTTACGCAGTACCGGTATGTTGAGGTGGAAAAGCCGGTGTATCGAGATAGGGAAGTGTATGTACCCCAATATGTTCCCCAACCGATGGTTGAGGAGTATCCGGTATTCATTCCGCCCCCGATGCCACCCCCGCCAGTCTATGTGGACCCGACTCCCATGATTGATCTAGGGTTTAACCTCGGATTCAACATTGGGGGGCGACGTGACCGTTACCCGCGGTATGGGTATGATAGCTATCGGTATGATCGTGGCCGGTACGATAGGTATGATTATGACCGCTACGATCGCTACGACAGGTATCGGCCATCCTACCGTCCGTCATACCGCCCTCGGTACGATAATTATCGTCCGCGTTACGGTGGGCAATCCTATCACCATCACGACCATTGCGACTGATAATTGTCTCTTCTCTAAGCCCTCTTGTCTGGTCCAAATCCAGCTTGGGGGCTTTTTTATTGATAAGAAACCCCACCCATCACCCCTCCCCGAAGGGGAGGGGAAACAAATTACCCCCTTCTCTCTTGGGGAAGTGGCAGGGGGATGGAGTTTATATTTTTTGATACAATACTCCAATGAAGCGAGAGGTGAAGGACGCTGATGAAATGCGGGAAGCGGCACAGGAAATCCTTGCTTCCCTGCAAGATTCTTCGCGTGATAACGCGCTCATCTTTACCCTCTCCGGCGAGCTGGGCGCGGGGAAAACCACTTTTGCGCAGGGTCTTGCCGAGGCGCTTGGAGTGGAGGAGCCCGTGGTGAGTCCCACCTTCACCATTATGCGTGTTTACCACATTCCGAAGTCGGACTCACCACGGCGAGTCCGACTTCAAGATAATCCTTTTGCCCGCCTTGTGCACATTGACGCCTACCGGCTGGGAAGCGCCGAAGAACTCCTGCGCCTCGGCTGGGAGGAACTTGCGCGCGACACGGAAAATTGTATTGCGCTTGAGTGGCCAGAGCGTGTTGAAGGGCTCCCTTTAGAGCACGCCAAACGCGTTGCGCTTACACTTGTCACCGATACCGTTCATGAAATCAACTACCACAAAAACTAAAGCCCCATCGCACAAAAAGTTACTGGTACTCTTGGATGCGCATGCCATCATCCACCGCGCCTACCACGCGCTCCCCGATCTGCGCACCAAGGGTGGCGAGCCCACTGGAGGACTCTACGGGATCGCCTCCATGCTGATGAAGATTATTGCAGAACTCAAGCCCGACCACATTATTGCCTGTTATGACCTGCCCGAACCGACCTTCCGCAAAAAAATCTATGACGCCTACAAGGCAGGCCGGATGAAGGCGGACGACGATCTCGTAGCCCAGATTGAGCGTTCGCAGAACATCTTCCGCGCCTTTGGCATCCCTATTCTCGCGCATGCGGGCTTTGAGGCAGACGATATCCTCGGCACTATTGTGGAGGCCATGAAGCGGCGGGAGGACATTTCAATCATCATTGCCTCGGGAGATATGGATACGCTCCAACTGGTTGAGGGAGAACGCGTGCGCGTCTACACCCTGCGCATGGGTCTCTCCGACACGGTGATGTATGACGAGGATGCGGTGAAGAAGCGCTTTGGTTTTACCCCGCTTCTCATTGCAGACTTTAAGGGTCTGCGCGGTGACCCTTCAGACAACATCATCGGTGTCCCGGGTATTGGCGAGAAGACGGCGAGCGAGCTCATTCATGCATTTGGGAGCATTGAGGAGATATACGCAACGCTTAAGAAAAAACCGGAGGCCTTTAAGAAAGCGGGCATCAAGCCGCGCATTGTAGAATTACTCAAAGACAATGAGGAGGAAGCGCTCTTTTCAAAAACACTCGCCACAATCCGCCGCGATGCGCCGATTACCGTCACCCTCCCTGATACGCTCTGGCGCGAGGGGGTAGAAGAATCCGCGATCACTGCGCTCTTTGACGAGCTTGAGTTTGAGAGCCTCAAACGCCGCGCGCTGGCGCTCCTCGGGAATGCTTCTGTAGAGAAGCGCAAGGAAGAAAATCCGGATGCAGGCGAATCTACACGGGCGCGCATTGCGCTCTGGCTCATTGATTCAAATAAAACAAAAGCGGGGCCTGCCGAGATTTACGCGCATACCAAAAAAGAGAATATGCCGTCGGCGCTTGAGACTCTCACTCATGAGCTGAAAGAAAAAAAATTATTTTCCGTCTACGAGACCATAGAGCTCCCACTCATCCCGCTGATTGCCCGCGCCGAGAAGCGCGGCGTGCTGGTAGACATCCCATTGCTCAAATCGCTTTCGGTTGAGTACCACAAAAAGCTGGAGACCATTGAGCGCCGCATCTACAAAGAGACGAGAGGTGAGTTCAACATTAACTCACCCAAACAGGTAGCGGAGGCGCTCTTTGGTCGCCTCAAGCTCTCGTCGAAAGGTATCGGGAAGACGGGAGGCGGCGCGCTCTCCACACGGGAGAGTGAATTGTTGAAGTTAAAAGGGGAGCACCCGGTTATTGACGACATCCTCTCGCACCGAGAACTCCAAAAACTCCTTGGTACCTACATTGACGCAATTCCGCTACTTGTAGATGAGGAGGGACGCTTGCATACACATCTCAATCAAACTGGCACAACCACAGGGCGCATGTCCTCGGAACGCCCCAACTTACAGAACATCCCGGCCCGCGAGGGCTACGGCGAGGCGATACGAGAGGCCTTTATTGCGGCGCCGGGGCATACATGGGTCTCATGCGACTACTCGCAGATTGAGATGCGGGTGCTTGCGGTCATGGCGGAAGATGAGGAGCTCATTAAGATTTTTCGCGAGGGGAAGGACGTACACAGCTCGGTCGCTTCGCGCGTTTTTGGGGTGCCGGAATCGGAGGTGAACAAGGATATGCGCCGCAAGGCAAAGGTAATCAATTTTGGCATCATTTACGGGATGGGTGTGCAGACGCTTAAAAAGAATCTTGGCACCGATCTTACAGAGGCAAAAGAGTTTTATAACCAGTACTTTGCGAGCTTTCCCAACATCGGGCTCTTTTTTGAGGGGGTAAAAGCGTTTGCCCGCACACACGGCTACACGCAAACGCTCTTTGGTAGGCGACGCTACTTTCACGATATTAATTCAAAATTACCCTACCTGCGCGCCTCTGCCGAGCGCATGGCAATGAATGCGCCCCTGCAGGGGACGGCGGCTGACCTCATGAAGATTGCTCTGCGCAAAGCCGAGGAGGGGCTCACGAATGCAGGACTTTCCGGGAAGGCGCACCTGCTCCTTGCGGTGCACGACGAGCTTGTGTACGAGGTTGAGAACGGCGTACGTGACGAGGCGAGCGCCATCATCAAAGGCGCTATGGAGGGGACGGCAAAACTTGCCGTCCCGCTCGCGGCCAACGTCAGTATGGGCAGGAACTGGAAAGAGGCGGGAATAGCTTGACGTACACTGTATAAATTAGTATACTCCTAAGCCGTTATGCTCTTTTGTACATCTTTCAAGGAAAGGGGAAAATATGATGACAGCGGACGATCTCTTTAAGCAGAAAGTCCAGAGTTATGGTTTTGAACGGAAAATCTACCACGCTACATGCACGGAATTAATGGTGTTTATCCACGAGGGAGCTACTCCACTATATTTCAACAGAGATAATGGGGATGGGACATATTCCCACACCGTTCGCTTCCACGGAAAACATTTTACCGCAAACACTGCGCAGCGACTTTCTGCACTATAATCGGGCCAGATCTTTCTGGCCCTTTTTCTATTCTTGAAAATCTTTCCGATGCTGTCGCGCTGATTCCAAATCTTCTCCCAAGACTAACTCTGACGCAAAGTTTGCTATCTCTCCCGCTTCCCAGCCCTCCATCAAAGAGCGCTCCTTTCCCGCTACCGCAAGCGCTATATTGTTGTGCAGCTCTCTCCGACGGCGGTCTCCCCAGTTATCTACCTTCATGCTTGAATAGATATTCTCGCTGTCATATTGGGGGAAAGAGGATGACTTATTTGCAAGAGCATAGTCTAAGTATGACCGGCATGTATCAAAGAGACGCTGTCCTTCTACTGAATCAAGAGGAGGAGGAGTTCCTGGGAATGAATATCTTTCCCATAGAGAGGCAATCCTCCCCGTCTCTACATCCTCTTCCGCCGGTTGCTCCATGCCCTTCATGGCATTGATAATAGCAAGCTATCGTCAGTGTGCCAATGCATGCTACTCTTGAGCCAATGGCAGGATTGCGCACCAGGAATGTTTTTGACCCCGGCTCCCCCGAGCCCTTCAAGCTCTCGCGTTCAAAGATGGAAGATTTTTTGCGTTGCCCGCGCTGTTTTTACCTTGACCGGCGGCTAGGAGTGGGCAGGCCTGCCCAGTTCCCGTTTACGTTAAATTCCGCGGTTGACCACCTTCTTAAAAAAGAGTTTGACATCCATCGTGCAAAAAGGGAGAAGCATCCCCTGATGGAGTGCTACGGTGTGGATGCTATTCCTTTTTCACATCCCCAGCTCAATGAATGGCGCGAGAATTTTGTGGGTATCCAGTACCACCATGAACCCACCAATTTTATTATTACCGGAGCAGTGGATGATCTATGGGTTGATCCGAAAGGAACTCTCATTGTGGTTGACTACAAATCAACCAGCAAGGATACGCCGGTAGGGATAGAGGCCGAGTGGCAAAGCGGTTACCGCAACCAGATGGAACTATACCAGTGGCTCCTGCGCCGCCTCGGATTCTCGGTTTCGCCTGTTGGCTACTTTGTCTATGCAAATGGGAGGCGCGATGTGCGAGCTTTTGACGGTAAATTGGAATTTGATATTACGCTTATCCCCTACGAAGGGGGAGACAGGTGGGTAGAAGGTGCTATACTAGAGGCGCATCAGTGCTTGCTGGGGGACCGGCCGCCAGAAAGTGCTTCAAAATGCGAATATTGTCAATATAGACAAGCGGCGGGGAGTGCGATACGCTCGCACATACAAGGGGATTATTAGCTTGTAACACAGGTATGAATAAGCAACTTATATTGTTCGTTGTTGCCATTATCATCATTGCGATTTTGGTTATCTTGGGTTACCAGAGCCGCGGCGGGGAAGAGCCAACGCCACAGGGAGCCTCGGTAGGGACTATTGGAGGCCTTTCTATTGAAGATGCAGTAGTGGGAACCAGCACAGAGGCGCGGGTCGGCGATATGGTGACCGTGCACTACGTGGGTACTCTCATGGACGGCACACAGTTTGACTCAAGTATTGACAGGGGGGAACCCTTCAGCTTCACTATCGGCGCCGGGCAGGTGATCCAGGGTTGGGAGCAGGGTCTTGTTGGTATGAAGGTGGGTGGCAAACGTGTTCTCACGATTGCGCCGGAGCTCGCCTACGGCGCGCAGACCGTCGGTCCTATCCCAGCAAACTCAACGCTTAAGTTTGAAGTTGAGCTCATTACAGTTGTTCCCGCAAGCACCAGCACTCCTGCCGTTGCAGGAACTGCTACCAGCACGGCGGATGACGAAGAGTCGGAGGCGCAGTAGCAGTTAAGTTACGTAACGAGAATCATGAAAAACGCCATTATCCTTATTGTCATTATTGCTCTCATCATCGTCGGTTACTTGGTGTTCAAAAACAAAGGCGAAGAGACGCCGCAAATTATTGAGATGGCCACCACGACGCCAGCGGCAGAGCCACTGCGTGTCAGCATCGCGCTTGCTACCCAAAACAAATCAGGCGAATCAGGCGCGGCAACGCTTGAGGATGTAGATGGGAAGCTCAAGGTGACTCTTGTTTTGAGCGGCGCTCCAGAGGGAGTCTCACAGCCCGCACACATCCACATCGGTACCTGCGCCAAGCTCGGTGACCCCACATACACCCTTAGCAATGTTGTTGGGGGGAACTCGGAGACATTACTGGACACAGCGACTGTTGAGCAGATATTGGCCGGTCTCCCGCTTGCCGTTAACGTTCATAAATCAGCGACAGAGGCGAGTAAGTACGTTGCCTGTGGAAATATTGTCAACCCCAATGCCCCTGTGGCGGCAAGCTCAACCGGCGCCACGGCGGCCACCGGAATTGCAACAACAACCCCGTAAATTTCCTGCTGTGGTATATTCAAACCATGGCAGAAGATGCGCGACGAGAAGCACTCAAAAAAATTAAGGACGAAGTACTCGCTCTTGCGGAGTCTCCGCTCTACGAGTACCGGATCCAGAACCACTACTTTCCTGTCATTGGAGAGGGAAGTCACTACGCCAAACTTATGTTTGTAGGTGAGGCGCCAGGCCGGACCGAAGCGCAAACAGGCCGGCCTTTTGTGGGGGCGGCGGGGCGGGTACTGGAGGAACTCTTAGAGACGGTGAGTATGGACCGCAAGGAGGTCTACATTGCGAATATTTTAAAAGACCGTCCGCCGGAAAATCGCGACCCGCTCCCCGAGGAGATTGCTGTGTACGGTCCCTTCCTTGACCGGCAGATTGATATCATCCAGCCCTCTGTTATCGCAACATTGGGGCGCTACTCGCTGGGCTACATCATGCGGAAGTTTGAATTGGAACTCTACATCCAGCCCATCTCCTCCATGCATGGGAAGAGCTTTGCCGCAAAGGCTCCTTACGGCGACATTTCCGTCGCCTGCCTCTACCACCCGGCGGTTGCGGTGTACAACAACGGGATGAAGGAGACACTCAAAAAGGATTTCCAAATCATTAAGGAACTTATTAAATAAAAAGCCCCGTCCCGACACTTACGTGTCGCGGACGGGGTGACTGCATTAGTGCACATTATACACATCCTCTACAGCCAGTGTGCAGATAAGCTGGCCGACGAGACACTTTTGCGGGGGAATCTGATAGCGATACACGAGGTCGTTGGTGAATTCGGCAGGAGCTTCTTGGAGAAGCGTTGCAATTTCATTCTCTTTCGCTGGGCGAATATCATCTCGGTCGGCGATTTCTTTTTGGCATGAAGGGCAGATATGCATAACTACCCGCTCCTGCTCAACAAACATCTCTTCCGGTAGCTCGGTGCCCCGCGAGTATGTGCGATTGCAGTACCCGCACCAGTACTCGTTGCGCTCGCGCAGTATGGTGAGAAAGTAATTTTTCCGCGCTTGCTCATACTCGTTCAGCCATTTTTTGATTGACTGTCTCTTGATATCTGCTTCCGTGCGCAAGTTCTTACAGATATCTTGCGCTACTGCTGCTCGGGCTTCGGCAACTTTCCGAATCCCTTCACATACGGCCGACAGTTCAACTGCGTGTATAACTGTGTGTATACCTAGCATTTTTTTCTCCCTCCATCAAGGTTCATTCCTGCATAATATAGTACACTGTTATTAAAAAATAGTCAATCTCCCCTGGCATGTGTCAAGTGCTATGATAGGATGATGGCACTGGAGCTCACCCTTATGTCATGGAACGTCAACGGCATCCGCGCGGCGGTGAATAAGGGCTTTGTTGATTTTTTGAAGAAAAAGAAGCCGGATATCCTGGGTGTGCAGGAAATTAAGATCAGCAACGCGGCGCGCGAGAGGGTTGAATTTGACTTTGCCGGCTACACCGAGTTTTGGAATCCGGCGGAGCGCCCCGGCTACAGCGGCACCGCGGTGCTCACCATAGAAGCGCCCATGGCCGTGAGCGAGGGTTTTATTGTTCCCGGGACTAAACATGCGCTTGCGCCAGAGAGGGAAGGCCGCCTGCAGACGCTTGAGTTTGAAAAATTTTACTTTCTCAACTGCTACTTCCCCAACGCCAACCACGAACTTTCCCGTTTGGGGTACAAAGAAAAGTTCAATGAAGTCTTCCTCAAGTACGTTACACATCTAGAGCTCAAAAAGCCCGTGGTAGCTTGCGGCGACTTTAATGTTGCGCATCAGGAAATTGACCTGGCCCGGCCTAAGGAGAACGTGGGCAACCCCGGCTTTACCGACGAGGAACGCCGCTGGGCCGATACATTTATGGCGCATGGATTGGTAGACAGCTTCCGCCACTTCCACCAAAAAACAGCGCAGTACTCATGGTGGAGCTACCGCGCGCTCGCGCGCGAGCGCGGCGTGGGCTGGCGTATTGACTACTTTCTGGTGAGCAAAAAATTATTGCCTCATGTCAAAGATGCCTTTATCCTGGACCAGATTTGGGGCTCTGATCACTGTCCCGTAGGGATTACTTTAGCGTTACCATAAGTATCTATGCCAGAGCAAGGAGAACAGGCGCCCGACTTTACGCTCCCCGATCAATACAGGGCACTGCATACCCTTGCCGAATATCGCGGCGGCTGGGTGCTTTTGTATTTTTACCCCAAGGATGATACACCGGGATGTGTGAAAGAGGCGTGCGCCATTCGCGACCACTTCCCCCGCTTTCAAACCGGTGGACTCACTGTGTTCGGGGTGAGCACAGACTCTATAGCGAGCCATAAAAAGTTTGTCGAGAAGTACAGTCTCCCCTTTACGCTCCTCTCTGATACTGGGAAGCGCGTGATAGCTCTCTATGGGATAACACGGAGGAGTTCTTTTTTGATTGCTCCCGACGGAACAATCGCGAAGGTGTACGAGAAAGTGAAGCCAGAGCTCCATGCGGAGGAAGTTCTCCGCGATTTTAAGGCACTCTCATGATCTACGCAGTTGTCAGTAATGGCAATCCCAAGGCACCTGCTAAGTACCGTTCAGTAAGGGAGGCTTTTGCAAAAAAGCACCCCAATGCGCAGCTGCTCTCTTTTACCGGAGATACGGCGCAGGCAGAGGAGCTCTTTGACCTCACATCTCAAAAAAGTTTTTTTGGTGGAGCGTACCTCGTAAGTTGTTATCGCGTCAGCGAAAACAAAGAGCTGAAAGAATCTCTCACTGAACTACTTGAAGCAATGGGAGCGTCAGAGAACCACTTTCTCCTCTTTGAAGAGAAGCTTGATACAAAGATACTTGCGCAGATAGAAAAAATCGGTACGCTGTACACCTTCACATCTGCGGCTAAGCGTGAAGAGTACAATATTTTTGCACTCCCGCAAAGAGTGGGGGAGCGCGACCGGCGCGGCGCATGGGTGGAGCTCCTGCGCGCGCGGTGCGCAGGAGTGAGCGAGAGCGACTTGCTGCGCCCCTTGCTGTGGCAGGTACGGGCAATGCTCCTGGCCTCGCGGGTAAGCGCGGCAGAATCCGGACTCAAACCTTTTGTCTACAACCGCGCCAAGAGCTACGCAGAGAATTACTCGCGGACAGAGCTGGATACTCTTTCTTTTTCACTCGCCATGCTTGAACCGCGCGTAGTGGCGGGCGAGGTTGAATTGGATATTGCATTGGAAACCCTCGTGCTGAATCTGTAGACAGGCGGCTTCTGCGTGGTATTATTTGCAAGCCGCCCATAGCTCAGCTGGTAGAGCAGCTCCCTTTTAAGGAGAGGGTCGGGGGTTCGAATCCCTCTGGGCGGACAAACGAGTGGTACAAAAAAAAGAATCCTATTGTTTTTTTGTGCCCGAGTGCAGTCCCTCGGTATGCTATACTGGGCGGATATGAGAGGATTGATATAGATTAGCGATAGCATTTACCCCGCGGCTTGCCGCGGGGTCCACTAAGGAAAGTCAGGAAACCTTGGTTTCCTGATACGATATGCGGTTGCTTAATTTATTTATGAGAGAGATGGAATATTTAAGAATATAGTGAAGCTCTTCCTCATCCTCCACAATCTGCGGAGTGCGGAAAATGTGGGGAGTATCCTGCGCACGGCGGATGCGGTAGGTTTGGAGAAAGTCTACCTCTCTGGCATTACGCCTGCCCCTGTAGATCGTTTCGGACGCCCGAATGCGCGCGTGCTCAAGGCATCGCTGGGAGCAGAAATGAGCATGCCGTGGGAGATACGAGAAGATACGCCCTCCCTTATTGCAGAGCTCAAACAATCAGGCCTGCAGATACTCGCGCTTGAGCAGGATGAGAAATCTTTAGACTACCGTACAGTGAAGTTAGAAAGAGATACCGCGCTTATTGTAGGCAATGAGGTGAGCGGTATTGAACAAGACATTCTCTCACTCGCTGACAGCATCATAGAGATTCCCATGCGCGGCAAAAAAGAATCACTCAACGTATCGGTGGCCTGCGGTGTCGTGCTCTTTGCACTTCTACGCTAGTAGTTATACTCGGCGACTAAGCGTTCATCCTTGTCCATGAGGAGGATGCTATTGTGCGCTTCTGCGAAGAGGCCGGGTCTATCCACAAACACGCGCCATTCGGGCAGGGAAAAATCTGGCTCCTCTTTATGTTTTGCAACACAGTCGTTGTAAAAACCCTCCACGGTGCTCGTCCCATTGCTAAGCGGCGGGTAGAAGGGCTGAAAACGCTCTAGGGTAGCGCTACAGATATTTTTTTGGAAAGACGCGCCGACAGGGGAGACAGAGGGTGAGATAATAGCGCTCTCACCGGGGAAGAGGGAGACAGTTGCTCTTGTAGGCACCACG
Organism: Candidatus Vogelbacteria bacterium RIFOXYD1_FULL_51_18; assembly: GCA_001823095.1. Classification (GTDB taxonomy): domain Bacteria; phylum Patescibacteriota; class Minisyncoccia; order Phycocordibacterales; family UBA9988; genus UBA9988. The sequence goes on along the minus strand of MHTL01000009.1, from coordinate 7,739 downwards.
CCCTGCACAAAGAGCGCCGTCCCCACGGGGATGCTTGCGCGCAGCTTCTTGTTACTGCTCTCTATCACCCATCCTGAAATGGGGAGAGGATTCCCCTCGGTACGCGTGTAGAGAAGAGTAAGGTAGGTGTAGCTCTCGCCGCCCGGGAGCGAAATCTCACTCCGCGCGAGACCTACTGCTCCAAAGAAAGAGCTTTTTTCTTTTACCTCAATGAATGAGAACGTGTGCGGAACGCCGGGAAAAATCCACACGGAAACTGCAACAATCACAATGCTTGCCGAGAGTGCTGCAACCAGCTGTTGTGCGCGCGACATGGGCTCTACTATAACTTTTTAAGCTCCTCGCGCACAACCCCTGCGTCGTCCCATGGTATCTTGCTTCCCTTGGGTCCCATAATAAAAGGATCTGTGCCTTTGCCGGTAATCATGACGGTATCGCCTCCCTGTGCCTCGGCAAGCGCGGTGCGGATTGCCTCGCGGCGGTCAATGATGCTCCGGTAGGAGTCTTTCGGGAGCGCTGCTGCCATCTCGGCAATAATCGCCTCGGGATCTTCATCATAGGGATCCTCGTTGGTGAAGATAATTTTTTCGCAGTGCTCATGCGCAACGCGGGCCATCAAAGGGCGCTTCCACCTATCCCTCCCGCCCCCGCAGCTCCCCAGCACACAGATCGTGCGCCCTGCCCCGGCGGCCTCGTATGCGGCCGCGAGCGAGTCAGCAGTGTGCGCATAGTCAACGTAGATGCGGATGCCACGCTTATTTTCAATAGATTCCATCCGGCCGCGCATGCCGCGGAATTTCTCAACCGCGCGCGCAATCTGCTCATCGGTGATGCCTACAGCACGAGCGGCCGCCGCGGCCGCGAGGATGTTAAAACGGTTCATGGCTCCGGGGAGTGCGGTGGAGTAGGGGAAGGGGTCATCAATGCTTACCTCAACTTTGTTGGGGATGGGAAGCGCGAGGAACTTTTCTTTTTCTTTATCATTGCGGTTGACGATGAGGGTGCGTGGCTGTTTGCTCGAGCGCGCAAACTCGCGGGCGATGTTTATCTTTGAAGCACGGTAGTTCTCATACGAGCCATGCGACTCAATGTGTTCGGGGGCGATGTTGGTGACCACGAGCACGTCTAGGGGGATGAATCGGTGGCGGTACTGGCGGGCGCCCTCGCTCGTCATCTCAATCACTGCGTGAGTGCAGCCATCTGCGAGGCCGCGCGCGAGGAGCCGCTGCATAAAGGCCCGCCCCGGCATGCTCATCTTGGTGAGGTTGCGCTCGTCCTTGCCTCCCACGCTAAAGTGTACCGTGGAGGAAACGACGCTCTGTTTTCCCGCCTCGGCAAGCATGGCGGCAATGAGCTCAACCACGGTACTCTTGCCCTTGGTGCCGGTAACGCCAATAACAGCGAGCCGCGAGGCGGGGAAGCGGTACCAGAGCGCTCCGCCGAGCGCAAAAAGGTAGTGGTAGAGTGAACGCATCATGTGCTTAGGTACCGCAGGGCCTCGCGAATGCGCTCGCTCGTTTCGGGTTCGCCCGCGGGGATGTGTTTGAGCGCTTCGCGCGCCTCGGCAAGCGAGTAGCCCAGCGAGCGCAGGGCCTCCAGCACGTCGGTGTCGGTAGCGTTCCCTTCCCCGCTTCCTTCGTCACCGGTGAGTTTGTCACGAAGTTCTACAATGATTTTCTCTGCGCTCTTTTTGCCGATTCCGGAGACCTTGGTGAGATAAGCAAGGTCGCTGTCGTGCACGGCGCGCGAGAGCGCAGCGGGGCTCGCGAGTGAGAGGATGGCGAGCGCACTCTTGGGACCGATGCCGGGGACGCCAATGAGAAGTTCAAAGAGTCGCAAGCTCTCGGCATCAGCAAATCCATAGAGCTCCAGCGCGTCCTCGCGCACGGCAAGGTGGGTAAGGAGGGTGATGGGGGAGCCGAGTCCTGCGGAGAGGAGCGTGTCGGAAGTGACGTAGATAAGGTAGCCCACGCCATGCACCTCTACCATGAGAGAGCGGAGCCCTTTCTGCGATACGATGCCGGTAATTGAGCCAATCATGGCCACACTATAACACATCCGCCAGCTGGTGGATTGCCAATCCCTCTTATCTCTGTTACACTCCTCTCTATGCCAATCATTAAGTCAGCAAAAAAAGCTCTCCGCGGTTCTGTGCGCAAACACACAATTAACAATGCGCGTCGCAAGGCGATGCGCAGTTCGGTCAAAACGCTCAAGAAAACGCTCAATGAGAAAGAATTGAGCGCCGCCTATCAGGCTATAGATAAGGCCGCCAAGCGGGGAGTGATTAAAAAGAATACCGCCGCACGCAAAAAGTCCCGTCTTGTGAAGCTCATGCGGTGAACTTCAGCATCGGCAGTCAGCAAGGCGAAAAAATAAGCCATTCCCTCTCGTCGTTCAACGGATAGGACGCAAGCTTGCGGAGCTTGTAATGCAGGTTCGATTCCTGCCGAGAGGACACGCGAAGCGTGGATTCGAGGACTCTTTATAAATACTCGGTAATTCTGTCAGCCAGAGTGGGCATAAAGGGGACCTCGTCTATGAAGGGCTCCATGTGCGCACGGATTGCTGCCACATCCTCGTCGGCATCCAAGGGTAGATAGATATGGCTGACGATGGCGCGCGATGAGATGAGCACGAGCCGCCGCCGCGGCGGCTCAAGGTCAAAAGAGTAGGCACTCAAGTCGCTGAAAGGGTAGAGCGCGCCGCCTACGCGCACGCCGCGGTTCGTGATGCTCACCGTCACCTCTTCCGGTTTGCGCGCGCTAAAGGCCATGTACGAAAACCCGCCGAGGAGGAAGATGAGCGCGAGGAGAAGATTGCTGAAAAAAATTGAGACAATCGCGACCGCAATAGTCGTGGCGCCAAAGCCCCAGTACCAGTCGCTGGAGTGCTCGCTCCCTTCATGTTCCATTGCAACCCAAGAGAATGCGCGCTGATCATCCATGCGCTCTATTGTACCACCCGCGTGCCTTGCGCGGTATACTATAGCTGTTATGCTCGCATACCTCATTGAAGAGGATCACATTCTTGTCTCCTTTATTGCTGGATTGCGCTCCCCGGCGCTCACGAGCATCATGGGCGAGCTCACCAAACTGGGCGACGTCTGGGTTGCGGGTGCAATAGCTGTTGTAGTAGTCTGCTTTCTCATCTATAAAAGAGAGATCCGCTCTTCTGTTGCGCTTATGCTCTGCTACCTCGGTAGCGCCTATACAGTAGCCCTCATTAAAGATGTAGTAATGCGTGCTCGCCCGAGTGCTCCCATCGCGCTTGCTGCCGAGCGCTTTGGCTCCTTCCCCAGCCTCCACGCGGCACTCTCTGTCTCGGTCTATGCGCTCGGGATTGCACTCATTCTGCGCAAGAGCCATTCACGGCACCGCCGCCGGATAGGGGCATTCGTGGGCGTAGCGCTCGTGATCTCCATTGGATTCAGCCGCCTCTACCTCGGCGTGCACTACCCACTGGACGTGCTCGGCGGCTACCTCGTTGGTCTTATGTGGCTCTACCTGGGGCTAAGGATGAGTGGCCGGCGTGGATAAATTAAAAGAGCGGTGTCTGTTTGAAAATATCCGAACGGAACTGGCTGGACCCCGCCTGCGTTGAAACTTCGACGGGCAGGTCGGCGGGCGGAACCCCAGTAGGGGTTCTCTCATACTGGGTTTGGGGAGAAATCCTCCGCTTGCTCCGCTGATTTCTTTTGGCGAAATTCGGGCGGGCTTATTATTCTTTAACTTAAATCTTTTTTCTTCTCCTCAAATTCTTTTTTATCAATCTCACTTTTAGCGTAGCGTTCTTTCAAAATTTCGAGTGGCGACTTGTCTTTTCCATGCGTGCCATTGCCATGATCATGTCCGCACCCATGACCATTTCCAATATTGCCTCGTATTAAAGCGACAATCGCCCAGATTACGAGACCCCAGAAGACGATCATAAATATCCAACCGAACCCGCCCATAAATCCATATCCAAAGTTTCCAAAGTTCATCATATGATTGTTTTTATATTATCCAAAAACTAAAACCTTATCCGAGTCCTCGACCATTTTGAGCAAATCGGACATTGTGGAAATAGGACAAACATTACTTTCTTCTTTTTCTCGTATTTTAAGACACGAGCCACAAGCGTAAATTTCACCTTTCAATTTTTTGAACTCTGCCACTTTTACCGAAATATCAAAATTTTCGCTGTCGGGAATGGTGTCTAATTCTGAACCTTCACTCATCAAAAATATTTCTACTTGATGTCCTGCTTTTAGCGCAGTAATACCAAAGCGGAATGTATTCCATGCGTGTTCGGGTTTATTTGATTGTAAAATTATTCCTAGTTTCATAGAGTTATATTATAGCATTTTTTGATGGAATCCGGGCGGGCAATTATTTCTTATCCACCATATAATCTCCCTCGCCGTTCGAACTTTATTATTGAAGCTCGAACCGTACTTTTTGAGCCACGCGGAGCGTGGCGAATCCTTGCAGAATCAGGATTTTGTGGGGGGAATTCAGAACAGACGGCGCTTCGCGCCGACCATATTTTTGGCGGAAATTTGAATTCCGAATTTTGGCGGAGAGGGTGAGATTCGAACTCACGGTGCCCTTGCGGACACTCCGGTTTTCAAGACCGGTGCAATCGACCACTCTGCCACCTCTCCGTTGCGGAAACGATACCTAAAACCACTCTACCTCATTTTTTTCGCTTTATCTATATATGCTACAGTGTACTAGTTGCCTCTAACGTCTATGCGCTACATGGGGATTGATTTTGGAACTAAGAAGATCGGACTTGCGCTCTCGGATGAGGAGGGGAGTTTTGCTTTCCCCCACGCGGTCATTCCCAACGATTCCAATGCGCTTGAGACGGTAGCCCACATCTGCGAGGGGGAGCGGGTGGGAATGGTGGTGATGGGCAGGTCACTCAATTACGCGCGTCAGGAGAATGCTGTGATGAGGAACGTCCGCGCATTTGAGAAAGGACTCGCAGAGCGCACGGCGCTCCCCGTAGTGTACGAAGACGAGGCGCTTACCACACAAGAAGCTACGCGCGAGGCGCCGCGGGATGCCGGCACTGACGCGCGCGCCGCGGCACTTATTCTGGAGAGCTATCTCACACACAAGTAATGCTATACTAAGAGTGTGAACATGCGCTCAACACTCTTGCGCTTTTTTCCGCCACCTGCGTATCTTGCGAATCATGCTGCGGGTGTGGATATCTCTGACCGCTCAATTAAATACATCATGCTCGCTTACGTAAACGGCGTGCCGTGTTTAAAATCCTACGGAGAGCAACCGCTTACTCCTGGCATTGTTGAGAGAGGCAAGGTGCGAGACATTGCGGCGCTTGGTGAAGAACTGAAAAAAATCCGCGCTACGCTCCCGGTGAGCGCGGTAGTGCTCGCGCTTCCCGAGGAGCACGCCTACGCTTTCCTTCTTTCTATTCCGCCTATGGCGCGGCGTGATCTGCGCGCCTCAATTGAGCTCCAGCTGGAAAATCAAATTCCCGTCCCGGCCCAGAGCGTGATTTTTGACTACGACATTATACAAGAACGGGCAGACGGCGCCTACGAGGTTGAGGTTGCAGCCATCGCGCGCGAGGATGTGAGTGAATACATAAATGCCTGCACTCATGCAGGGCTCATGCCGCAGGCGCTTGAGATTGAAGCGCACTCGGTTGCTCGCGCACTCCTGCCCGCTTCGCCGCGGTCCGCCGCGGCGGACGAAGGCGAGTCCCGCACAGACATCGAGACTGCGCTCATTGTAGATATGGGCAGGACGCGCACGGGTCTTACTGTGGTGACGGCGGGCTTTGTCGCCTTTACCTCAACAGTGCAGGGTATTGGCGGGGAGGATATCACTACCGTGGTGCAAAAGAATCTGCGGATCTCGCGCGATATTGCCGAGCAGTATAAGATTGAGCGCGGCCTCTCGCGCGCCAAGGAGAATCGCGACCTCTTCTACGCGCTCATCCCCATAGCCTCCGTGCTCAAAGATGAAATTTTAAAGCGCTGTGAGTACTGGAACATCCATGAGCGCAAGGAGCGCGGCGCGACAGGAGGGCCGGTAAGTCGCATCATTCTCACCGGCGGGCAGTCTACACTGCCGGGGCTTGATGAGTATCTCGCCGAACATGCGGGAATCCCCGTAGAGCTTGCCGCACCGTGGAGAAATGTGCCGCGCTTCAAAGGAGGCGTCCCTCCCATCCCTTTTAATGAGTCGCTCGGCTACACCACAGCCATTGGGCTTGCCCTGCGGGGCCTGCATCTATGATTAACCTCCTCCCCCATGAAGCCAAGCATGAGGTCTACACACGCTATCGCGAGAGGCGCTCCGTGATACTCCTCATCTTTCTCTGCTTGCTCCTTGCGGCAAGCACGCTTGTGCTCGCATCCATGTACACGCTCCTGCGCACCGATGCGGAAACGCTCACGGGCAATCGCGACACATTGAAGGCGCGTCTTGAGAGTAGTGAATATGGCCTCATCTCCCGCGAGGCAAAGGACTTGCGTGGCAAGGTGGACACCATCTTGCATGCGGAAGACGGGCGGCTCCTTACCGAGTTGCGTGCGGCGATAGATCGCACACTGGGCGAGGGAGTGACGCTTAGCGCACTGCAATTTGCGCGGGCAAACCCCGCCGCGGCGGGACAAGCGGGAAAGTTGTCGCTCACGGCGCGCGTAAGCGACCGCAAGCGCCTACTGCAGTGGGAAGACCGGCTTAAGTCGGAGCCGATGTTTGCCGGTGTCACTATTCCCACCGCGAGCCTCATCAAGAACGACGAGAACGACGTAACGCTCTCCTTTACCGTGGTGCCACAAGAAAAAAAGCCCTAATGCTATGAAGGTACAACTCACTCTCAAAAGCTCCCTTGCCATCAGTGCTCTCACGCTCCTCTGCGTCTGGGGCGCCCTCTTTTACTTTGTAGTGCTCAAGGCACGCACTATCTCGGAAGTGACCCAAGAGCTCAAGCGCCTTGAGCATGAGGGGCTTTCTGCGGAGAATATGCGCGAGTCAATCGAGCAGAACCCCGCATCGCACGCGCGTGTGGACAGCTACTTTATTGCCTCCAGCTCACTCATCACGTTTATTGAAGAGGTGGAAACAATCACTTCGCGCGCGGGAATCACCGCCAGTATTGATACGCTCACGCCTGATGGGAAGGCCAAGACAGTGCTCCTCTCGGTGACTATTCGCGGGAGTTACACTGCTCTGCAGCGCTTTATCAGCGCGCTGGAAGCGTCTCCGCGCCTCATCCGGATTGACAGCGTAACTCTTGCGCGCGGAGTAGGCACGAAGGGGGCAGACTGGGGCGCTAAAATTACTGGCACAATGTACGCATATGCAGGAGATTAAACGCATAGAAGAGTTGCTTAAACACTACACTGCGCAGACGTTGAAGTTGCTACGCCGTCTCTCTGACCGCGATGTAGAGCGCTGGGAGTACTCGCCTTATAACGATTGGTACCGGCTCTCGTGGGGTCTCTTGGTACTCGTCTGTCTCTCGGTACTTCTCCATGGCTACGTGTGGATTATGGCGCAAGAGATTACCCAGCGCAAAAGTGAGCAATACCAATCAATGACTGCAGTGAGCGCACAAGAGCTCTCGCGCGCCGTTGCCGCACAGGCGGCGCGCGAAGCGGAGTACGAGCGTATCTTGACGGAGCGTTGACCCTGCGCCTTAATCTGCTATCGTGAGAGGCGAGACCCTCCGTAGTTCAACGGATAGAACAGGGGCGTTCTAAGCCTTTG
>MHTL01000008.1:2220-50488 GCA_001823095.1 Candidatus Vogelbacteria bacterium RIFOXYD1_FULL_51_18 | reverse complement strand
ACAGAGTCCAGTTATTATTAAAAATCTGTGGCATAAAAGAGAACCATTCCGGGAAACTGCCTAAAAAGATGAAAGCTGAAAGAATACCGCCAACCACCAGCTTTCTCTTCATGATTTTTATTTGCTTTTCCTGTTCAACTTTTTCCTTATCCAAAATTTCTTCCGCTTCGCCCTCTTCTTTAATCGGCGTGTAGCCGACGTCAGCAATAACTTTGAAAATGGCGTCACTGGTCGTCAAAGATGAATCAAAAACCACCGTTGCCCGACGGTTTGAAAAATCAACATCGATATTTTTTATGCCCGGCAATTTTTTAAGAGCGCCCTCAACAACCATTGCGCAATGCGGAGAATCCATGCCGACAACCTTCATTGAAATTGTCCTGGTGCGATTATCGGCAACGACTTCCTTCTCCTTCGCACCGATCTCAAGGTGGTAGCCAACTGATTCAACGATCTTTGCAAGATCTGCCTCGGAAATGATGCTTTCTTCAAACTCTATCAACGCCGACTCTGAAGCAACATTGACCGAGGCTGAATGCACACCCGCCGTCGTGCCGAGCACGTGTTCAATTGTTGCAACACAACTGGCGCAATGCATCCCGCGAATTTTGTATGTTTCTTTTTTCATTTTATTTTTTTATTCTCAATGGCACTACTTGTAATTTCTACATTGCAGCTCTTGTGTTCTTTGCACCACGCTTCGCATTTTTCCGCCTGATCCTTGTCTTTATAATGCAAACCGCACTCCGGGCATTGATAAAATTTTTTGTTGCTTTCATTATTATTATCGTGTAGCTGATTCATAAGTGTATAGTTACTTCATTAATTTAATTCTCCTCCAAATTAACCAAATATACTGCATATTATTTATCTAATTGCCATGTAAAAGTTCTGATTGTATCGGCTATTCCAGTAATTTTTAACTCTATTGATTTTGGAGCAGACGTTAGTCGGCTGAATGAGAGCACCCCTTCTCTGTGGTGCCCGCCAGCCAATGTTCCAAAGAAAATTGATTTTGTAAGATTACTGCTATTCATAATCCTACACTTATTATTTGATTAAGCTTGAGTTGTGCATCCAGACCATGTAGGAGCCAAAGAAAACCGCGAACACCGCTATAGCAAGCGCTCCCCAGAGTATGCTTGTGCTGTTGCCCCACACAAAGCCGGGCAAGGTCTCAAAAAGCGTGTGGTGCAGTTCAATCCCCCTCTGGGTGCGCCAGGGCAGATATCCGCCGATAAGGCAGAGTGTATAGATGACTTCTGCGCCGAGTATGCACTTCCAGACGTACGATGTGAGTGAGAGTCTTTCCATAGTATTTATCTATGAGAGCTAATAATCCATCTGATAATCTTTTTCTCTTACACACTGCATCCGCCGCCGCTTCCCCCCTCCAGCGGGGCTACGTGCGTGAGAATCTGCTGGTAGCCGGAGCCGCTTGAGTATTCCGCGCCGAGAAGTTTTTTAGGGTCGGCGTCCTCCCATTTTACACCCTGCGCGGCAAGATAGCGCGCAATGGTAAGGTAGGTATCGGGGAACCAGTACGCATTAACGACAAGCGCTGTTTTATACATATCCTCCTCGCTCACCCCTTGACTCGCCATGAGCTCAAGGAGTCCCAGCATTGCCATGCCATGATTGCAGTCGGGAAAGTGAGTGGAATTATTACAACAGGGGCGGTAGATACCTTTGCTTACGCGTTCAACAAGTTCCTGATGTTCTCTCGAGAGCATTATGAAGGGGTGCGCGCTGTAGTGATCCATCGCGTCTCCCTTGGCAAGCGTCCATCCGCCGGTGGAAGCAAAGTTACCCGCTCCTCCATACTCCGGATTAGTCATCTCGCCTTTCTCCAGTATAGTGTTCTTGTTCCCCAATCCTAGCGCCCAAAAAAGGTTGAGAAAGAAGGGCGCGTTCTCTGGCGTTATGCGCAGTCTCTGTACACTCTCTTCTTCGAGAAGTACGCGCTCCTTCTCGCTAAGGCCGCCGCGGCCCTTGTATAGGGCATCAAACTTCTGCCGGTCAATGACCCCTGTGGCCAGCAATTGCGCTCCGAGGTCACCCCACGAAACAGGCAATTCCACACCCTCCGGCGGGAGGATAGTCTCTTCTGCCACCGCGGCTGGCTCGGACTTTACTACAGGTCCAGAGACATAGAGCCACGTTCCCGCAAGAATGAACGCAGCAAGAACGATGCTCGCAGGGAGTAATGGGTTATTTTTCATCGCAGCAATCAACTAATTTATTCATAATAGTTTCAAGCGTCCATGGTTTACCTCCTTCTGCCGCTTTAAGTCCGGATACGTCAACAAGTTTAAGTCGCAGAGCCCAAAAGAGCGTGTAGAGCTTATACGCGCGGTCAAACATCGCCTGCGCATCCGCGCTTTTATTACCGCTCTGAAGCTTGGTGCCCACTTCAATCAGCCGCATGGTGGCTGCGAGGAGATGTTTGGCAATGCACCACGTTTCGCCCTCGTTTGCATCCATCATGGTAGCGAGTAGTTCTCGTCGCACGGTGCGTGCTTCATGTAAGAGAGTAAGATACTCTGGCTTCTTGGTTTTTTCTGCGGTGAAAAAGAAGTGCTCTTCCAAGCTCAAGAGATTCATAATGGCAATGCTCAAGTCCTCTTCACTTGAGAGGTCAATGTCGCCGGAGCGCTTCAGTTGTTCAACTTTTTCAAGCACTGCGTCAAACTGTTGTTTAGTGATAGTAGTCATGGTGTATTAGAGGAGAAAGATGCTAAGACCCAGAATAATCATGGCAATACCGCCCCATAGTCTCATGTGCTTTGTCTCCGACTGCTTCCATGCTCTTACCTTTTCCACAAGCGTAGCATCACTTGCAATAAGGAGCACGATGACGAGGGGGATGATGAAAACAGCGTTATAGAGAATGAGATAGCCCACGCCAGTGAGGTAGGTCGTATTGTCATGCAAGAGCCCAAGCACCATGAGATAGGGTCCGCCGGTACAAGGGAACTCACAGAGACCTACGAGCGCACCCAAAACAAATGCGGTAGGGATGGACGCCTTCTCCATCAGCTCCGCCATCTTTTTGTGTGCCGCGTGGGGGATGCGGGGCTTAAGCGGAAATGAGGGGAAGAATTCGCTGATAAGATTGATGGCACCAAGAACAATCAAGAGACCTGCGCCGAGCTTTGCCATGAAGTGCGGCGTGTTAAAAAGGTGGAGCGCCTGTAAGATACCTAGCCCGATAAGGAAGTACACTGCAAGGATGCCTATGACGTAGGCCCCTCCGATTTTAAGGATGCCGAGGCGCGCCTTCCCTATGGAGAGGAGAAAGGCCACGGTCAAGAGAAGGATGCCGAAGGCGCAGGGGTTGATGCTGTCAATCAGCGCCGCAACGAGCACCAGCGGGAGGAGCCAACTACCCTCATTGCTGATGCTCCAGAGTGCGCCGGTGCCGATGTTCCCCATTCTGAAGAAGAGTACTGCGGCGACAAGCAGTGCACCAGCCATGATAAGTGCGGTTAATTTTTTACTCATAGTGTAGACTATGGGGTCACTTGCGCGCTGAATGAGAGTTCCACCGGGTCTCCGGCATCATTCTCTATGGTAACGACTCGCTCTATCCGCCCGACTCCGGCCGGGCCATGTGCCGCCGGGTCAAAGACGATATCAACCGTCGCCGCCTCACTCGGTCCGATTTGCTGGTTAATGGATGGTACAGCGCCGTGCCCGGGCATACCAAAAGGTCCAAACTGTTTAAGTTCTCCCGAACTGCTTGCAGCGCCTCCCAGACGCAGTAGTGCGGTAGTGCACATGCACGACGTATAGATTTTTTTAATAGTAAGCGCGCCGGTGCCGGTATTGCGCAGGGTAAAGATGCGGGATACGGTGCCAGCTGCCATGGAGATACTGCCAAAATTGTAAGAGCTCTCACCTTCTACGCGCAGTGTCCCGCCAGAGGCGCGGGGAGACGGAGCAGCGTTTTGCGCACTCGGACGCGCAACCCAAATAATGCCGCCAAGTGCGATAAGTGTGATAACGATGCCGATAATTACTTTGTTCATATGTGTGATGATTTATTGTGCAACTAAAAATCCCTTTATAAGGGATTGGACAGCAGCGAACAGGCAAAAATACACCTGTTTACATCGCTGCCCTAGGGAGAGAAGCTGGACTATTTTCGTGAAGCGCGAGCCAATGGATAAATCCACATTGAGGCACATAAACCACAGAATCTTTCAGATATCGAGCATAGGCCACCCGAGGATGTAAAAGCGTACTTAAGTCCCTATTTACTCGCACAGCAACACCCGCCACAACTGCGGCAAGAAGCGCAAAGAGGGCGCCCACTGTAGCCAGTGAAAAATTCTTGAATGCGCCAATGTGAAAAGAAGCGTAGTCAAGAGGATTTGCCTGTCTGGGGCAGTCTGTGCCCTGCGCGAGCGCTATTGCGCAGTTACCGTCGTGGTCCTGCATGCCTGCGTGCACACTTAAAGCCCCCAGCGCGGCAATGCCGATAAGACTTGCAATAAGCAGTACTGACAGCGCTGATTTCATAACAAGCCTAGTATAGCACAAAATGCTAGAATAGCGTATATGCTCCGCAAGGTATGTAAATATGTGCTCATCCCTCTTGCTGTGTTGGCGCTTGCGTATGCGGCAATGCTTCAGATCGGAGAGCCTTCAAATAATAGAGAATGGAATATCGACCAAGCGGTGCTCCCATCTGCGGAGATTAAGGGAAACATAGTCACCGTCTATAACATACGCAACTTCGTCTACGCATCAACAACAAGCTACACGCCTCGCTATTACGACAAAAAGTTTGACCTGCGGCAACTATCGCGGGTGTGGTATGTGGTGGAGCCCTTTTCAGGCGTCCCCGGCTCGGCGCACACTTTTTTGAGTTTTGAATTCGAAGGAAATCAATTCCTTGCCATCTCGGTAGAAATCAGAAAAGAAAAAGGCGAGCGCTTCAGCGCGCTCAAGGGATTCTTCAATCGCTACGAACTCATGTATGTGATTGCCGACGAGCGCGATGTGATTAAACTGCGCTCAAATTACCGCAAAGACCTCGTCTACCTCTACCCGGGCAAGGCAACACAGGATAAGGCGCGCGAGCTCCTGGTGAGCATGCTCAAGCGCGCTAATACCTTGAAAGAGGAGCCGGAATTTTATAACACGCTCTTCAACACCTGCACCACCAACATTGTCCGGCACATCAACAACATTGCGCCCGGGCGCGTCCCCTCCTTCAGCCTGCAGGTCTTCTTCCCCAAGAACTCGGACCGGCTCGCGTACACCCTCGGGCTCATTGACACCGAACTGCCGTTTGAACAAGCGCGCGAGCGCTACCTCATTAACATCCGCGCAGAAAAGTACGTAGATGACCCTAACTTCTCAATAAAAATCCGCGGGGTAGATTAATTATCATCCACTTATAATAATACTCATAAACTCCAGTTTGTAAGGATATTTTAAATATGTTGAAATAATTTTAAGAAATTGACAGCCGTTTTCCCATAGGGAGAGAGGGAATGCTCAACAAACTTACCACGATATCTTTTGTTAATCAGTCCTGCCTGCTGGAGTCGCCTTGTGTGCTCGCCAAGTGTTTTTTCGTTCGCTTTAATGGCTTCAATAATTTCATCAAGTGTTACTCCTTCGTGCGCGGAGATGTACAGCAAAATTTCAATGCGGTAGTGATTTGCTATTCCCTTCAAATGCCGCTCCATCTGCCGCGCGGTTTTTGCTTTTCCCATACTCACAGTATAAAACCATACCCTTACATACTCAAGTTTATAAGGATGATGTTACTATCTCTCATACATACAATCTGTACCAAGTCCCCTGATTTCAGTGCTACCAAGTTATTGAACCTATAACCCTTTTTTATTCCATGGTGCGCCTTGTAGGGATTGAACCTACGGCCTTTCGCGTGTGAAGCGAACGCTCTACCACTGAGCTAAAGGCGCGCTAAAGACCCACTGTGAGAAGCCCGCCCTCTACAAGGCGCCCGACGGCGATGCCCACCACGATAGCGAGCCCTCCAATAATAAGCATCTCAAAGGCATTGCGCAACAGGCGAGTCTTGAAGATGGCAGCGCTCACCAACCCGAGCACAAAGAGGGCGAGGAGAGCAAACGCGATGGAGAGTATCACTGCCGTATGATTTTCATAATAAAGATAAGGGGCGAGGGGGATGAACCCCGCCCCGAGGTAGGAGATGAACATCAACACACCGGCGATAGCCGAGTGCAGGATGGGCACATCGCGGCGAGCAAGGTACTTCTCGGCCTGGTGCTCGGAGAGGAGACTCCCCACTCCCATAGAGAAGGCCTCAACAAAGATGAGAATGGATCCGGAGAGCAGGATGGTATTGCGGCTTGCCCCCGCAAGCGCCACTCCCGAGAGGAGCCCCACAGTTGAAACAAGACTGTCTTCCACGCCAAAGACAAATGTCCGCACATAGAGGGCAAAGGTTTCCTTCTTTGACGCCATACTGCAATAAGTCTATCATGCGAGCATGCAAAGGACGAAACTCGTTCTCAAAAAAACGCTCGGGGTCCTGCTCCTTATCCTCGGGCTCATTGCGCTCGTTACGCCACTCACTCCCGGCGCGTGGCTCGGTATTGTGGGTTTAGAGCTCCTCGGATGGCGGGTGGTGCTCCAAGATAAGATCAGCGCCCGCTGGCCTAAGCACGCGGAGCGCATTAAAAAAATTTTCGGCGGCTCCTAGTCCTTTTTCTCCAAGTCCAGACAGACTGAATTGATGCAATAGCGCTTGCCCGCCTTGCCGTCGGGCAGATCGTTGAATACATGCCCGAGATGCGCGCCGCAGTTCTTGCAGCGTATCTCGGTACGCTGCATTCCCTCACTACTATCATCACGTAACTCTATCTGTTCTAGATTCACTGGCTCGGTAAAGCTAGGCCAGCCGGTGCCGGAATCAAATTTTGTTTCGGATGAGAAAAGCTCCGCGCCGCAGACGGCGCAATGGTACATGCCTTTTGCCTTCTCATGCAGATACTTGCCGCTCCCGGGCGTCTCCGTTCCTCCCTCCCGCGCCACGCGTCGCAGGTCTGGCGACAGTTCTTCGTCCTTTTTCATTTTTGTATCTTATCAGCAAATGCGCTTTTAATCTTTTCCAGCTTCGGTTCAATGATGAGCTGGCAATAGGGCGCGTTCTTATGTGTTGCAAAGTAGTCATGGTGGTAGTCCTCCGCCGGGTAAAATTTCACCAGCGGCTCAACCGCTGTCACAATTTTCCTCCCTTGATACTTGGCGCCTGATACCTGGCACTTTTCTATATATTTCTCTACTTCTTTGCGCTCTGCATCATCGTGGTAAAAAATTACCGAGCGGTACTGTGATCCCACATCATTGTCCTGCCGGTTGAGTGTTGTAGGGTCGTGAGAGGCAAAAAATACGTCAAGAAGTTCGCGGTAAGTCGTTATGCTTGGGTCGTAGCTAATCTCTACCGATTCCACATAATTCGTCTCCCTTGTACTCACTTCTTCATAACTAGGGGCTTCTTTAGCATCTTTTGAATTACTTGTCGCATAGCCGGGCATTACCGCACTCACCCCCTTAAGCATTGTAAACACTGCCTCCGTGCACCAAAAACATCCCCCGCCAAAAACTGCTTTCTCTTCTACGGCCATTTTTTGCCGTCAACGTAGAGTTGTGTGGGAATGGCTTTGCCGCGCTCGTCCACCTTCACGCGCATGCCTGCGTCTTTATTCCAAAAGCTAACATTGTTCCCCGCCCCCTCGGGGATGTAGTACTGCTCAATATCGTAGGAGACTCTAAATTCTTTTTGAGTAATGGGTATGAACCGCGTAGAAGTTGCGAGCTCTTGTCGGGGAGCATATGGGTCTATACCTCCCGAAACCACACGGCCCTTGATAAAAATAAGACCGTTGTTAACAGGTGGCATTGTAAGACTTGCATAATCAACGTGCCAATACGGACTCCCCTCTCGCAACACCACATAGAGCTCATCTCCATTGCGGACAGAAGTATTGCTGTCGGATCTGATCTGGTAGTAGCTAATCCGCGAAATCTCGTACTGGAAGCTCACATAGTCGCCGCGGAGCGGGTCGCGTGGGTCAACAGGCTGGATGCGCAAAAAGACTTCGGTGCCGCCCTCCACCACCGAGAGGTTGAGGATAATGAGCCCGAGGATGACGATGACCTGCAGGGCAAAGGCGAGAATAAATTTTGTGCTCTTGGGTATCATGGCTGTGGCGCTTGCGCGCGCATGCGCGCAAGCATGCGGCGGCGGCCGCGTTCCATCCCCCAACCGAGCAGGAAGAGCAGGAGCCCCGCCCCGATAAAGAAGACGCTCTTGTTGAGAAAGCTAAAGAACCAGTCAAAGTATTTGGTAAAGATGAAGATGAAGAGCCCCAAGGCGCCAAGGTTAATGAGCCAAGTGGCGCGCCGCGCGTAACCCATAAAGACGATGCCCACGAGCTCGGCAAGGAGTGCAATGTTAAAGATGCTCGCCCAGATGATGCCCGTACTGGTAAGCTCGCGCGAAAAGCCATAGGAGTCACCTTTGACAAGCGTCTGCGCGGGGAGGAAGGCGATGCTCCCAATGAGCGCTGCAACAATCAGCACTCCTGCCAGCTCGCCGGGGAAGATGAGCTTCTTCATTACCGCCATCGCAAGCGCGGCGACAATGGCAATTGCAAACACAAGAAGAGAGAGGAGTACCTGCGGGACCTGGGTAATTGGCGCACCGTCGGTGAGCTCTTCCAAACCTTCGAGTCCCAAGCCGGTAGAGAAGATGAAAAGGATGACCGTTGCGGACACGAGACCAAACACAAGGTAAGTAAGCGCAAAGCGCTTGGCACGCGGGTTCCACTCATGCAGGCGCCCCAAGGTATAGAAAAGTGTTGCAATGAGACCGATGCCGGCAACAACGGATGCAGGAGCAACGTTAATTTTCTCACCCCAGAGATCTGCCTGCGTGGTCCACCACATGCTGATGCTCACCAGACCGCCCGCAAGGAGATACACATTTTTTAACGTATAAGCGCCCGCGAGAGCGGCGAGGGATGAGATGAGGAGTATCGTCTGCCACTGTAGCAGGTAATTCATCTCCTGATTGAGGCGCAGGAGCGTAATGCCGAGAAAGAGAAAGGAGAGGAGGAAGAGCGCTTGGCTCACTGCATCCTCGCGGGAATTGGCTACCATTAGGTGCCACTCACTGGGAACGCCCGCCGCGCTCTTGCCTTTGAAAAACCCGAGCACAAGACGCAGGAGAAAGAAGAGCAGGAGGAGCGGAATCGCGACTGCGATGATAATGAGAAAGGGGATGTAGTCAAGCGCAAACATAGTATTAGTAGAATTTTTTCTGTTCTTCCGGCATCCTCCGACGAATGAGCCACCCGACTGTAAAGGTAAGCGCCACGGCAAGGATGAGAAGTGCGAGGGACATCGGGATGGCGCCCGGACTACCTGCTGACCAGAAGCGCTCAACCATGATGAGCGGATGTCCAACAAGCGCCGCGGCACCAATGGGCATGGCAAGGTAGTAAAGGAGATAAGAATCAACGGCGACAGCCATAATGAGAGTGCCGAGCATCCAGAGGATAAAGCCATCCGGCCATTCTACTGCAACATTAAAAAGCTGGGCGACGAGGAAGATGCCTCCACCATAGGCGATGGAGCCGAGAAAGATGAGCGCCTCGCCCGAGCGGATGTAGCCGAGGAACTCTTTGAGGTACCAGCCAATCCCGTACGAGAGCGTCATGGCGGCAAGAATGAGGCCAACTTTCCCGGCGCGGCTGATTTCGTTCCAGTTTGCCGCAATGAAAGAGAAGACGCCCGCCGCAATGAGGAGCACGCCAATGCCCACGATTACCCGCACCGCCCATTGATGCGTGTCGCGCTTGGCCGCCTCCTGCGTGGGCCCCGTAAATCCTGATTCAATGTCGGCAAGACTCACTCCCTCCGCAAGGAGCGTTTGATATATCTCCTCTTTGCGCCTCCCTTCTGCAAGGAGGCCCCTGATGCGCTCGGTAATGTGAGCGTCTTCCATGTATATAATAGTATATTTCTACACTTTCTTCTTGTCAAGTCGATCAATGCCGATAATCCTAATGCCGTAGTAGACCACAAGCGCAATGACCACAAAGTCAATAATTACTACAATGAGGTCGCCGTAGAGAATGGTCGCCGAGCCTATGGAGAGCGAGGCGCTCTTGAGGTCTCCCGCCGCACCGAGCACGAGGCCGAGCAACGGGTTGACAATGTCGCTCACCAGCGCCGAGACGACCTTAGACACCGCGCCGCCTAGGATAAAGCCACCGCCAGTCCCACCACTCCCTGCTCGCGGATAAAATCAATAAATCCTTTCATGAGATATAGTATAGCAATTTGGTGGTCTATTCTTGAAATAGTTCGGACGCATTTCGCAGCCGCAGGCGGAGAGGAAGGCCCCTCGCGAATTTCTGAAATCGCGGCTCCGCCGCGCCGATAACAATTTCAAGTTTTTCTTTGGCGGCAAATAATAATGAACTCGGGTAACGAATACAATCAAATGATAAATCATTTAAAAACAAATGAAAAGAAAAAACCCGCTAGGTCCGAAGACGTAGCGGGGAGCAGTGGGTCTGCTCAGTCCTTGTTAAAACTAGGAGATGCTGATTTCGTCAGCTACGGCGTCGGGAACCGGAGTCTCTGGGGTTTGAGGCATCTCCTGCTCCGTGTCCCAGCTTTCCATCGGAGTGATCTTGCCGGCCCTGATTCTCCGGTACAGCTCAAGCATGTTCTCCATGCTCTTGCCGCGGATTCTCAGGCCGTAGCTCACAGCTTCGCCGCTGCGGTCGAGTTCTGCCTCAGCATCATCGTGCTTGTAGATGCCAATGGCACGCTCTGGACGACGCGGAATCCGATCGTAGAACGAGATCTCGTCCACGAGGTCTCTCACGATGGGAGGGATCGGATCAGTCAGCTCGTGAAGGTAAAAATACCACCGTCCCTTGTCTCGGGAAACTTGGAGACCCGGGAGATAGTATTCGTTCCACTGCTGTTCGTCCTTCGACTTCCGCTCCTTGGTCTGAAACTCTTCGAGCTGTTCCACACCATCCTTCAGATACACGTTGATCGACATGGCTACTTCTCCTTCTCTTGTGTCGCTTGGTTTACCGCAGGATTACTCATCTCTACGGGCCATCAGCGACGGATTCAAGGTACCGTTACCAGAACCATTCTGATAACAACTCAAATATAGCATATGTGCATAAGAAAGTCAATAGCGACAAAAAAAACCAGCATTTCTGCTGTTTTTATGGCCTAAATCTTATGAATTTTATGATTAAAAATTTTCCTTTCCCAAAATTAAAATGCAGCTCGAGCCGATATTTTTACAGGTTCTTTGGCAGTTTTTATCGGCGCGGCGGAGCCGCGATTTCGGAATTTTGCGGTGGGCTTTCCTCGCCGCCTGCGGCGGCGAAATGCGTCCGAACTATTTCAAGAATAGACCACATTTTAGAAAAGCGCAAGGATTTGGAAGCCGCCTCGCTTCGCTCGGCGGCCAAATCGTAAGGTTTTCTGGGCGAAAAAATCAGTTGGCGATTCTGCATTTTGGGAAAAGAAAATTTTTAATCAAAACCAAGTTGTAGAAAATCAAGTGAGGACGAAGAACGTCAAGTTTTAAGTATTGAGGCACAATTGACGGAGCTTCGGGAATTCGCCAAGCAACAAAATCTGTTTGTGGTGAAAGAATTTTATGAGTCCAAAACCGCGAAAGAACCGGGTCGCGAAGTATTTAACGAAATGCTTGGCGAAATTGAAAAAGGTGTTGCCTCGGGAATTTTAGCGTGGAATCCAGACCGTTTAGCGAGAAACTCGATTGATGGTGGCAAGGTCATATATTTTGTGGATACGCTAAAAATTGTTGCGCTAAAATTCCCGACATTTTGGTTCGAAGCGACACCGCAGGGTTTATTTATGCTCCAAATTGCTTTTGGCCAAAGTAAATATTATGTGGACACCCTGCGCGAGAATGTAACGCGCGGAATGAGGCAAAAAGTACGAAACGGTGTGTGGCCAAGCGGAGCACCACTCGGCTAATTCGCGGAGATTGTAATTTCCGGTGGCATAAAGCTCAAAAATCTTTTTAACTTTGTGAGCTTTTTCTCGATCAACATCAATGCCTCTTGTTTTCGGATTATTGAGATAGCCGAGTGGTGCAAACGAGTAAATCTCAAAAGCAATTTGGGCAACGATATTTCGATCGGAAAAGTCCATGAGCTTTTACAAAATGTTTTCTACCTCGGTCTTATGAAATACAAAGGTGAAATCCACGAAGCAACTCACGAGCCGCTAATTTCAAAGAAACTTTTTGATAGGGTGCAGGAAATTATGCGAGAGAAAGGAAAACCGCAAAAAGTTAAAAAGCACAATTTTGATTTTCTTGGCTTAATGAAGTGTCCTTGCTCTGCGGCTATAACAGCTGAAAAGAAAATCAAGCCAAGCGGCAAAGAATATATTTACTACCGTTGCACCAAGAAGAAGGGCCCTTGCCAAGAAAAACACTTTTTGCGGGGCGAGGAACTATATCCGCAAATCAAATCTTTCCTTCAAAAAGTTTCTTTGTCGAGCTACGACACAGAAATGGTTTTGGCCAAACTTGAAAAGGAAGAATCCCGCGCAAAGGAACAAGCCAAAACTACTGCCCAAGATCTCAAAACAGAATTTGCGGTGAATGAGCAAAAACTAGAGAAACTGCTTGATGTCTATTTAGCCGAAACGATTACTGCGGAGGAATACACCTCTCGCAAAGAAAAGTTAGTCAAGCAAAAGGTCGGATTAAAGGAACAAATAGAAGATTTTGAACAGAAAGGTCTATCGTGGCTCGAACCGGCTCGTGAGTTCGTTTTGTCCTTAAATCAAGCCGCGAAACTGCTTGAATCCGAAAACAAGACAGAAATGACAACATTTCTTAAAAATATCGGCTCGAACTGCATTTTGCAGAATCGCCAACTGATTTTTTCGTCCAGAAAACCTTACGATTTGGCCGCCGAGCGAAGCGAGGCGGCTTCCAAATCCTTGCGCTTTTCTAAAATGTGGACCTAGGGAGAATCGGACTCCCGTCTCCACAATGCGAATGTGGCGTCGTACCACTAGACCATAGGCCCGTCAATAAGTACCAAGTATCCCCACTCCGCCAAGGCTCCGCAGGGCAAGCAAGTGCCAAGGAACAAGTCAGCTAATTTTAGAATAGATAGCCATGGTTCATCCTAGCAGAGAAGCGCGGTCTTGTTAACGTGCTGGACTAGTACAGCAGTTTGACATATTCTTCATGATTTGCTAGGTTACATCTGGACTTTTGTTCATCATCTATTATTCTATCATTATCTGTTCTAGTGCTAGACAGACGCAGAGGCGATTCCCCCACCCCGCCTTCTTCACGCTATGGACACAATTAGCCATAGCGAAGCCCCGACGGCGCCGTCGGGGCTTTTTTACTCGCCCCGCCATAGTTCGCCTCGGCGAACGAAGTGGGGTTAGCGATTCAGCCAGACAAAGCGATACCAATAGTGAGAGAAGGCGCCCAGCGACGAGAGAATCAGCGCGAGCTTGAGTACCCAGCCGATAACGGGGATGAACCCGAGAGCCGTATAGAGGAGAACACCCAGCACAGTTCTCTGCCAGTTAATTTCCACTGCCCCTGTTTTTTTAAGCAGTTTTAGCATCCAGGCACCGAGCACTATCCCCGCCATGGGGACTGACAAAAGCAGGAAAAATGCATAGAGGATGAGCGCGAGCACACCCAACGGTGCGCCGACGATGGTCATAAAGGTAAACACTGCCGCAATGGGAACACAGACCACCAAAGCAAAACCCATCAAGAGACTCCACCATGGCTCTTTTACCGCGCGCGCGGAGAGCTCTCTTGCGAGGTTGCCGAAGAGGAGTGTAATGACCAATGCGGCAAGGAGCGTCATCATGAATTTGAGAATGAGCCAGAGCCCAAGAAATGCCAAGAGCGCCTCGCGCAGGGAATTTTTTCCGATTCCCACAAAGTCCCTGCTCTCTTTATAGATAGTATGACCGCCCACAGTGGCGCCTTCTGCAATCACCGCCCGCTGTGGCGCGCGATACGAAAGGTCGCCTTTGATGGATGCACGCGACCCGATGTTTACCTTGTCCGCCGAGATATCGGCGGACCCGCCGATACTATTTTCAATATCAACTTGCCCGCCGTAGACACGCAGATTACCCGCTACCGGCCCGTCAACAAGCACGCGGCCGCCCGCAATGAGCACGTCGCCGCCGATACGGGCGCTTGACTCAATGCGCACAGAGCCGCCCGCAATAACCAAGTCTCCGCGGATGGGGCCGCTCACCGTTACCGTGCCGCCTGCGGCGCGAAGGTCATCTCCCACGCTCCCGGTAAGCGTGAGGTTGCCTCCGCCCACAAGCACATCGCCACTGGTATTTCCTAAATACAGCACAGAGCCGCCACCAATGCTTAGGTCGCCGGAAACTGTTCCGGACACCAAGGCAGTGCCAGCTCCCACGTACAGGTCTCCAAAAACACTGTCATCCTCGCGGAGCGTATACTCCTCCCCTCCCTTAATGAGCGCCGCGTAGGTAAAAGATGGCAGGAGCAACACAATACCGATTGCGGCAATGGTGCGCTTCATAGTCTGTTTACTTTACAACTACTCCTTGACTCTTGCAAGCAACAAGAAATCCCGCCCTCTCTTGAGAGAGGACGGGACGGGGTGGCGACAAAAACTATTTCTTGCCCTTCTTTGCCTTCTTTTTCTTTGCCATGATTCGTATGATTACCAACTGTGGGTAATGCTCGACCTACTCTTATCTTTCATTGTAAAGTATTACCGCGCGCGCGCAATGTAAAATGAGTTGTTGAAGTATAAAACTGTTGATAACTCTTCGCAATAAAAATATCCCTGTCAGCTTTCGCTCACAGGGATTTTCATAACCAGCGACCCATCCCAGATGAGTCTGACTCCTCCGGAGATTTCTATAACTCCTTCTTTGCTAACGGAAAGCTGTATGTCGCCGCATTCGGTGCAGTAGCGGGAGTGGTTCCATTTCGAGGATGTAAGCTTCCTCTCGGGCTTTAATTCTCCCTGCTTCTCATCAGCATAGTGAATTGCCATGATTGTTTTCTCCTTTCAAAAACTCTGCAGTGGATTGTACCACATATCATACTACCGGGCAATCTCGTAGACATGTACGGGCGCGGCAAGATTGTGGAGCACTTCTGCCGCCTCGGGCGGAAGCTCATCTCCTTTAAGCTCTTTGAGCTCCTCAAAGGCAGGAGGAGTGTCTCCTAACAAGCGGTCAAGCATGCCGCCTCCTTCTCTGTAGCTCTTGAGCGACAAGATGAAGAAAGAACCAAAAATAAGGATGAAGGCCCATCCGAGCATGCCGAGCGCGAGGTACGGGGCAATGCGCCTGTGTGCGGGATATTTGTTGACCCCTTTTCCATGATGCTTGAGAGAGTGGTAGATACGATAGAGGTAGATGGCGATGAAAGGCCCGGCGAGCGCCGAGAGAACAAAGGTGAGCCCCTGCCGCACAGGGCTCGGCAGGGGCAGTAGATCCGCCGCTGAAGAGATGAGGAGTGCAAAGAAAACGAGGAAACCGATACGCGAGAAGACCGCCCAGTCATGGCCGCGGACATACTCGCGGCTTGCAAGGAGCGCCTCCGTGCCCGAGCGCCCTTCGGCAATGAGCACGATGACGCTTAAACTGAACCACACCTGAAAGATAATGCCGGGGATGATGAAGAGCGCGTATGCGCCGCCTAAGAGAAAGTTGAGGAAAAAGAGGGAAAACAGGTCGCCTCTCCTCCCCCACGCGTAGGCGAGCGCATTACGAGGACTTGCGGCAGAATCGCCCTCGGTAATAACGCGGAGCACCGCTCCGGCAGTGAGAATGTGCACTGCAAGCATCAAAAGCACGCTCGCCACAAGAAGCGCGGTATTCTCTCCCGGGAGCGCAAGCGAATGAAAGAATCCTTCGCCAAAAAAGATGCCGCGCATGAGCGCGGAAAAGAACATGAGGCCAAGCGAGAGAGAAAGGAGTGGAGCCCATCGCTCTCTGAATATCCGCACTGTTTCTGTAATAAGGAGAGAGAATGTCATTTCCTCTTCAAATACTCATAACAAGACGGGAGGATAGAGATGATAATGATAGTAATGATAATAGGGAAGAGGTAACGGTCTATGCCCGGCACGGCAGAGCCTAAAAAGTATCCGACGCCGGTAACGCCAACGGCCCAGAGCCCGGCGCCCGCGAGATTGTAGGTGAGGAAGCTAGCGTAGCGCATCTTCCCCACCCCCGCGAGGATGGGCGTAAAAGTGCGCACGATGGGCATGAAGCGCGCGAGCACCACTGCCCGGGCGCCATACTTCTCAAAAAATTTCTGCGTGCGGATGAGATGTTCGTGGCGAAAAAAGCGCGAATCCGGCCGCGAAAAGAGCGCCGGTCCCACACGGTAGCCAAAGGCGTAGCCGACCGAGTCGCCCGCGGCGGCGGCAATAAAGAGGAGCGGGGCAAGGAGCCAAAAGTTGAGGTAGCCCTGCGAGGCGAGGAATCCGGCAGTAAAAAGGAGACTGTCGCCGGGAAGGAAGAAGCCAAAAAACAAGCCACTCTCGGCAAAGATAATCGCGGCAACTCCCAGGTATCCGCCCCACTGCACTAGCGCCACCACGTCAAACAGCTCAAACATTTGTGGATTGTAGCATAAAAAAACCCCCTGCCCCGTACTGATTCTGGTATCAGTACGAGACAGGGGAGGAGGCTTTTATTGGCGAGCTATGGGCTGGCAGGAATTGCGCAAAGCAGCAGCGCGTACCGATGGGTCCAAGTCAGCGCGCAGAGCGCGCAAGATACCTGCAGGGATGCAGGGGTGTTCTGCAAGCAAACTGCGCACAATAGGATTTACATCATTCCGTAACAGCTCAAAATAAAACACCGGCAGCTTGAAACCCGAGATCCGCAGTGGGAGTGTTTTTACAGGAATTGACCCACTCCGAGCAAACCATTCACCTAATTCACGCGGCATGTCTTCTGCCTCGCCATCTTTTGCAACTATACAGCAGAGGATGACAAACAGGCTACCGGCACTGCTATTGACGGCAAGATGTTCCAAGGACTCCAGACTCTTATGGGAGATATCAAAACTCTCCGCCGCTTCCAAGACAATATCAACGTCTTCATCCTCCGGTCTTACCGCACCATACCAAGAATCGCTCGCCAATCCAGCACGCTCTAAATCCTCCATTGACTCCTCCTTTCAAAAAATCAAATCCGAAAAGACTATAGCACGCGCGCTAGGAGCCCACAAGGGAGCGGGCCACCACATAGAGACTCTCGCTCCAGGCGAGTGGCACATTCTCGTTGCAACGCTCATTATTGCTGAAGTAGAGCTCGGGCAGGAGGCCCTCGCGGGTTATGACGCTTTCCGCTTTTTGCATATACTCCCGCGCCTTTTCTTTGTTACCACGGTCAGCGTAGATGATGGCAAGCCAGGGGAAGCCGAATGTCCACTCTGCCTCCTCGCTCCAACCGTCTGCATTGGCGTTGTAGTAGCGGTCGGTCTTGTAGCGGATGAGGCCGCGGCGTTTCTCCAAATGATACTCCGCATTTTTGAGAATTAAGGCGATGTTCTCGGGACTCACAATGCGGTAAGGCCAGATGAGAGAGAGGAGCGAGAGGTCGCAGAACTTATCCGCGCTCTCGCGGGGCAGGATCCGCTCCAAGGCCGCGCCGCCCTTCTCAATGTAATCGCTCGGCACAGTGAGATAGGGGAGCTGGGCCACCGATTCCAACCCCGCGAGCACAGCGCCCACCGAGGAGGCGTGCACCTCCTCCCACTCCTCCCACATGCCGGAGTCCGGATTCTGCCAGTACTCAATGTTCCCCATATAGTCAACGAGTCTCTGCACCATGCGTTTATCGTCTTCAGATTCAATCACACCGTGCCCAGATTGTTCCAGCCGTCCAAACTTAAACAGGAGCGCACCGACCGCATCGTGCTGTTTGTTCCCCCACTCCTCCCAGAACTCCTCAAAGGTCTCGGGGTTGTAGCGCGCGTGGATGTACTGCCAGGTATGGTAGGGCTTGTGTTCTGTGGCCCACGAGATTTTTTCCTCATGCTTTTTTAAGAGGTCCAAGAGTGCGCGGTAACAGCGCCGCACCGTCTCCCAGTCCCCCACCGACTCAAAGGCGAGCGCAGTATAAAAGTTGTCGCGCAGCCACGCTTTGTTGTAGCCGGTAGAAACTTCCTGCGCCGACGCCAAAAAGAGACCCGACGGCGCTTGTAGCCGCCGGATTACGTTTAGATGCTTGTCTATGAGCTCGTTCATGGCGCCTTATCAGCATGCATGATGTGCCCTGCGGTGTTGGGAAATTCCTGCTCCAGCTCTCCGTCGCGAATGGCAAGGTCCAAAGCCGTTCGCTCCCGCTCCAATAGTTTAGCGGCAATTTGCTCTTCAAAATAGCTACCCTCGGCGGCTTTCTTTTTTGTCAGTGCGGAGAGTTTTTCCACAATCGCAAGCCCCTCCGCAACAATGCAGTCGCGCTCGCTTGCAATTTCCACTCTGCGCCCTTTGAGTTCAAAACTGGTGCGGGACGCCGCTTCTCGCTTCACCTCTCCACGCAGTGCCTGCACCTCGCCTGCGAGCTTTGTATCCGCCTCCTCGCGCTTTTCCTTGCGGGGAGAGAAGTCGATCTCCTCAAAGCGCGGTGTTTCCATAGGATACTATTCTAGCATCTGCCGCCCGAGCGGTATAGGATAGTGCTGTGGACACAAATAATGCGCCATTGGTATACTGTTAGGCACACTGCGCTATGAATAACAAAGTATACTGGCTCATTGGCGGGATTATTGTCATCATCGGTATCGTGCTTGTGTCGCGGTGGACGACACGTGAAGCGCAAAGGAACAATCCGCCAGCTGACGGACAAGTGATACGTACAAGCCCCGCGTCTGAAGAAAACATCGGCGTCCTCTTCACCCGCTCTGATGTGGCAACGCATAACAGCGCAACGAGCTGCTACGCGATTGTCAGCGGCACTGTCTACGACCTGACTTCCTGGATCGGGAAGCACCCGGGCGGGCCGGAAAAAATCATCCCGTTGTGCGGCACCGATGCGACTGCCGCCTTTAGCAAACAGCACGGCTCGTCGACAAAAGCAACCACCACGCTCGCATCATTGTTGATAGGGTCGCTCTCGCAATGATATGAACATCGTCTCGCACCTCGAACCCTACGCGCCGCTTGTCTTGCGTGTGGGGCTTGCGTTTGTGTTTATGTGGTTTGGCTGGAGCGGCGTATCCAACCCAACAATATGGACGGGGCTTGTGCCCGCATGGACTGCGGCAATTGCGGCACCGGAAAGTTTGGTGCAGGCGCATGGGGCATTTGAGCTCATCTTTGGCCTCCTTCTCTTTGCCGGCATTGGCACGCGCATTGTTGCAGCGCTCCTCTTGGTAAATCTCATTCATACCATTACCCTCCTCTCCTGGGGACCGATTATGGCGCGAGACATTGCCATCGCCACAGCCCTTCTCTCGGTAGCGCTGACGCCACAATCAACCGAACAGTCGCAAGGTTCTTGGTAATTAACGCAAGTAAAGAAAAAAACCCCGACTTTCGGTGTCGGGACTTTATGAAGGAACGTGAATACAGATTACTCCGCAAGGAGGTACTTCATCCCCTCGTCGGCAATAGCGAGCGCCTTTTGTGGCGCATCACCCACATACTCATGTGGATGATACAGGATGTCCATGATATCTGACGGGATTTTTTTGAGCGCCGCTTTTACCTCTGGATCCCTCCCTGCAATACATGCAACTGCTGAAAGCAGGTCGCCATAGCTTTGCGCGATTGGCATTACGCGCTCATTGATGAGTGTGTGCGCATCGTCGTAACCGCCAAAGATCTGGAGCGCAAGGTAGAGAGGTTCTGCAAGGATGACGCCCGCGTTCATGTCCATGTTGCGCTTAAGGGCCCTTTCATTCACCGTAATCCGCCGCAGGAATTCGCTCCCCTCTACCGGCTTCCCGTCCTTATCGCGCTTGGTGCGCAGGAGCGTTTCCAACTGCTGGACGAGGTTGACGATGATGATGGGGAAGTCCCGCGCTACTGGACTGCTTGTAAGGTCGCGCTGGTGCTCGCTGATCATCGTAAGGAGTACCTTAACAAACTCACCAATGTTGCGCTCCCACATCCCTTCAAGATTTTCAAAGTTGATGGGATTGCGCTTGTGCGCCATGGTTGAGGAGCCCACCTGTCCTGCTTCAAAAGGCTCGCAAATTTCGCCAATTTCACTGCGCATCAGGTGGCGGCAGTCGCGTCCAAACTGCGCAAGCACAGCAGAGAGCATGCAGGCCGAGTAGAGGTAGTACGCGAGCGGCTCCGGCGGGAGAATTTGCGTGCTGATGGGTGCGAGGTTGAGGCCGAGTTTATGGAGCACGCGCTCTTCAAAGCTCGTGTTCCCGCAATGTGCGGCAATGCCGAGGCCGATCTGTGCATTATGCGCGCCGACGGCGCCAGAGACCTTCCCCACCAAGCCGCGCGCGAAGTAATCCATCTGCCCTATGTTGTAGAGCACGCGGTTGAGGATGGTCGCGAGCCAAAAGCCTACGGTGATGGGGAGTGCATGCTGGCCGTGCGTGCGCCCGATCTGCCGCAGGTCTGCAAAGGCGCGCACTTTCTCACAGAGAATACGGATGAGGTGTTCGACTAGGGGTTTGAGCGCCTGTTGGTGCGCGCGGGCAAACTGCAAGCTCCGCGCGGTATCCAGTGCGTCGTAGCTCGTGAGCGGTATATGCACCCAGCGGCCAAGCGAGCCGAGATGCTTCTGCGCACAATGCACCCATGCGCGGATGTCGTGATGAGTTACCGCACGCTCAACTTCATCCACCTCCGTGGTAGTAATAGAGAGAACTTGCTTAATCACCTTATCAGTGAGATACGCCACGTCCGCTTCGGGAATGAGGCCGATTTCCGCCAGTGTTTGGAGAGTCGCAATTTCAACTTCACCTACAGGCACATAGAGATTGTCGTAGCCAAAAATCGGCTTGAGTGAGGACGGTTGGTAGCGAGGATTCCCCGGAAGAGCATCGTTGGGCATTCTGTATGCCTCCTTTCAAGTAGCATCCGGGCGCATCTTACACAAGGAGGGGCGGAAAAGCAAAAAGCCAGTTGTTGACGGACAACTGGCAAACCGCAGGGGTTTAGTTTTCAACCCAGACAAAGCGCGCAGCTCCCTTCCCCTCTGCCCTGTAGCCCTTCGGGCGATAGAAGTAGCGAGGGAGGAAAATACTTACGGGAACTTTCTCAAAACGATCTTGAAGGCCAGGATACACGATTGAGTCCTTAGGACCCCAGACAGTCTTTGTCTCAAGAGTAGTAGAGGAGAGTTTGCCGGAGATGCCGAATTCCCCCAAGACTCTCATGGCGGCATCAAGGGCATCTTCGCCACGCAACAGCTTTTCATAGAGGCTCACGCCATTCATGCTCCATGGGTACTCTTTGCTACTCTGCGGGTTTGCCTTCTTTGCTTTGAGCTGCAGGTGCGGTGGACCGTCCAGAGTGTAGCACACCGAGACAGCAGCAACGCGCACGAGGCGCACGAGTCCGACTCCGTTATTAACAAGTGTTGACCTCCCCGCCATGAGCTCCGCCATTAGTTCTTCAACCTTCCTTGCTTTGCCTTTGCCCCACGTTCGCACCGGTACCTGATGTTTTTCCAACAGCTCCAACAACTTGCTTTCCTCCATGTTCACTTTCTCCATTCACGAGGTTCGTTCTACAAGCATACTACCCCTTTCCCCCGCTGATGCAAGCAGGCGGAGCAGATTACGCTCGCCTCTCCGGCCCATGGCTGCGGGGGAAGGATTCGAACCTTCGTACTCAGCTCCAAAGGCTGATGTCCTGCCGCTAGACGACCCCGCAGCCATAGGTCGGATACACTCCGGGCGATCTCAAAATGCTTTAACTTACTTATCTTGCCCCGAGAGCTTGATAATCGCAAGCTCGAGGGGGAGCGCGGGGGCGGGGGAAGCATCAATGAGTGGGTACGCGGCAAGGAGCTCGCGCAAGATTTCTGGAAGGCGTTTAGCTCCCTTGCTCTTCCCTAGCTCCGCTAGAAATGCGTACTCGTCGCTGGAAACTCCTTCCTTAATCTGTACTGCAAGGTCCTTGGCAAAGATAAGGAGCATCGTCTCGCGCAGTGTATGCATCACGAGGCGCGCAAACACTTTCATATCCACATTCCCCTCAAGCGCCGTACTCACCGCCGCAAGCGCGGTATCCGCATCCGCCTCTGCAAGCGCGCGAGCCGCCTGCCGCACCAGCTCCGCCTTGGGCGCGCCGGTTACGCGCGCCACTTCGTCAGCAGAAAGTTCTTTATCTTTGCCTGCCTGCCGGCTAGGCAGGCTTACCGTCATCACCTTCTGCAACACTCCCAGCGCATCACGAAAGGAACCATCGCCAAGGAGCGCAATGAGCGCGGCGGCATCCTTCCCCAGCGCCGCACCTTCTTTTTTTGCAATCGCACTCACGTGCTTTACCAGCTCTTCGCGCGAGGGCTTTTTAAATACAAAACTCTGACAACGCGAAATGATTGTCTCCGGCACGCGCGAGAGCTCTGTGGTCGCGAGGATGAAGATCACATGCGACGGCGGCTCCTCCAGCGTTTTAAGCAGCGCGTTGAAGGCCTCTTTGGTAAGCATGTGCACCTCATCAATAAGATAAACCTTGTAAGGGCTCTCAAAGGGGAGTGTGGAGACCGCGTCACGTAGCTCCCGCACGTCGTCAATGCCACGATTGGACGCGGCATCAATCTCATAGAGGTCGGTGGGTGTGCAGTCGATTGCCGCGGCAAAGATGCGCGCCACCGAGGTCTTGCCCGTTCCGCGCGAGCCCGAGAAGAGGTACGCGTGCGCAATGGTGTGCTCTTCCGCCGCCGTCTTGAGCACCGCTACAATGTGCGGCTGGCCAAGGACCTCGCTCCACTGTGCCGGCCGGTATTTGCGATACAGCACACGCTCGTTCATAGACTCGTATCATAGCACAGTCCAAGTCCCCGCCGATTTTACAACACTTTAACACGATCGTGATAAAGTGTTATCTTTTTTGTATGTCTCCTGCCGGTTTTTTAAGATGGAAACGGGCCAAAAGCTCCTCTTCCAAGGTAAAAGTTGCGAGTTCTCCATAGCGTGCATGAACACGTACTTCAAAAACCTCAATTGCAAAATCAATCTGATCTTTACATGGATAGGGGTGCACCCAGACTGACTTTTGGATTTCTATAAAACCAAGCTGTTTTAAGAAATTGCGAAAAGCATCTCGTCTCTCGCGAAATTTTTCAGGAATATCAAAGAAAACTATTCGCCACAGGCCATCCCATCGCACAGGATGCGGAATTTCCATCGTATCAAGCTGAAAAGAAAGCGTGCGCTCTCTGCCACGCTCGGTAAGTACGAGTGAAATTGTCCCATCTTCCGATTCACGATAATCAATCAAGCGATGCTCCTTAAACTCTCTGATGATCATTAAGAGATAGCGGTGGTCAACGCTTTTCCATTCCCTCCGCAGATGTCCGATAATTTTAAAATATCCGCGAGGAGAACGTGAGAGCGACAGCGCTATTCCACTAAAAATAAGGAGGAGAACTTTTTTCTTCATCGGGCTAGAGATGATTATCTTATTTCTTCTTCTCCTCCTAATTCCCATATGTCAGATTGTAACATCTTAACACGATCGTGAAATTTTGTGATCTTTTAAGACGATCGACTCTACCTCGTCCGCGTTCTCGGTCCTCATTAATTTCTCCCGCAGCTCTGCTGCGCCGTCAAAGCCGCGCGCATAGGCGCCAAAATGCTTGCGCATGATGGAAAAATTTTTATGCTCTCCCAAGAGCTCCTCAAAAGCTCTTGCATGCTCCACCATCACGGTAAGCCGCTCGTGCAATTTGGGAGTTCTATTGGCAAACAGCCACGGGTTGCCAAAAATGGCACTGCCGAACATCACACCATCACAGCCGCTCTCCGCCGCGCGCACGCGCGCCTCTTTTGGCGAACCGACACTGCCGTTGCCGACGATGAGCGTGCCGCTTCCCCGTGCTATCTCCACTGCCCGACGCACCGAGTCCCAGTCGGCGGGAACCTTTGACATTTGCTTGCGCGTGCGCGCGTGGAGCGTAATCGCGGCAGGACGTGCCTCCAGCAGATTGTCTATCCATTCCTCAACTATGTTCGTATTGTAGCCTGTGCGCGTCTTAACCGAGACAGGGACATCCCCCGCGCCCTGCTTAGCTGCTGCAATAATTTCCTTAGCCAAGGCTGGATTTTTAATGAGCGCCGCGCCCGCACCCTGCCTCTCCACCGCACGGTCGGGGCAGCCCATGTTGATGTCTATGCCGCTGAATCCGAGCTCTACAATAAGCGCGGAGCTCTGCTCAATCGTCTCCGGTCGCGCGCCAAAGATCTGCGCAACAATGGGCCGCTCGCTCTTGTCGTACAAAAAATCAATGAGCAATTTCTCTCTCCCCGCTGACTGCAGTCCGTCTGCCGATACAAATTCACTCCAGAGCACATCAGGTTTCCCGTACTTCGCGATCACGCGCCGGAAAGCCGCGTCGGTGACGTTTGCCATCGGCGCTAAGCAAAAAAAGGGACGCGGGAGTTTGTTCCAAAATCCTCTCTGCATAAAGAGAGCGTAACAGAGGAGATACAGATTGACAACCGAATACACGAATAGTACTATAAGCCCAGTAACCGCTTTCGCGGTATGATCTTTACGGCAAAAGGAGTCCACTCATGAAGCCGTTATTACTCGTCCTGGCGACGGCCCTCGTTATGTGCTCATTCCCGTTCACAGGGATTGCACAGCAGTACTACATCCAGAGTACACCATATTATGTTTGTCCTCCCGACCCTTGCCCAACGGAGTTCGAAATGCGTATAGACAACATGGGAGCTCGCATGAGCAATCGTTTCGCACACGGAGTGCACACAGCGATAACTTCGCCAAAACACATTCCCCGCTCATTCTTCAACGGAGATCAGGCAGTAGAGATGCCTGTACTATCCAATATCGCGGGGGCAGTGCTCGGACCACTCCGCACCGTGCGAGATGCAGCGGTAGGCGTGTTTGAGATAGCCACCTTCCCGCTTACATTTCTCGGAACCAATGAACGGAATGGCGGCCCGCTCTACCAAGAGTACTATGCGCCACCCTCCCCCGCATACCGCGGAGAGGATGAAGATTTCTAAGCACATTCCTATGTCTGATGTCTGATTTTCCCCACCACTACGGGCGACATGCGGTGGGGACTTTTTTATTCCGCAGGAGCAGTGGTGCTCGCACCGCTTGAGCTGAAGCGCTCGTTGAGCTTGGCCCGCGTCTGCGGGCCCACCGTGCCCGTCGTGTTAATCCCGTATGCTGATTGGAAGCTCTTCACCGCCCGCTCCACGCAGGGGCCAAAACTGCCATTTATAGGGCATCGGTTCAAAGTCTTTCCGCTTGGAGGATAGAATCCTGCCGCGTTGAGCGCCCCCTGCAGATGGAGAATGTCGGGATCATTTTTTGCTCCCCGCGCAAGGTCGCGTGTAAACACGTAGGGGATGAGCGTCGTCTCCCTCGCCCGCTCAAGCGCATGCGCTTCAAAAAAATCTTTTACGCCCATGTACGTCTGATAGGCCATCTCGCGCACAATTTTATCCCGCACTTCCGGGTCCTTGAACTGCGACTCGTAGATGTATCCGTACTCAATGAGGAACGACACCTTCTCGCGCGAGCCGTTTGCGCCAACTGCGATGAGCTCGGCGTCCGGAGTTACGCCGAGGTGTTCGCCGGGCAAGTCGCTCACTGGAAAGCGGTCATTGAGCCGGTCAAAAATACTCTGCGCAAGCTCCTGGCTCGCTCTGCCGTTGGGGAGACCCTCATGCGGCGCATAGATGGTGAAGCCAGAGTAGTTGCCCGGGCGACTGCGTGCGCGACGAGTATGGTCGTTAAAATGCACGTGGAGCACAACATCTATGTCGTGCTCGTTCGCCCAGCGGTTAATGCCGTAGAGAACGCGGGCAACACGCGGGTTTGCGGAGTTATGGTGCACAAGCGCTTCCGGCTTAAGCGCATTGTTCTCCCGATAGTATGTGGCGAGCGCGCGCAGAATTTTGCTCCACGAATCAATATCTTCTTTCTCCTCCGCAATATATGTCTTAATCTCGGGGCTGTAGTCGCCGCTGACCACATCGCGGGCGCTGGATGCGTGTATATTAGCGTCATTGCCAAAGCGCTCCAGGAGATACTTAGTCATGGTGAGATTAATATCTGCTTCGCTGACATCCCCAAATGCGGCGCCCGGATCTATGTTGTCATGCCCGGGCACGATGAGCACGGTGAGTTTCCGAGCCTGATAACTTTTCATGAGGTCCTGCGAATTCACTGTCACCGGATAGGCGCGCGTGGTTGCCAGCGAGGCAAATTGCAGAGCAATATCCCCTACCCATCCAAAAGAGAATGGAAAGAGGAGTGCGAACGAGAACGCGAGACTACTTTTTTTCATCCAAGAGCGGTTGGTACTGCGCATTGATAATGAAGGGGAGGCGCTTAACCTCGCCCACACCTTCTTTGCTCACCGTTACGGCAAGCGCGAGCCCCTGCATGGTCTCTGGCGAGAAGTATTGGTCAAAGATGAAATTGCCGAGGCTGTAGGCAATGATTCCGCCGTTATAGCGCTCAAGCTCCTGCGTCACATGCGGGTGATGCCCGATGACGATGCGCGCTCCGTCCTCCACGGCGCGCCGCGCGAGCGCCTTTTGACGCTCATTGCTTAGGGGTTGGTACTCGTCGCCAAAATGCAGTGAGACCACAAGCACATCCACAGAGCGCGAGGCGCGTTTGATAATGGCGTCAAAGTCCGAGTCAACGGTGAGTATCCCCGCCTGTCCCCCGCTGGCGCGCAACCAATTCGGCCCCACATCAGAAAAGCCGAGAAAGCCCACGCGCACCCCTTTGCGCTCAATCACCGTAACGCCTGCCGCGTCACTGTAGTCGTAGCCTCCGCCCGTGTAGCGTATGCCGTACTCGCCCAAATGGGAGAGAGTGTCGGTGAATGCCTCCTGCCCCCAATCGCCTGCATGGTTATTGGCGACACTGACTATATCAAAGCCCGCTCGCTTGAGCGCGGGCGCGACTGCAAGACTCATGCGAAAGGAGTAAATACTCCCCGCATTTTTGCCTTTGTCAGAGATTGGCCCCTCAAGATTACCGAAGGTGATATCGTAGTCAGCAAGCGAAGTTGCATGAGCAAAAAGCGCGTCGTACTTTTTGGCAAACTGTTTTTCCACCATACCCTTTACGCCGCGGTCCGCCATTATGTCTCCCACAAAGAGAAGTTTTACTTCGTCTTTTTCATCAGAACCCATGGGCCGCTTGGCGGCGCCGAGCGAAGCCGCGAGACGCTCCCCTGCTTGCGTGAACAGAGAATTCTCGCCTTTTTCTTCTGCCAGCAATGGAGCAGAGAGCTTTTTTACAGCCACGCGGCCGATGTCGGAGCTCACGCCGTAATAGACATTTTTGGTTATATATCGCACTAGTTGCTCTGCGTCCTTCTCACGGTTCTCGCTCGCAAGTACAATCACCGCAATATGCTTTTTTTCAAATTCAGAAAGCGGGAGAGAGAAGAGGGAGAGAAGTGTGCGGCCGGCCTCATCGGTGTAGCCGTTCTTGCCGCCCAGGTACTTAGGGTCGCCGCGCACCACAAAGTAGTTGTTGTTG
This sequence comes from Candidatus Vogelbacteria bacterium RIFOXYD1_FULL_51_18, assembly GCA_001823095.1. Taxonomy (GTDB): domain Bacteria; phylum Patescibacteriota; class Minisyncoccia; order Phycocordibacterales; family UBA9988; genus UBA9988. Next base: position 22,730 of record MHTL01000008.1, on the reverse strand, counting down.
TACCAGGTGTGCGTGCGCGAACCGGGAACTTCCGCCTCAACCTTTTTCACCGCCATCTTAGTCGTCTCCAGCACAAACGATTTATACCGGTAAATATACTGCGCGAGAGTAAAAAGGTCCTGCGCCGTGGAGACGTTTTCCGGGGAGAGCCCGCTGGGGTCGCCAAAGTGCGTATTGAGGAGGCCGATGGACTCCGCCTTCTTATTCATCAGCGAAAGAAAGCGGTCCCGTCCGTAGTGTTCGGCAATTACCTCTGCGGCATCATTGGAGGACTCCATAAGCAGCGGGTAGAGCAAGGTACTCACAGTGAGCGTTTCTCCCACCTTGAGGCCGCCAAAGTCACCGTGGGTCGCCCCTGCTCGTACAGACACGCGCGCCGCCTGATACTGGTTGACCGCGTCAAGCGAGGTGAGCGCCGTAATCAGTTTGGTGATGGAGGCGATGGCATACATCTTCCCGCTATTGCGCTCCATGAGTATGTCGCCGGAATCCAAATCGGCAACGAGGTACGCGTCGGCTGAAATGCGCGGAGGCGCTGCGCGGTTTGCCACGTAGTAAAAACTCTGGCTTGTCTCGCCGGCGCTGTGGACGACCAGGTCCGCGGAGGCGGATGACGAGGAGCTAGAAATTACAATCGGCGTGCCTTTTTCGGCAAACACAAAGACTCGCTTGGCATCATCGCTGGTGAGCCGGATACAGCCGCCCGAGTACCCTTGCGCAACAGGCGTGCCACCCGGGTAGTAGGGCCATCCATGAATGAAAAAGTTCCCAAAAAACTGCATTGAGGAAGGCATCCACACGTTGCCGATGGAGCTGAAGTGATTCTCCTCCTTGGTCTCAACGCGGTAGACTCCGGGCGGTGTCTCCCAAGCAGTGCCCACACGCCCCTTGGAGACAACAGGCACCGTCTCAACAAGTGCGCCATCCTTGTAGAGTGAAAGCTTCATGCTGTCAAGGTCAACATATATTGCTTTGCCCTCTTTTGGCGCAGTAAAAGGTTCTTCGGCTAGGGAGCCGAGTGAGAGTTTTGAGTATGCGTTCTCGGAACTCGTAGCCTCGGCGACGGGTGCGCTCTGTGCAGATTTCGGATTGCTCCCGGTGACCAGGGAAAGCGCAAAGCGTCCACCAAAAAATAGTATGAATGCGGCAAAAAGCCCCACGGCAAGGGCGAGAGAGACAGAGATAACAGTCTTCATATCCTTTAGTATAACGTATCAGTCTTCTAATTTGTAGAACGCCTTTCCCAGCACGCGCGCATCAAGATAGAGGAGTTCCTTCCCCTCCCGGAGCTTTGACGCAAGCGCCTCGCTGGCCAGAGCCGCCAAGACGCTTGTGCGCGTTATATCAAAGGGAACCTGGGGATTGACTAGGATGTCATAACCCTCGCGCGTTTTGAGCGTATAACGCTCCTCCTCTGCCGTCACGCCGACAAGGGGGACAGGGAAACTGCGCGCAAAGCTCTGCAGTGCGGCAAAGGCGCCCTCATCCATGAGCGAGAAGCCGACGGCAGGTGTGCGGGAGCTAGTAAAAACCAGGTAGGAATCCCCTCTGAAAAACGGCGCAATACCAAAGGCGAAGCCGCTTTCATCAAGATAGAGGCAATGGGCTTGCTCTACTGCAGGGCACCACAGCGCGGCAGGCGTGCGCTCCAGCACCTGAACAATCAGTGTGCTATAGCCGCGCACGCGCAGACGAACATTCTTGATACGCGGCGACACAGCCGTCACGGCGACTCGCACGCGCTCGCGCGGATAGAGAAGCGCATTGCTGTGCGGGATAAGATAAAAGTAGGAGCCGTGCAGAGCGCCTGCGGCCGCATGGGAAATGTTCTCTCCCGAGACGACCCGCGCGCCGCTTACGCTAATCCGCGAGAGACGCAGGGCATCTAGGTTGAATGCAATAAGCAGTCCCACAACACTAAAAACAGCAAAGCCAAAAGAGAGTGTAATTTTAATCGCCCGCACGCGACGTGTGAACTCAATAGACTTTTTGAGAATAGCTTTCTTTCTATTCATCGTGCCAGATTAGGGGCTAAGAACATTCTTCTTAACGTATGGGATGAGCGCCGGCGGCACGCCCACGGAGCCGTCAGCACGCTGGTGATTTTCCAAAAGTGAAATGAGGAGGCGTGGTGTTGCGATTGCTGTGCCGTTTAAGGAGTGCGCGAAGCGCTTCTTCCCTTCCGCATCCTTGTACTTGATGCTGAAGCGCCGTGTTTGGAAGTCGTGGAAGTATGAAATGGAATGTGTCTCGCGGTAGCGCCCCTCCGAGGGCACCCAGGCCTCAATGTCATACTTTTTGACTTGGCCGAGTCCAAGGTCGCCGCCGCAGTTAATAACGACGCGATAGGGGATGTGGAGCGCCTGCATGAGCTCCTCTGCATTCTCGCGCAATTCCTCGTGCCACTGCACGCTTACTTCATGGCTGCCCTCGCAGAGCACCACCATCTCCACTTTGTAAAACTCGTGGACTCGCTGTATACCGCGCGTATCTTTACCGTGACTCCCCGCCTCGCGGCGGTAACAAGGTGAGAAGGAAATGGATTTTTTGGGAAGTTCTGTAAGCTCAAGCGTCTCGTCCATAGAGTAGCCCATGGTCGGCGCCTCCGCAGTACCCGAGAAGTACTCGCCATCCTGGGTGCGGTAGAGGTCCTCCTCGCCCTGCGGGAGGTAGCCGGTGCCCAAGAGGGGCTCCTTGCGGACGATTGCGGGCGTCAAGAGTGGCTCAAATCCTTTTTGGACCAGAGTATCAATGGCAAAGCGCCAGAGCGCAAACGAGAGAAGTGTGGCATCGCCCTTGAGGAAGTAGCCGCGAAAGCCCGAGACCTTTGCGCCGCGCTCAAGGTCCAGCATCCCCAGTCCCTCCATGAGCTCAATGTGATTTTTGAGAGCGAAGGAGAACTGGGGAATCTTGCCCCATTGCGAGTATTCCAGATTTGACGCATCATTATCTCCCTCCGGCACGCTCATGTCGGGGATGTTGGGAACCTGAAGCATTGCTATGCGCCATTCGTCCATTACGCTCTTGAGCTTTTCCTCGCTTCCCGCGAGCGTCTCTTTGACTGCGCGCATCTCGGTGAGGAGCTTTTCTCGCTCACCCTCGCCCGCTTTAGAGATGGCGTCGTTAGCGGCATTCTGCGTGGCACGGGCACTTTCCACCTCGGCAAGGAGTTTGATGCGCTCGTCGTCAAGGGCAATGAGCTTCTCCACATCAAACTCAATGTGCTTTTTTGTGGCCGCCTCGGCTACAAGCTCCTTATTGTCCCGAATAAACCTAATATCCAGCATGCCCTTATAGTAGCGCAGCCTCATACAAAAGAAAAATCCCTACACGATGTTTTAAGAAATCATACCACTTTTCTACGATCGTAGAAAAGTGGTATGATTTTATTTAAAAATTGAATGTAAATTCGTAAATTGAAAATTGTAAATTTCCCTCTGTAACTTTACACTGTACAGATGCTTCGTAAGTTCGAACATCTCACACTTGATGAATTTCCGGAATTATTGCAAGAGATACCGGATGCACCGAAAGAGTTGTGGCTGGAAGGAAAACTCCCCTCCTCTGAACTCAAGTGCCTCGCTGTGGTCGGCTCGCGCAAATACAGCGGCTACGGCAGAGAAGCTTGCGAATTCCTCCTCCACGGCCTCGCAGGCCAGCCCATTGTTATCGTCTCCGGACTTGCCATCGGCATAGACACCATTGCGCACAAAACTGCGCTTGCCGCCGGCCTTATCACCATTGCCATCCCCGGTTCGGGATTGGACCGCGCTGTGCTACATCCGCCATCAAATGTGCGCCTTGCGGATGAAATTATTGAGGCCGGCGGCGCGCTCATCTCGGAGCTCCCGCCCACCGCGCCCGCAGGACTCCACACCTTCCCGCGCCGCAACCGCATCATGGCCGGACTCGCGCACGCGGTACTCATCATTGAGGCGAGCGAGCAATCGGGGACGCTGATTACCGCGCGCCTCGCGCTGGACTACAACCGCGAAGTGCTCGTGGTGCCCGGCTCCATCTTTGCGCCTACGGCACAGGGCACCAACACGCTCCTCTCGCAGGGAGCCGCTCCCGCGCGCGGGAGCGGCGACATCCTCGCGACGCTCGGCATCCGCACAGATGATAACGAGCCGCGGACGCTCAATTTGGATTTATTCACTCCGATAGAGCGCAGTATTATTGAGCTCCTCGCAGATGAGCCATCGCCACGCGACGGACTCATCCGAGCGCTCAAGCTCCCCGTGAGCGAAGCAAACACGATTATCGCCTCGTTGGAGTTGCGCGGCGCGATTGTGGAACGCTTGGGAGAATTTTATTTGGCGTAAGAAATTGCATGCAGATGCAAAGCGTGTTACTACTTTAAGGTAATGAAATTACTCATCGTTGAATCACCCGCAAAAGCGAAAACGATTTCAAAGTATCTTGGCGAGGGCTATGAGGTGCTTGCGAGCGTTGGCCACATCAGGGATCTCCCCAAGAGCAATAGGCAAGCAGTAGACATCACGCACGGCTTCACACCGCATTACGAGGTGGTGAAAGGTAAAGAGCGTATCGTTGACGAGATTGCGCGCCGCGCGCGAACGGTAGAGCAAGTGCTCCTCGCCACTGACCCCGACCGCGAGGGCGAGGCGATTGCCTGGCATGTGAAGGAGGCCTGCAAGCTCCGCGACCCCAAGCGCGTCGTTTTCCACGAGATTACCCGCGACGCCGTGCTCACGGCGCTTGCTCATCCGCGCGCCATAGACGAGAACCTCAAGGAAGCGCAGGAAGCGCGGCGCGTCCTGGACCGCCTCGTAGGATACGACCTCTCAGGGCTCATTTGGAAAAAATTACGCTACGGCCTCTCCGCAGGTCGCGTGCAGTCGCCGGCACTGCGCATCCTCGTTGAGCGCGAGCGCGAGATACGCGCCTTTGTGCCCGAGGCCTATTTTGTAATTACCGCAGAGCTTGAGACACCGGGCAGATTAAAAACACAAGTAATTACGTTTACCTGTGTAGAAGAGCCGCGCGACGAGAAAGAAGCCGACCTGATTGTTGGAGCAGGTCGTGAACATCCTTGGAGTGTAACGGATGTTACGCAAACAGAGGTTGCTCGTTCTCCTAAAGCGCCCTTTACCACCTCCACACTCCAGCAGGCTGCCTCATCGCGGCTCGGCTTCTCCCCTGCCAATACTATGCGCATCGCGCAGAAGCTCTATGAGGCGGGGCTTATCACCTACATGCGCACCGACTCAACGGCGCTCTCGGAGCTTGTGCTCCCCATTATTGCGCGCGTGATTGAAAAAGAGTTCGGCGCACAGCTTGTTGCCACCAGGCAATTTAAAACCAAGAGCAAGAATGCGCAGGAGGCGCATGAGGCCATCCGCCCCACAGACACACGCACGCGGGGCGCGGGGCGCAATCCTGACGAGAAAAAATTGTACCGGCTCATCTGGGCGAGAACGGTTGCGAGCCAGATGGCCGATGCGAAATTCCTGCGGACAAAGATTACCGCCCTCCCAAAAAACACAAAGGTTCCCGACTTCACGGCAAACGGCAACGTCGTGGTCTCTCCCGGCTGGCTCCTCGCGGACCCGGAAGCGCGGGGTGAGGAATTGGAACTCCCCCACCTCGCGGTAGGCGACTCGCTTGAGCTCAAGTCTATAGAAAAGGAGGGTAAAGAGACCGAGCCGCCGCACCGCTACTCCGAGGCAGGACTTGTAAAAGAGTTAGAAAAGCGCGACATCGGCAGGCCATCAACCTACGCGGCTATCTTAAAGACTTTAGGCGACCGCGAGTATGTTACCAAGGAGGGGCGCTCGCTGAAGCCGACCGAGCTCGGTGAGCTCGTCAGCTCCTTCCTTGAAGAGCACTTCATGAACTACATTAGCGACACCTTTACCGCCGAGATGGAGGACGAGCTGGACGACATTGCGCGCGGCAAACGCAGTTACGAAAAAACATTGACGGATTTTTACACGCCCTTCCACCGCGCCGTGCTGGGGAAAAAGGACATTCCAAAAATTAACAACCTCGGCGACGCGCCCAAAGAATTACACTGCCCCGTTTGCGGCGACTCTATGTGCGTAAAGCTTGGCAAAAGCGGCAAATTCTACAGTTGCAAAAAGTTCCCCGCCTGCTTCGGCGCGCTCACTCTTGAGGGGAAGGTGATTGAGGGGCCTAAAGAGACCGGTGAGAAGTGCCCCGAGTGCGAGGATGGGCGGCTGATTGAGCGTGACGGACATTACGGCAAGTTCGTCTCCTGCTCCAACTACCCCACATGCAAGTACAAAAAGCAGGATGAGGAGACAGTGCGCGCAAACGACACCGGCGTTATCTGCCCCGTCTGCAAGGAGGGCCTGCCGGCCGGTAGGCAGGGAACTATGGTGGAGAAGCGCGGTCGCTACGGGCTCTTTTACGGCTGTTCCAATTATCCAAAGTGCAAAACGATTATCAAAAGCAAGCCCACGGGCAATCTCTGCCCCCTGTGCGGGTCCTTGATGATGGAGGGCACCAAGACCATACCCGAGCGATGTTCAAGCAAATTGTGCCCCAATCACAATCCCCATAAGCTGAAGACAGGAGAACATTAATATGGAGCCGCTTACGAATATTGTAAACTCGCTGAACTCTCTCCCAGATCGCGAGCTGGTGAGTCGCGCATACGTCTTTGCGCGTGAGGCGCACGAGGGGCAGTTGCGCTATTCTGGCGAACCCTACATTACGCACCCGCTTGCCGTGGCAGGCATCCTAACAGAACAGCATGCCGACGCCAAGACCATAGCCGCGGGGCTCCTCCACGACTGCCTAGAAGAGAACCATGGAGTGCGCGAGTGTTTGAAAAAAGAATTCGGGCCAGAAATATTCTTCCTCGTTGAGGGAGTGACCAGGCTGGGACATCTCAAGTATAAGGGAGCAGAGCGGCACGCCGAGAGCCTGCGTAAGCTCTTCATCGCTACGGCAAAAGACATCCGTGTATTGCTCATCCGCCTTGCCGACCGCCTGCACAACGTGCGCACCCTCGCCGCAGTTCCTGAAGAAAAGAGGCTGCGCATTGCCGTGGAGACTATTGAGATTTACGCGCCCTTGGCCAACCGCCTCGGCATGGGACAGCTGAAGGAGGAGCTAGAGGATGGGGCCTTCCCCTTCACTCTCCCTGAAGAACACACACTCGTCAAAAAGCTCCTCAAAGAAAAGCGACGTGAGACACAGCCACGGCTTGAGAAGATGTACCGCGCGCTCGCGCGCTCGCTCGCGGTGGCAGGGATGAAAAACTTTAGTATTGACTACCGCGCCAAGGGTCTCTACAGTCTCTACAAAAAACTCCTGCGCTACAAGATGGATATTGAGAAGGTATATGACCTCATTGCGCTACGGGTGATTGTGGAAAGCATTTCGGACTGCTACCAGGCGCTTGGCATCGTACACATGCTGTGGAAGCCTGCTCCAGAACGTATCAAAGACTATATCGCCACGCCCAAGCCCAACGGCTACCAGAGCATCCACACGAGTGTCTTTGTAGGCGATGGAACCGTGGCCGAGGTGCAGATTCGCACTGCCGACATGCACCGCGAGGCGGAGTATGGCGTCTCGTCGCACATGGCCTACAAGGAGAGGGATATGAGCAAGAGGCTTGCGTGGATTGATGAGCTCCTCAAGCTCCAGCGCGAGTACAAAGAGAACGAAGAATTTTTAGAGAATCTCAAGATGGACTTTTTTCAGGATCGCATCTTTGTCTTCACTCCCAAGGGCGACGTGGTGGAGCTCCCTGAGGGCGCCTCCGTGCTGGACTTTGCCTTTTGCATACACTCCGACATCGGCATGCATGCGTCAGCGGCGACCGTCTCGGGCAAGTACAGCCCGCTGGATTACAAGCTCAAGAGCGGCGATATTGTAAAAATTGAGACAAAAAAGACGAGTCGCCCCTCGCATAAGTGGCTGGACTATGTCAAAACTTCCATGGCGCGCAAACACATCAGGATGAGTCTGATGCCGAAAAAAGAAGAAGACTAAAGCGAAAAGTTGCTCACTGCGTAGAGGTCATCACTGTCATCCTCCGCAATAGTCTGCGCGTCGGAGTTCTCTTCTACCATCAAGGCCGGCCCCTCTCCTACTGCGGCAACCGCCTCCACCGCTGCTTGCGCACCTTCAGCCAAGAGCGGCGTGAGGAGCGCTCTAAGGTCCTCGTCTGAGAAAAAGTCTATGGTAATCTTGCCGCCCTTCTCGCCTCGCTTTTCTATATGCACGCGGGTGCCGAGCTTCTCGGCAAGCGCCCCCTCAATCTCAAGGATGCGCGGGTCAACAAGGTACTCCTTGTTGCGCACGCGCTCCTGCGCCATGCGGCGCGAGAGCGCCTCTGCCTCGCGCACCGTGAGCTGTTTGTACAAAATTTCCTTAAAGAGCGTGAGCTGCTCCTCCGGCTTCTCGGCGAGCATGAGGATGGGACGGGTGTGGCCCTCGGTAATTTTTCGCTCGCGTAGTGAATCAATCACATCCTGTGGCAAGGAGAGAATGCGGATGGTGTTGGAGACGTACTCGCGGCTTTTGCCCACCTTCTTGGCAATCTCGGTGTGTTTGAAGCCGAACTCGTTGGCAAGGCGGTGAAAGGCCATCGCACGGTCAATGGCGTTGAGATCTTCGCGCTGGAGATTCTCAATAATGGCGAGCTCCAGCTTTTCCTTTTCAGTGTCGGAGCCGATGCGGATAATGGCCGGCACCTGTGAGACGCCGGCAAGCTTAGAAGCGCGGAGGCGCCGTTCGCCCGAGATAAGCTCGTAGGTCACGGTAATGCCGCCGTCGTCGCGGATGTCTTCGCGGCGGGTCACTACCAATGGCTGGAGAACACCGTATTGGCGGATGGACTCGGCCAACTCACTCAATTTGCCCTCGTCAAACTCATGTCGCGGCTGGTAGGGGTTGGGCAGAATCTTATCAACCTCAATCCAGAAAATGGAGTTATTATAGATGTTGGTCATGCATAGAGTATAGCAAAATCAAAGGGCGGGGTTAAGGTTATCTGACAGACTTGAGTAGAGTTTTCATTTTCTCAAAAACAGCAATGAATTCCCAAGATTACATTTCTATCTAAAACCTCAAAATCCTGTTCGTTATTGAAAATAGACTGCTATCGGAATTAGGACAGTCAAAAGAGCGATGCTCACCATTCCCAAGATGTTTAGTAGATCTCCTGATTGTTTTAGAATTGAGTAAATGAATTCATCCATAATTAAAGAATTATAGTTTGTTTCTCATACAACATCGGCAAAGCGTCCATTAGTGTTACCAAAGTTTAGCTTGTGCCTTGTGTTTTTTAATTCTATCCTTGGCCATCTTGCAGTACTTTGGTGAAATATCAATTCCGATGTAATCCCGGCCAAAATTCATCGCAGAAATCGCCGTTGTTCCAGATCCCATAAATGGGTCCAGAATAATTTGTGCCTCTGTTGAGCCAATAATTCTATCAATCAAACTAACCGGAAAAGCCGCAGGGTGCTCATTATCCATTTCTTGCATAAACTCCCAAACATCGCCGTAAGCATTCGCCTTTTTGGCAAGCTTGAACTTTGGTTTAGTAACGAGATAAATAACTTCATAAGTTGGCAAAAAATATCCGGCATTGAAATTGAGTCCGCCTTTCCATTTCCAAATGATTATCTGGCGAACCGGAAAACCGCTTACAATGTCTTGGCGGTCTTGCAATAAGCCGCCCTGCACACGCCATTTGTGGTTGTAGAAAATTGCGCCGTCTTCTGGGATAATCCTCATCATCTCGCTCAAGCAATCTTTCTGCCATTTCACATACTCATCGTGAGGCATACAGTCGTCGTGGTGGGAATATCCATTTTGTAAGGCGGCGTTTGCCCATTTCCCGCCACGGCCATCTTTCATTCCGCTGCCGGTAGAATTCTTGAGATTGTATGGAGGTGAGGTGACTACCAAATCAATAGTTCCGTCCGGGATGTTTTTCATCACGCTTATTGCATCACCGCAGATAATTTTATTTATGAATTTCCTTGTGAAATCTATTGTTTCCATATAGTGCCAGAGGTGGGATTTGAACCCACAAGCCTTGCGGCACACGATTTTGAGTCGTGCATGTTTACCAATTTCATCACTCTGGCGCACTCAAAAAGTACCACATGTTTGGGCAATCTGCTAGGGTGATGGAAGTGAGACTTCCATCAAATATGGAGAAAAAGGCATACATCATTGTGGGACCCACCGCAAGCGGCAAGAGCGCTTACGCGGTGCGGCTTGCAAAAAAGGTGGGCGGCGAGGTTATCTCCGCTGACTCGCGGCAAGTCTACCGCGACATGGACATTGGCACAGGCAAGGTGACAAAAAAGGAGATGGCGGGCATCCCCCACTACCTTCTCTCCGTTGCCGACCCGCGGCGGCGCTACAGTGTTGCGCGCTACCAACGGGATGCCGCGCGGACGCTCCAGAGCATCCTCGTGCGCGGCAAAACTCCCATCATCTGTGGCGGCACCGGCCTCTACATTGATGCGCTTGTTGAGGGTACATTCCTCCCCTCTGTTCCACCAAATCCGGCTCTGCGGAAAAAATTAGAGACAATAAGTATAGAAAAACTTTTTGCGCTCTTAAAAAAGAAGGACGCCGCGCGCGCAAAGTCCATTGACTGGCACAATCCGCGTCGCCTTATCCGCGCGATTGAGATTGCAGAAGCGCTAGGGAAGGTGCCGCGAATGCAGAAGCGCGCTCCAGAAGGAATTAAGTTTGAATGGATTGGTATTGATCTCCCCGACAAGAAGCTGAAGAAAAAAATTCACCTGCGCCTCCTCTCGCGTATGCGCGGCGGAATGCTTGCAGAAGTAAAACGCTTGCACACTCGCGGTCTCTCATGGAAGCGGATGGAGAGCTTCGGTCTTGAATATCGCTGGCTCGCGCGTTATCTGCAAAATAAAATCACCAAAGAAGAAATGCTGGAAAAATTAGAGCTCGATATTTGGCACTACGCCAAACGTCAACGCACCTGGTTTAAACGGAACAAAAATATTGGGTGGGTATAGCTGCGGGCCCACGAGGAGTCGAACCTCGAACTACGGTTTTGGAGACCGCCGTTTTACCATTGAAACTATAGGCCCAAAAGAGAACAAACGGCTTGATTTTTGATCGGCGTCGGAGCCCCGCCTCTGGCGAGGGTAAAGCCGGAAAAAATCAAGCTGTTTGTGATTATACACTATTTCTTTACCTCTTTGTGTATTGTGGCCTTCTTGCACCACTTGCAGTACTTTTTGAGCTCAATTTTACGCTCCACCTTTTTGCGGTTTTTGCTACTCCAGTAGTTAACTCGTTTGCATGTGCTGCAGGCGAGCTTGATGAGGTTATCTTGTGACATACGAGGGAAACTATACCCGATTCCCCGCCAGAACGCAAATATGTTATACTGCCACGCGAATGCACCTATGCGTCGGTGGCAGAGCGGTCAATTGCACGAGACTGTAAATCTCGCGCCCTTTGGGCTACGGGGGTTCGAATCCCTCCCGGCGCACTCGTTAATTAATCCCCGTTAGTCCACCACGGCGAACGGACCCCGCCCATGCTCTCATAGCTCAATGGATAGAGCGCAGGCCTCCGAAGCCTGAAATCGAGGTTCGAATCCTCGTGGGAGCACACAAGTTTTGTCCAACCTCGGAGGTTGGACAGCTACGCCATCGCGCCTTCGGGGTGCTTTTCAGAGATTCGCTTGGCGCGGGCTTTTCCCGAGCGGACGAGCTCCACCTTAGGCTCGCCGTTTACAATGGTTACCGATACCGCGCCGCCGCCGCGCACCTTAGCCGTAATGATGAACTCCGCCACCGGATTGAGTACCTTGTCTTGAATGAGGCGCTTCAGCGGCCGCGCGCCGTAGTGGGGGTCAAAGCCCTTTTCCCCGAGGTAATTAAGTGCATCCTCGCTCACTTCAAGCTCAATATCTTTTGCCTTGAGGCGCGCGGAGACAATCGCAATCTGATTGCCCACAATCCCCTTGAGCACTTCCTTGCTTAAGATATTGAAGAAGATGATGTCATCCACACGGTTGAGGAACTCGGGCTTGAAGCGTTCCTTGAGGTTCTCCATAATCCGCTCCTTCACCGTCGCATTGTCGCGCACCGCACCCCCCTCGCTAAAGCCGAGCGCCCCTTGACGATTGAGAACATCGCTCCCGATGTTTGAGGTCATGATGATAATGGTGTTTTTGAAGTTCACCACCCGTCCCTTGGAGTCGGTCAGCCGTCCGTCGTCCAGGACCTGCAGGAGGATGTTGAAAACCTCCGGGTGCGCCTTTTCAATCTCGTCAAAGAGCACTACCGAGTAGGGCCGGTGCCGCACCAGTTCGGTAAGCGCGCCGCCCTCCTCATAGCCCACATAGCCGGGTGGCGAGCCAATCATCTTGGAGACCGCGTGCTTTTCCATATACTCGCTCATATCCACGCGGATGAGCGACTTTTCGTCATTAAACATAAATTCGGCAAGCGCCTTGGCGAGCTCGGTTTTGCCCACGCCAGTGGGACCGAGGAAGATGAAGGAGCCAATCGGCCGCTTGGGGTCAGCCATGCCCGCGCGTGAGCGCTTCACTGCGTCAGACACTTTCTTGATTGTCTCTACCTGCCCCAGCACGCGTTTGCCCAGTTCCTCTTCCATGCGCCCGAGTTTATCCGCCTCCTCCTCAAGCATGCGCCGCACCGGGATGCCCGTCCAGCGGGCGACCACGGATGCGATATCCTCCCCCGTCACATCCTCCTTGGTGATTTTGCGGAAGCTCTGCAACTTCTTGAGCCGCGCCTCCTTTGCCTTGAGTTCTTTGTTGAGCCCGGGGATGCGCCCGTAGCGAATTTCCGCCGCTTTTGAGAGATCAGTGTTCATCTCGGCGCGTTCCGCTTCCACCCGTGCGCTCTCCAGTTTCTCTTTAATATCGCGGATGCCCCCGATGGCCTCCTTCTCATTTTCCCAGCGCAATTCCAACTCCCCCGTCTTTTCGCGCAGATTTGCAATTTCCTTCTCAATGTCCTTAATGCGCGTCTTTGACTTTGTGTCTGCGTGCGAATTCACCTCCTCCTTAAGCGCCTCCTGCTCCACCCGCAGGCGCGTGATGTCGCGTTGCGCCTTCTCCAGCGTCTCCGGTTTGTTCTCAAGTTCAAGACGCAGGGCCGAGGCAGCCTCGTCAATCAGGTCCACTGCCTTGTCGGGGAGAAAGCGGTCAGAGATGTAGCGCGAGGAGAGAGTCACCGCCGCCACAATCGCCTCGTCCGTGATGCGGATGCCATGGTGCAATTCATACTTTTCCTTCAGCCCTCGCAGGATAGTAACCGCGTCATCAGGAGAGGGTTCCTCCACATGCACGGGCTGGAAGCGTCGTGTAAGCGCCTGGTCTTTCTCAATATGCTTTTGGTATTCTTTGAGAGTTGTCGCGCCCACCGCGCGCAGTTCGCCGCGTGAGAGCGCGGGCTTGAGCATGTTAGACGCATCCAAGGCGCCTTCTGCCGCGCCGGCGCCCACAATGGCGTGTATCTCGTCAATAAAGAGAATGATTTTGTTCCCCGCGCGCTCAATTTCTTTCAAAATGTTCTTCAGCCGCTCTTCAAACTCGCCGCGGTATTTGGTCCCTGCCATGAGGAGCCCGAGGTCAAGCGAGACAATTTCCCTGTCTTTAAGGGACTCCGGTACATCATTGTGCGCAATGCGCAGTGCGAGCCCCTCCACGATTGCGGTCTTGCCCGTTCCCGCCTCGCCGATGAGGATGGGATTGTTCTTAGTGCGACGCGAGAGAATCTGCATGATGCGTTTAATCTCCTCATCGCGTCCGATGACCGGATCAAGCTTGTCCGCGCGCGCGAGCTCGGTAAGGTTTTTGGTATACTTTTCCAAATTGCGGAGTTTTTTTCCGCTACGGGCTTCTTCCATACCTCCGCTCTTGAGCTCCTCCAGCACGCGCACTATCCCGTCCCGTCCCACGCGAAAGCGCGTGAGAATCTCTTTTGCTTGACTAGGTACTTCCAAGAGTGCGAGCAAGAAGTGCTCGGTGGAGACAAACTCGTCCCGCAGATTCCCTGCAATTTTCCCCGATTGGTCAAAGGTGTGCACGAGCTCTTGGGTGAGGTATATCTGGTAGGAAGGCGAGAGCACCGACGAGCCCTCGGGCGCCTCAATGGAGTCCAGCACGTAATCAGTGAGGAGCATGGTGTCTATCTCCAGCTTGTCCAAGATGGTGAGCACGATGCTCTCCTCTTGCAGGAGGAGCGACGCCAAAAGATGCACCGGATTGACCTGGTTTTGCCCCCGCTCTATGGCAAGTTCATGCGCGCGGCGTATTGCCTCGCGCGCTTTTGTAGTGAAATTATTAAATGGCGGCATATATTTGTGTATACGTTACACCGAAGTAAATTGTACAACCGCTACTTGATTGAGTCAAGTACCCGCTTCAGCGCAAAAACGCTGACTGCCTTCCCTTCCGCCGTATTGATCCCAATGAGTTTGCCGTGAATGTCTATAAGCGGGCCGCCCACTACCTGCGCGGAAATCGCCTGCGAGCTGATTTTCTGCATTGTGCTGGTTGCCCCCGTTACACTAGTGATAATGCCTACCGAGAGTGTTTTGTCACCATTTGCGGTAGCGCCAAGCGCAATGGAAGTTTGGCCGGGGGCTGTCTCCGAGTCAGCAAAATCAATGGGATTAAGGTTTTTCTCTGCCGCACTCGCATGTGCCGGGAAGAGCGGCGCATAGAGGGAGATGCCGCTCTCCTCATCATTTTTTACAAACTTGAGCCCGATTTTCTCTTTTTCAGTGCGACGGAGCTCGTAGGAGCCCGCGGCGCTTACCCCGTCAACAGTCGCCACGTAGGCGCCGCTGCTCACCACAAAGCCAACCTTGGTTGAGGTGCCCTGTGTGCTATAGATGGTAAGCACCGATGGAGAAGCTTTCTTTACCGCTTCCACCACCAGATCGTCCACGTTGATGACTTTTGACACCTCTTGCACGACTGTCTTAGTCTCGCCGGGGATGATTTTCTCCACAGTGCGCTCAACCACTCGATTAATGGTTTGCGTGACTGTTGTCGGCGCCTCCTGCATTAAAGAAACGGTTACGATGCCTGTTGCAATAGACGTGACAAAACTCACCAAGATGGTGAGGAGTACAATTTGGCCGTGATTGAGGTCGTCCATTTTCATTTACCTTGAATTCATTGAAAGGTCAAAACGACGGCTTACTTCATCCCACTGTATCACATTTTTAAACGCAGTCACATAATCAGCGCGGCGGTTTTGGTACGAGAGATAATACGCATGTTCCCACACATCTAGCGCGAGGATGGGAGTTTTCCCCTCTGAAATCGATGAATCTTGATTGGCGGTAGTTATGATGGAGAGACCATCGCCCCCTTTCACCAGCCACACCCAGCCGCTCCCGAAGAGTCCGAGCGCCTTACTCTGCCATGCCTCCCAAAACTTTTCCATACTGCCGAACGAAGAATTGAGCGCGGCAACAAGCGCGACGCTCGGAGTCCCCGACGTGCTCGCCGGCCCGATGATGGTCCAGAAAAATGAGTGATTAGCATGCCCGCCGCCGTGATTACGCACTGCCGTGCGCACTTCTTCCGGCGCTACTTTCAAATTACGAAGTAGCTCTTCAATCGATAACGCGGCGCCTTCCGGATATTTTTCAAGCGCGGCATTGAGTTTATCAATATACGCTTGGTGGTGCTTGGTATGGTGGAGCTCCATTGTGCGCGCGTCAATATGTGGCTCCAGCGCGTCGTACGCATAGTTTAACGGTAAAAGTGTGTGCATGCGTCCAGTATATCAGAAATTGTATCTGCAATCATCCGGACCTGCGCGTGTGTTGCATCGCGCCCGAGAGAGAGGCGCAGCGCTCCCTCCGCGCGCCACGGCGCCTCTGGCGAGGCAAGCGCGCGGATGACGTGCGAAGCGCTCTTTGTCCGCGCACTGCAGGCGCTACCCGTTGCCGCGGCAATGCCGCGTCGGTCAAGTTCCACCACCATGCGCTCCCCAGCAATGTGCTTGAAAGAAACATGCACGTTCTGGGGCAGGCGTTCTCTGCCACGACTCCCGTTGAGCACGACGCCGGGAAGCGCAAGCAGTGCGTCAATCAGTTCGTCACGCAGTTGCGTAAGTCGCTCCCGTTCCTCATTGCGCAACTCTGCGCACACTGTAAGCGCCTCGGCAAGGCCGATGCAAGCCAACACATCTTCCGTGCCCGCGCGCAGACCATACTCCTGCCCGCCGCCGTAGAAGAGTGGCGCAAGGTTGGTCCCCTCTCGCACGTAGAGAATGCCCGCGCCGCGCGGGCCGTAAATTTTTGCGCCGCTGATGGTCAGTGCATCCACCCCGAGCGTCTCTGCCATTATGGAGAGCGTTCGCGGCGCCTGGCAAGCATCCGTGTGCAGATAGGGATACACGCTCGCATGCTCCTTGCGGTAGCGCCGGAGCGCTTCGGCAATTTGGCGTATGGGCTGGATAGTCCCAATTTCATTATTGGCAAGGTGAATGCTTATTAGAAATGTGCGTGAATCAAGCGCCTCCAGAATTTGCTCGGCTCTCACATGGCCATCTGCGTCACACGGCAATTCCATGAGAGTACAGCCCCTCCTCTGCAATTCTCGGAGGGGCTCTTGCACCGACGAGTGCTCAATCGCACTGGTCACGATGCTCCCTCCAAAGCGCTCTTTCCCG
This sequence comes from Candidatus Vogelbacteria bacterium RIFOXYD1_FULL_51_18, assembly GCA_001823095.1. Classification (GTDB taxonomy): domain Bacteria; phylum Patescibacteriota; class Minisyncoccia; order Phycocordibacterales; family UBA9988; genus UBA9988. The sequence goes on along the minus strand of MHTL01000008.1, from coordinate 6,060 downwards.
TAGGCGATGCCGAAGAGCGCCAGGTTGTTCCCTTCGGTGCCGCCGCCAGTAAAAATAATCTCGTGCGGCTTTGCGCCTATGAGGCGCGCAATGCTCCGCCGCGCCCGTTCCAGTTCCTCGTGCGCACGCTCTCCCTCCTTGTGGATGCTACCGGGATTGCCAGCGCATGCCTCCGCCGCGCGCTCCATAGCACAGCGGACTCGAGGGTCCAGAGGGGTTGCGGCGGCGGAGTCTGCATCAATGCGTTCCATATAGGTGCATTCTAAACGCGACCACATATTTTGCAAAATGACCATAAATGAGTATACTCTTCTAGGTATGGACCAGAGCACCATCATCTATGCGCTTATCGGCATCATTGCCGTGTTGAGCGGATGGGTGGTTTGGCTTGAGATACGATTGGGAAAGCTCTTTCGCGGCAAACATGCGCACAGTCTGGAGCATGTGCTGATTGACATGAGCAAGTTCATGGACGAGCTTGACGCGACGCATAAAAAGATTGAGGCGCGGATGGAGGAGATGAACACCCGTGTGCGGCGGAGCGTCCAGGGAGTTGAAACAGTGCGCTTTAATCCCTTCTCGGACGCAGGAGGCAATCAGAGTTTTGCAACAGCGCTCCTCAACGAGCACGGGGATGGCGTGGTAATCTCATCTCTCTACTCGCGAGACAGCGTCTCCGTATACTCCAAGCCGGTGAAGACCTACGAAAGTGAGTTCCAGCTCACCCGCGAGGAGCGTGAGGCAATCACACGCGCGAAGGTCTAGGTATGTGCCACTGCTATTATGAATACAGCAAAAGACAAGAGGAAAGAGCAACAGGCCTGCCTGCCGGCAGGCAGGGGCCCCATCGTGGCAGTCTTGGGGCATATTGACCATGGCAAATCAACACTCCTTGATTACATCAGAAAGGCAAATGTAACCGCGGGCGAGGCTGGCGGCATCACCCAGCATGTAAGCGCCTATGAGGTAAGACACGCGGAGTCTACCATCACTTTTTTGGATACACCGGGTCACGAGGCCTTCCAGGCAATGCGGGAACGCGGCGCGGCAATCGCCGACATTGTGATACTTGTCATCGCCGCTGATGACGGAGTCAAAGCCCAGACGCTTGAGGCGCTCAAAGCTATTACAGAGAGCAAGACCCCTTATATTGTCGCTATCAATAAAATAGACAAGGCGGGCGCATCGGTGGAGCGCGCAAAGCAAACGCTTGCTGAAGCGGAGGTGCTGGTGGAGGGCTACGGCGGCACTATCCCCTGCGTTGCAGTCTCGGCAAAAACAGGAGAGGGAGTCCCCGAACTGCTTGATATGCTAATTCTTGTGGCTGAAATGGAAGCGCTAAAGGGAACTGTGGCCGCTCCGGCGCAGGGTTTTGTACTGGAGAGCTCGCTTGACTCCAAGGCAGGGCCGATTGCAACGCTTATCCTGCGCGACGGCACCATACACCTCGGCGACTGCGTAGCCGCTGGAGTTCATAGTGCAAAGGTAAAAAAACTTGAAAACTTTCTCGGTGCATCAGTGCGTGAGGCCTCGTGCCCTTCGCCCGTTCGAGTGTACGGCTTCAGCTCTGTGCCGCAGGCGGGAGATGAATTTAAGACATTTGCGGATAAAAAAGAGGCGGAACAGTATTGTGAAGAACAAGAAGGACTGGAAACACAGAAGCGCGGAAAAGAAGCGAGAGACGCAAAAGCGGAAGAGCAATTTGAACTCCCTCTCGCACTGAAGGCAGACACCTACGGAACACTGGAAGCGTTCAAGAGAGAGGCAGAGAAGCAGAATACTGAAGCAGTGAGCGTGCGCATCATCCACGAGGGCGTTGGGTCAATTACCGAAAATGACATCAGGACGGCGAGCGCCTCCTCCCGCGCGCTCATCATCGGCTTTAACGTCAAGATAGAGCGCGGAGCGCAGGATTTAGCCGAGAAGCTCGGGATCACTGTCGCCTCTTTTGATATTATTTACAAGATGAGCAAGTGGCTTGCGGAGAAAATTGCCGAGCGCCTGCCAAAGGTTACCGTTGAAGAAGTGATCGGGAGAGCAAAGGTGCTGAAAATCTTTTCAACGGAAAAAGGCAAGCAGGTCATCGGCGGCGAAGTGCTGGAGGGAGTTATCAAGAGAGATTTGCAGGCGCGTCTCATGCGCCGCGGAAATGACGTCGGCCGTTGCCGCATTGCAGAATTGCAGAAGGACCGCACAACGGTGGGAGCGGTGGAAGCAGGAAGCCAGTTTGGGAGCCTCATAAAGTGCGACATTGCGGTGGCGCCTGGTGATGAGCTCCAAGTCGTTGCGGTTGTAGAGCGCTAAGGATATAGTAAACCTATGAGGAAGAGGCAACGCACCGAGTCGCTCATCCAGGAGCTTGCATCCGGTTTCATCGCCGAGCACACGACGGGAAAGTCGCTTCTAACAGTCGTGGATGTGCGCCTCTCCTCCGACCAGCGCACGGCGCGCATTTTTGTATCCGTGTTCCCCCATGAGCATGAGGGGGAAGCGCAGTCATTCCTCACGCGACAGGGGCGAGAGTTCCGCGGCTATATGATGGAGCACGCGCGGCTCATGCACGTCCCCTTCATGGAATTTGTGGTGGGGAGTTCTGTTGTTTGACATCGCCTCGCCGAAGTTCGCCGCAGCGAACGAAGGAGGGCATATAGACGGCACGGTGGCGAAGGGGTAACGCGGCGGTCTGCAAAACCGCTATGCGAGGGTCCGAGTCCCTCCCGTGCCTTACTCTAGAGGCTAGAAAAAATCCGAAGTTTAACTTCGGATTTTTTTGGTCCGCCCAGAGGGATTCGAACCCCCGACCTTATGGTTAAGAGCCATCTGCTCTACCAGCTGAGCTATGGGCGGTTGAAGAACAGATAAAATGTAACAGAAAAAAGATAGTGGAGCAATTTTCTACATGGTGCAGTATTCTTGAATTAGTCCGAACGCATTTCGCCGCCTGCGGCGGCGAGGAAGTCCCCCCGCGAATCCGCCAGCTGGCGGACGGAAAGGCGGCGGAGCCGCACCGCTGACAATTTCAAGTTTTTCTTTGGCGGCATTAAATCCAAGAATTCGCAAAGTGAATACAAATGTATTATATGAAAAATAATGAGATAAATCAAAAAAGAAAGGGCTCCACTCACGATTTCTCGTGGGGAGCCCTATTGACGGCAAACCTTCGTTCGCCGTTATCCGAGGGACAGAAGCGCGGGGTTGAGCACGCCACCGCTCTTGTTGGCCTTCTCGCCCTCGTGACCGATCTGGGTCTTGAGGTTGTGCCAGCGGCGGAGTTGCTCGCCATGAATCCACACCTGCGAGAGAATGGACACGGCGGCCCCGTACATGAAGCCGGTGATGCCCTCGTTGTCCGCCAGCGAGGAAGCCTCGTCTGCGCACGCTTCGAGAGTGTCGCCGTTGGTCATCCGGCCTTCCATAAGACGTGCCCATCGCCCGGCGAAGCTGATGACTCCGCCGCCGTAGCCGTCCGTGTTGACCGCGACCGACTTCTTCCAGCCCTCCTCGTCTCGGAGCGTCATCTTCTCGGGAGCGACCGCGAGAGCGCCCTTGAGTATCAAGTCATGGCGTTGCTGGGCCTCCTTGGCCTCGCGTTGCCGCTTCTTGTACTCCGGGGACTTCACGTACTCCTCGTGACGGCGATTCGACTCGGTCTGGTAGTACTGCACGATCGCGTAGGGGTTGTCGCCGGGCTTGACCGTGAGTGCGATGTCGTTGAACTTCGCTGTCACGGGTCCCTTCGTCTTCTTCGCCAGAGCGACCATTCGCTTGGCGGTTTCGCTGACGTTCTCGCCAGCCATCGGTTCGTAGGTCTTCATGCCACTGTCTCCTTTCGGTTGTTGG
>MHTL01000008.1:0-2201 GCA_001823095.1 Candidatus Vogelbacteria bacterium RIFOXYD1_FULL_51_18 | reverse complement strand
CCATAAAAGTCAAGAAGCGGCACTTGCCGCTTCTTGGAGAGAATCTTATGAAAATTTTTCTTTTCTGCTTCTACAAAATATGGTTCGAGCCGATGTTTTTAACGGGTTCTTTTGCGGTTTTGAGCAGTGCGGCTCCCCGCCTGCGCCGAGGCTTCGGCGGACAGGTGCCGCCTTTCCGTCCGCCAGCTGGCGGATTCGCGGGGGGATTTCCTCGCCGCCGCAGGCGGCGAAAGCAGTCCGGACTAATTCAAGTATTCTGCACCACATTGGAAAAGTCAATGCCTCGCCCCGCCCGTGGCGGGGCTCGGCGACATCTGAATCTTTGACTTTTCCAATGTGGTGCCCGGGGTGGGGGTCGAACCCACATGCCTTGCGGCACACGATTTTAAGTCGTGCGCGTGTACCAATTTCGCCACCCGGGCAATATGACTATAGTAGCGATTCTAATAGCTCTTGCAAGCCAAACTCCGTTCGCCGCGGCAAACTACGGCAAGGTAAACAAAAAGCCGCTGGGGATGGATGTGGATGATGTATAATGGATACATAATCCCCAGCGGCTTTACAAAAGGGAGAAGAAATTATTGATGATACGGCTCGGACCAGAGCTGGTCCAAGCGGTTCAGGACGTACTGTGCCCGCGCAAGCCGTTCGGCCTGTGCGTCCCAAACAATGGTCTGAGACGTTTGAAATGGCTCATCTTGCCAAAATTCCGACGATGCTGGCAATTCCGGAGATTCCCATACATACGGGATTTCCGATAACTGCTCATCGGCCTGATGGCCAATGAGGCAACCGAGAGTTAGCAGAAAGACTATCCCGAGCGCCAACCCAATTGTAAACGCGCGATTGAGCGCTTCACACTTCCTCACCATCACGTAGTCCACATCCTGCGCGGACTTCATTTCAATCTGCAACGATGTCTGCTTCTTCATCTCCCTATCCTCCACATATAAAGATCACCCTAGCCTTTTCTTAGTATAGCATAGACATATATTGATTGTCAAGTGGGCGGGGAGGGACTTGAACCCTCAAGCTCTCGCGAGCATTAGCTCCTAAGGCTAACGTGTCTGCCAGTTCCACCACCCGCCCGCATACGGTATACTTTATCACATAGCATGCCCTCACAACTCTTTCTCCTCTTTGTTCTTTTTTTTCTCCTCGCCAAGGCGGCAGACATTATAATCGTTGGTATTCGCGAGATAAGCGAGAAGCTCAAGGTCAATCTCTACGTTGCCGGCATCATGCTCGGCTTTTTTACGTCGCTCCCCGAGATGAGCATCGCGTGGAGCGCGCTCGCGAGCCGCGCAGTGTCGGTCTCCTCTGGCAATCTCTACGGCGGCATTATTGTGCTCTTTGGGTTCATCCTCGGGCTCTCGCTGGTGGCAAACAGGAATGTGCGCACCGACGGCAGATGGCGGAGCATCCTCCCCATCACCCTCTACCTCGCACTCCCCGTACTGCTGGCGCTTGACGGAGTGCTCGGCGCCATAGACAGCGGTATCCTCATCCTCGGCTACTTTGCAGTACTCTCTTACACCTACCTACACCATGAGCCTCCTGTACCAGCACGCCCTAATCATACACAGGCAAGCGAGACGATTGCGCCTGAACTTATGACCATCCTTGCAGGGCTCATGGGAGTCTTTCTTGCAGCACAATTGATTGTGCGCACTACAATTAGTATCCTCGCTTTTTATCCAGCGCTCCCCCTCTTTAGCGTGGGGCTCATTGTGTACGCGCTCGGCACCAACCTCCCCGAGATCATGGTGAGCATCCGCTCGTGGAGGGCAAACATCCGCGAGCTCTCCATCAGCAATCTCCTCGGCTCTGCGATTACCAACGGGCTCATCTTTGGTGCAACGGCCTTTGTGATGCCAACCCCTATTGCGCGCGACGCGCAGTATGCGGTCACCGGTGTTGCCATCATCGGCATCCTTGCTGTGGTAACTCTTGCCTACCACTCGCACAAGAACTTCTCCCGCATCGAGGGCTACGCTCTCCTGTTCTGTTATATAGCATTCCTCCTCGCTTCCTACCTTGTGAGCTAAAAATGTCCAACCTCGGAGGTTGGACAAATGACAAATGAGAATGAAGGATTTTTACGCGCATGATCATGCAGTAAATTAGCACTCTAATTGCACCACTCACGTTCTCAGAAATATGTGGCGCGGACTTTTGAATCCGAGTCGCTTGCGTGGTCG
>MHTL01000007.1 GCA_001823095.1 Candidatus Vogelbacteria bacterium RIFOXYD1_FULL_51_18 | reverse complement strand
CGATGGGAGAACCGCAGCAGCTCCGATTACTCACATAGGGTCATGCCACCGGCCATACCCCACGGCTTGCCGTGGGGTGGTTGATTTTTTAATACAGGTTTGCTATAATAGTAAATAGAGTGAACCTAGGAAAGAGAGGGATTTAACAGTGTGTACAGGCAGACGGAAGAAGTTTATTGTAACTGGAGTAATTGCGCTGGGATTGCTTGTTTATTCTCACCCCATCTACATTTCTTCATTCAGGACCCTGGGGCAAGAGGGGTACTTCCAATTTGAGGAGGGGATACACACAGTATATACATTTTGGACTCCTGTGCCGCGCTTCAGCATACTCATTTCTCTGCGCCCGCATGGGTGGTTCTCTCTCCCGCGCATCTTATTCGGGGACGCGCTCTCTCCCGAGGTGTACGGGACCTGGTACTGGGGATGGGATGACCATCTCTATATTCATGTCCTGCCGCCTCAAACATCACCCCGTCCTATTGAAATAGGCCGGGGATTTTTGTCCTCCTAAAATTTTTGGAGTACAATGCGCCTCACATGGCAAGCATCCTGCTCATCAACCCGCCCTTCAATATCGCTCGGAAGTTTGTTGCTAAATGAGAGAGGAGTAGGGTACTATAGGCGCATGAGGCAAACGGGACTCTTTACAAAAACGGCAAAAAATGTTCCTAAAGATGAGGTGGCGAAGAATGCCATTCTCCTTATTCGCGCCGGATACATTGACAAGGTGATGGCGGGCGTGTACTCACTGCTTCCGCTTGGTCTGCTTACCATTGAGCGAATCAATGCGGTCATCCGTGAGGAAATGCAACGCATCGGCGGCGTTGAGCTCCTGCTTACCTCACTGCAGAATCCGGATGTATGGAAGAAGACCTCGCGCTGGGAGGGCGACGTGTGGTTTAAGAGCGTGATTAACTCGGGCGGGGAGACTGGCTTTGGCTGGACGCAAGAGGAGGAAATTGCCGCACTCATGCGTTCGCATATTCAGTCGTACAAAGACCTGCCGCGCTCTCTCTTTCAGATACAGACTAAGTTCAGGAACGAGGAACGCGCGAAGAGCGGCATTATGCGGGGGAGGGAATTTCTCATGAAGGACCTCTATTCTTTCCACAGCAGTGAAAATGACCTTAGCCACTTCTACGAAGAATGCGCTATTGGCTATGAACGGATTTTTGCGCGCGTGGGGCTCGGAATATCCACGTATCGCACCGTTGCCTCCGGAGGCGCCTTTGCCAAATACAGCCACGAGTTCCAGACTCTCTGCGAGGCGGGAGAAGATATAATTTATGTCCATGAGGGGAAAAAGATTGCAGTCAACAAGGAGGTCTGCACAAACGAGGTGCTTGCGGACCTCGGTATTGCGCGCACGGAGCTCACGGAGCACAAGGCAATAGAAGTGGGTAATATTTTCAAGCTCGGGGCGCGTTTTTCGGAGCCGCTCGGACTTTTATTCACTGATGAGAAAGGCGAGCGCAAACCGGTACTCATGGGTAGCTACGGCATCGGCCCCGGACGGGTGATGGGCGCGATTGTGGAGACGCACGCCGACGAGCGCGGACTCCTCTGGCCGGAAGAAGTTTCTCCCTTCCATTACCACCTCATCTTGATTGGGTCCAAGCGCACCGAGGTGCGCGCGCGGGCAGACGCGCTCTACGCAGCGCTTAAGGCGCGCGGTAAACGCGTCTTCTACGATGACCGTGAAGATGTCCAGGCGGGAGAGAAGTTTGCTGACGCAGAGCTCCTGGGCTTCCCGGAAGCGATTATCGTGAGTGAAAAAACGCTTCAAGAAGATCGCTATGAAGTGAAGGAACGCCGCGGGGGGGGAAGCCGCTCCTTCCGAGAACAGGAGCTGATTGGCTGAATGTTATGAAGGAACGGATATACAACTGGCTCGGCAGCGACGTCGGCATAGACTTAGGAACGGCAAACACGCTGGTTTACGTACGCGGTAAAGGGGTTGTGATTAACGAACCTTCTGTGGTCGCGCTTAATACCAAAACAGGGAGAGTGGTGGCTGTCGGTACTGACGCACGCTACATGCTCGGGCGCACGCCGGCGCATATTGAGGCAATCCGTCCGCTCGTGGACGGGGTGATTTCAAACTTTGAAGTAACGGAGGAGATGCTTGCGTATCTGCTAAAAAAAGCAAAAGAGGCGGCAGGCAAATCATACTTTCGCCCGCGCGTTGTAGTGGGAGTCCCCTCGGGCATCACGAACGTGGAGCGCCGCGCGGTAAAGGACGCGAGTATCAGCGCCGGCGCGCGCGAAGTGCACATTGTTGAAGAGCCGATTGCCGCGGCCATCGGCATCCGCATGCCGATCTACGACCCCGTCGGCATGATGATTGTAGATATTGGCGGGGGAACGGCAGATATCGCAGTTCTCTCGCTCGGCGGCATTGTGCGTTCAAAAAATCTCCATATCGCGGGAGACAAGCTCAATGAAGACATCATCAGCTACATCCGCGACGAGTTCAAGATACTCTTGGGCGAGCGGACAGCGGAAGACGTCAAGATTAGCATCGGTTCTGTCTACAATACGGGAGCGGCCCGCGAGACGACGGTGCGCGGACGTGACCTGGTAACCGGACTTCCGCGAGAGGTTATTATCACTGACGCCGACATCCGTGAGGCAATTTCGGTCTCTATCGCTACTCTGATTGATACTATTAAAGAAGTCCTGGAGTCTACTCCACCAGAGGTGGTGGCTGACGTCATGCACCGCGGCATTGTGCTGGTAGGAGGCGGGGCGCTGATGCATGGCATCCAGGAGCTCCTAGAGAGGGAAGTTTCCATCCCCGTATTTGTCGCCGATGACCCTCTTACGGCAGTCGTGCGCGGCACCGGCATCATCTTGGAGGAATTTGATCAGTTTAGAGAGGTGCTCGTTGATAGCGATGAAGAACTGGATACCCACTAGAAAAGAAGGTCGTAGGAGAGATATTGTCCGCTCGGCATCTCTCACGGCGCTTCTTGCTGTGCTTGCGTTTGTTGCCATTCCCTACACCGAGAAGCTTCTGGTCCGCGGAGCGCTCTATCTTATTGACCCGCTCTGGCAGGCCAAGCGCGAGGCCCTCTTACCTTCGCCGGGCTTTGGAGCGCTTTTTGCCGAAAAGGCGCGTCTCATTCAAGAGCGAGACGCGCTCATCGCGCGTCTCGCGGCATTTAACGCCGTCACACTTGAACGCGATCAGCTGAAACGGGACAATGCGCTCTTACGCGGCATCAAAGAAGCATATCCCCATGCGCTCCCTTTGATACTCCCTGTGATTGCGTATCCCAATCAGTCGCTCTATGACACGCTCATCGTTGACCTTACGGGTGTGCCGGATGCAGAGTCTCGTCTGCGCAATTTCGTATACACAAACGGAGTCGTTATCGGCACGCTCACGAGCGCGGAAGAAAACATCGGAAAAGTCACCCTGCTTTCTACAAGCGGAAACCTAACCAATGCGCAGGTCGGCTCATCCAACATCGGGAGCGCCTTGACAGGAAAAGGAGGGGGCTCATTTACCATGTCTATCCCTTTTGATGCGGAAGTCGCTGTTGGCGATGTGGCATTCATCCCGCTTGCGCAGGGCGCGGCGGGAGCAATCGTCTCAACGGTAGAACGCATAGAAAGCGCCCAGGAGAGCCGCCTACGGCTACGCACTCCGGTTAATATTTATTCACTCCGCTTTGTCGAGCTTAGACCATAATGGACCGCATCCTTCTTAACCTAGCACTCCTCATGGCAGTCGCCTGGGGGCCATGGTGGATCACTCTGGGAGTTATTGTGGCTTCTGTGTGCATTGCGCACAACATGTATGAGGTTGCCGTCTATGCGCTCCTTGCCGACGCGCTCTACAGTGCGCCGGGAGCGGGGCTTTGGTCCTTCCCTCTCTGGAATACACTCTGTGCTCTTATTATCCTTGCATGCAGTTCCATTGCGCGCGAATTTGTAAGAAATTATGCGTAACTATCCCGACATAGACCCTGATGTTATTTTTTTGGACTCGCATAACCTGCCTGACTTTGACACGCAGCAGTTTGAGGGGCGTTTGGAGCGTCCCATACCAAAAATTACCTTCGTTATCATTGCGGCGCTTGCCGCAATCGTGTATGGCGCCTTTATCTGGAGGGTCGGTGTCTTACAAGTGCAACGCGGGGAAGCCTATGCCGCCGCAAGCAATGACAACACTCTCCGCCGTATCGCAATTTTTGCGCAGCGGGGAGTCATTTATGACCGAAGGCAGGTGGCGCTTGCCTTCAATAGAGGAACCCGCTCCTACATCGCTGTTCCCGGATTTGGGCACCTGCTCGGTTATGTGGGACTGCCGCATGATGAAGATTTGGCTGACGACTCCGTGTATCCAAATGAGAATATAGGGCGGCAAGGTCTTGAGCGCAGTTACGATGCAGAACTGCGCGGAATTCACGGACTGAAGATTGAAGAAGTTGACGTAAAGGGGAACATTCTCTCCGGTTCAGTTCTGCGCGACCCCTTGCCCGGCAAGAACATCACCACTTCAATAGATTCCCGCATCCAGAGCAAACTCTATGAGCTCATTGCGGCGCTTGCGGAGGATAAGCGCTTCCAGGGCGGTGCGGGCGTGATTATGGATGTGACAAACGGGGAGATGCTCGCCATGGCAAGTTACCCCGAGTATTCTTCCCAGCTGCTCACTAATGGCAAGGATACCCAGGCGATCAAAGCGTACCGGGAGGACGCCGGAAAGCCATTTTTAAACCGTGCGGTGCAGGGACTCTATGCGCCGGGCTCCATCGTCAAGCCCTTTATCGCTACTGCCGCGCTCAATGAGCGCACTATTAGCCCCGACACAAAAATCGTGAGCACCGGCTCTATCTCTATTCCCAATCCCTACGATCCCGAAAAGCCGACTGTGTTTAAAGACTGGAAGGCGCACGGCCCGGTAAATATGCGCGAAGCGCTCGCAGTCTCGTCGGATGTGTATTTTTACGTTGTGGGAGGAGGATTTCACAACCAGGCAGGTCTCGGTATTGAACGCATTGACCGCTATCTCAAATTGTTCGGCTTTGGATCGCCGACCGGCATTGATGTTGAAAAAGAAGAGCAAGGACTCATTCCCACTCCCGCGTGGAAAGCGGAGCGTTTTAACGGTGAAGCATGGAATATCGGCGACACCTACCACACAACCATCGGACAGTACGGATTTCAGGTAACGCCAATCCAAACCGTGCGAGCGGTCGCCGCCATCGCAAACGGGGGGACGCTCGTTACGCCGCGCCTCTACCGCAATGAGACAAAAATGGACAACGCCGGAATCAGTATTGGTGTGCCTAACGAGTTGCTGCAGATAGTCCGCGAGGGTATGCGCATGGCAGTGACACAGGGAACAGGGAGCGGGCTCTCTCTCCCTGACCTGCATGTTGCGGCAAAGACGGGGACTGCAGAGCTCGGTGTGACCAAGGAGAAGGTGAACTCCTGGGTCATCGGGTTCTTTCCCTATGAGAAGCCGCGCTATGCGTTTGCGGTGGTCATGGAGCGCGGCGACGCGCGCAATACCATCGGCGGCGTCTTTGTGATGCGGCAGCTCTTTGACTGGATGCTCTGGGCAACGCCGGAATATACAAAGGTCAATTGACTTCAATAAGAAGGCGCGCTATCATGGCACGACTTAGACTATGAGCACTGCGCAAGGAGAGTACATTAGCGAGAAAAAGCTTAAAGAACTCCAAGGGGAGCTCCAAGAATTGAAGACAGTCACACGCAAGCGCATCGCGGAACAGCTGGAGTATGCAAAGTCGCTCGGAGACCTTTCTGAGAACGCCGAGTACCATGAAGCCCGCGAAGAGCAGTCAAACGTTGAAGAACGCATTTCCCGCATTGAAGACATTTTACGGCGCGCGGTTATTGTCGGCACACACCGCGGCGGCACCGTTGACTTGGGAGCAACGGTTATCATTGAAAAGAAAAATGGCGGCCGCCAGACAGTTACTATAGTCGGTTCGGAAGAGGTAAACAGCGTTCAAGGCAAGATTTCAAACGAGTCGCCGCTGGGAAGCGTCCTGATAGGAAAAAAGAAAGGGGATGCCATAATCGTGCCAACGCCGCGGGGCAGTACCGAATATACCATAATTACGGTACAATAATGCAATGACCCTCCGAGCAACCGATGCGCTGCGAGAGGAACGGCTGAAAAAATTACAGCAGTACGAAGCGGCGCGCGGAACTGCATATCCTATTGCCGTCGCTCATGACATGCCGCTTAAAGAGTTGCGTGAACGCTTTGAAGAACTCCGTGCAGGAGGGAGCGCTTGCGCGCTCGCCGGCCGCGTGCTCTTCGTCCGCGGACAGGGCGGAGTGATTTTTTTTGACATTCACGACGGCACGGGGAAGTTCCAGTGCATAGCCAAGAAGGGCGCATTACCGGACGGGGATTTCGCGCTCCTTGCCGACACGCTGGATATCGGTGACATTGTGTCGGTACAGGGCGCTCTGATGGTCACTGCGCGCGGAGAAGAGAGCATTGAAGTGAGGCAGTGGCGCTTTGCCGCCAAGAGCCTGCGCCCGCTCCCGGACAAGCGGCATGGACTTAAGGATGACGATGAGCGGTTCCGCCGCCGCTATCTGGAGAGTGTCCGCGATGAGGCGGTACGCGAGCGCTTCCTCATGCGCTCAAAAATCATTCAGAGCATTCGTGAATTTCTCCTTAAACGGGGATTTGTGGAGTTTGAGACTCCCGTGCTCCAGCGCCTTGCCGGCGGCGCCAGCGCAGTGCCTTTTGAGACCCATCACAAGGCCTTAGACATCCCACTGTACCTGCGCATCGCGCCGGAATTGCCGCTGAAGATGCTCCTCATCGGCGGATTTCCCAAAGTATTTGAAATTGGGCGCGCCTTTCGCAACGAGGGCATAGACGTTACTCATAATCCAGAATTCTCCATTGTGGAATGGTACGAGGCATTTGGGAGCGCAGAGAAAGCGATGGGAGATGTAGAGAAACTTTTAAAAAATCTCGTAGTGGAGGCAACGGGGTCTGCAGCGCTCCCGTTCGGAGAATCGGAAATAAATCTTGAGAAGCCCTTCAGTATTATCACCTACAGAGAGCTCCTTACACACTATGCCGGGTTGAGCAGTGATGAAATAGAAAAGAAGAGCGCCAAAGAGCTGGACGCGCTCTACAAACGCCTCTGCCGTCCAAGGTTGATTCAGCCGACCTTTGTAACCGAGTATCCGGAGGAGATGCTCCCGCTTGCAAAAAAATTGAAAGAAGGTATCGTTGACGCCTTCCAGCTTATCATCGGCGGTTATGAATTGGTGAAAGCTTTTTCAGAGCTCAATGACCCGCTGGATCAGCGCAAGCGCTTTGAGCGCGAAGCGCGGAAGAAGGCGCAGGGCGACGAGGAGACCCAGCCGAGCGATGAGGAATTCTTAGAGGCCTTGGAATACGGCATGCCGCCGGCGGGAGGAGTCGGTATTGGCATTGACCGGCTCACTATGCTCCTGACCAATACTAAAAATATTCGTGAAGTGATTTTCTTTCCCACTTTGCGGCCAAAGTAGTTTTGTGCTACTCTTCTTTTTGGAAAAGCTCTCTCTAAAAGGAGATATAATGTACAGCGAGGTAAAAGCAAGATTTATGTGTCGCGATCTGACCCAACTCACTGATCGTGACCGAAGAGATTTAGACAAATTGACGCACCACGAAGTCTTTTTGTCACTCATGTCGTCGGTTTTGTATACAGATTCCATTCGTAGAGATTCTCCCCCCGATTGCCCGTTGCAAGCCCACAACGGGTGATCCCCCGGCCCCTGTTCGCTACGGCGGACAGGGGCCTTTCATTTTGACAAAGGATAGTCTGGGGTATAGATTTATTTCAGATAGAGGTCATTGTAATCATCAAACTTAAGAAAGGAGAAGATTCCATGGAAATCTCACTGTTCTGGTTAGAAGTTTCTGTGATGGCCGTTGCAGTTCTCGCGTGGGTAACCTTGTTTTATTTACTTCCCTCATATGTTGCCAGTATTGTTCTCTGCCGCCTCTGGCGCGTCCGCGACAACGTTTTTGATGCACGGCTCTCGGGTGCTATCCCGAACAATAAAGCAGTGGATGATTTCATAGAGGGTCTTGAGTGGGGTATCCATCATTTTAAGAGAGTGCACCATAGGCGCCTGTCTCCTTGACCAATGGCGGAGCAAGAAGCAAGAGCATGGAATACTACTGCGTCAAGAATTTCACAGCGCTCTGGATAGTATGAGTGAAGAAAAATCTTCTTTCATTCACGAGCAAATGGATATCGTACAGCATGCACTGTTTCTGAAGATCTGGTGCGATTCGGTCTTCGGCATTGTAATCTTCATAGTGCTTGGTCCTCTCTGGGTGCTCACTCGATTGTTCACTCGCCGTCCCTTCTGGTACGAAGCATTTGTTCAGGAAATTGCAAAGAAAATTGAGATACCCCCTCTTGCATTTTTCCTTTCTCGTAGATGATCTGATTCAGGCCATTGTCCGATACTCGGTGTTGGACAATGGCCTTTTACTGTGGATAAGTGGGCTTGCAGGGTGGGAGAAAGTGGAATAGACTAACAATGTAGTGGTAGAAAGTGGTTCGCCACGGCGAACGCCAGCGGGCGGAATCAACCATGCTTATTGGCGAATATACGCACACCCTAGACGATAAAAAGCGAGTCGCCATACCCGCGAAGTTTCGCAAAGAGCTGGGGAAGAAGATGATTGTCACCCGCGGATTAGACGCCTGTCTCACTGTCTATCCTCATGAGACATGGCGGAAGCTCTCGGAAAAGATCTCGGCGCTGCCCATGGGGACAGCGGATTCACGGAGCTTTGGCCGCTTCATCTTTGCAGGGGCGGTGGAGACGGACCTCGATTCGCTCGGACGAATTCTCATTCCGGATTTTCTCAAGGAGTTTGCGGACCTCAAAAGCAAGGTGGTCATCGCGGGTCTGCAGGATCATGCGGAAATTTGGGACGAGAAACGCTGGCGCGAGTACCGCGGCAGAATTGAGAAAGAGGCTGATGTGCTTGCCGAGAAACTAGGCGATACCGGCATTCTGTAATGAGGCACATTCCAGTTCTTTTACAAGAGACGCTTGACGGTCTTAAGTTACGAAGGGGAGACTCTGTCCTTGACGCAACCTCGGGTAGCGGCGGGCATGGAGAAGCGTTGTTGTCGCACATTGGCAGAAGCGGCACGCTCATCTGCCTTGACCAGGACGAGGACGCGCTTGCGCGGAGCCGCCTACAACTTGACCCGCTTCCGGGCACGAAAAAGTTCGTTCACGGCAACTTCAGGGACCTCGCGCAACTACTCTCCACAGAGGGTATTACGGAGATTGACGCGGCTCTCTTTGACCTCGGGATGAGTAGCGAGCAACTGGAAGAATCGGGAAGGGGATTCTCCTTCCTCAAAGATGAGCCACTCCTTATGACTATGCAAAAAGGAGCCACATTGAGCGCGAAAGACCTCCTTGCCACGCTCTCCGAGTCGCAACTTATGGATATATTAAAGAGCTATGGCGAGGAACAGTTTGCACAGAAAATTGCCCACGGCATTGTCACCGCGCGCAAAGAGGATCCCATAGAAAGCACTACAGCGCTCGTACGCATCATTAAAGAGTCCACGCCGCCATGGTACAGCAAGAGGAGAATTCATCCGGCAACCAAAAGCTTCCAGGCTCTGCGCATTGCGGTAAACGATGAGTACTCTGCCATTGATGAGGGACTTGAGAGCGCATTCACACTCCTCAAGCCGGGCGGGAATATTGCTGTCATCAGCTTCCACGGAGGGGAGGTGCGTCACGTCAAGTCATTTTTTCGCCACTTCAAAGAAAGAAGTCTCACTCGTGTGAATAAGCATGCCATCAAGCCCTCGCGTACCGAGATGAGAGAGAACCCGCGCGCCCGGAGCGCACAATTATTCATTTTTAAGAAAGCAATCTAACATGTACGCATACGCATCACTTACACTTGAAGGACGTTTATTTTGGACCTTGATTACCATCCTCACGCTCATGGTAAGTTCTTATGTATATCTCATCCAGCAGTCAGTGATGCATGTGGTGGCGCAGCGCGTTGCCGCAGAGGAGAGCGCGAGCATTGAAGGAACCATTGCTGACCTTGAGGGGAGCTACTTTGCGACAATGGGGACAATTACATTGGAGCGGGCGCGCGAGCTTGGATTTATAGACAGTGCAGAAGAAACCAGCTTTGCGCACAAAGACGCTCCCACTCTCGGGTTTGCGCGCGGCAATGGCGAATAATGCGATATTTCGCATCAGACTAATTTCCGGCGCGTTCGTTATGGGCGCACTCGCCATTGTAGTGCGCCTTTTTTTTGTGCAGATTATCCATGGCGATGAGTACCGGCAGCAGGCCGAGCGTCAGTATACAAGCACGGCCGGTTCCGCATTTAATCGCGGAAGTATCTACTTTGTAAACAAAGAGGGGAATGAGGTAGCCGCCGCGAGTCTTGCGCACGGCTACGCACTTGCTATACATCCCGCCCAGATTCCCGTGGGCGAACGGGAGCGTGTGTATCGGGGGCTTAACAAAGAAATCGCAATTGATAAGAGTAATTTTTTGATGCGCGCGGCAAAAGTTTCTGACCCATATGAAGAGATTGCCCAACAAGTGCCGAGTGCCGTGGCCGAGCGTATCCAGGCTCTCTCTCTCCCCGGAGTAGTCTTGAAAGTAGTGCGTTGGCGAGTGTATCCAAGCAAAACTCTTGCCGCGCATGCAATCGGATTTGTGGGCTACCAAGGATCTGAATTCTCGGGACGTTACGGACTGGAAAAGCAGTATGAAAAGGTGCTCGGACGGACAATGGGGGAAAGGAAGTTAAACCTTTTTGCAGAACTCTTTTTAGGATTGGGTAAAGAAGTCTTAGGGAATGAGGTAAAGGAAGGGGATATATATCTCACCATTGAGCCTGTAGTGCAGGATGAGGCGGAAAAGACAGCGGCGGCGCTGATGGAACGCTACCATGCGGAGGAAGTGGGCATCATCGTGATGGAGCCCGGCACCGGAGCTCTCCGCGCATTGGCGGCAAGTCCCTCGTATGACCCCGGAGAAAAGAAAGGAAACCTTACAGTGCTTCAGAATCCTCTTATAGAGAAGGTGTACGAGATGGGCTCCATCATCAAGCCCTTAACCCTGGCCGCAGCGCTTGACGCAGGCGCAATAACCCGCACGACCACTTATGACGACAAGGGGTATGTTGTGCTCAACGGCGCTCGGATTGAAAATTTTGACAAAAAAGGGAGAGGTGTGGTACCTATGCAGGAAGTGCTTAATAATTCTCTCAACACCGGCGCGGTATTTGCCATGCAGCGGATGGGACGGGACAGTTTCCGCACATATATGCGCGCCTACGGCTTTGGCGAGAAGACTGGCGTGGACCTCCCCGATGAGGTGGCAGGGATTACCTATAATCTGCAGAGTTCTAGGGACATTGAGTATGCCACGGCCTCCTTTGGGCAGGGAATCGCGCTCACGCCGCTTGCCACTACTCGCGCTCTTGCGGCGCTGGGCAATGGCGGACTGGTGGTGAAGCCTTACGTGGTGCAAGAAATCCGCTACAAAGGAGGAGAGAAAAAGGTGATCGAGCCAACGGCGCTGCGCCGTGTGCTGAAAGAGGAAACGAGCGAGGAGATTACGCGAATGCTCGTAACCGTGTATGATGACGCGCTTGGCGGAGGGAAGTACAAAATGGAGCGCTACAGCATTGCCGCCAAGACGGGGACTGCCGAGGTCTCAAAGGATGCAGGAGGGTACTACGAGGACCGCTATCTACATTCCTTTTTTGGCTACTTCCCCGCGTATCAGCCGCGTTTTATCATTTTTCTTTATATGCTCAAGCCGGAAGGAGTGCGCTACGCATCGGAGTCGCTCTCGGAGCCTTTTGTGGGCTTAGCTAAATTTCTCATTAATTATTACCGCATCCCGCCTGACCGGTGAATGCATAGGTTCTGACCGATGAAATCTTTGTGGGCTTAGCTAAATTTCTCATTAATTATTACCGCATCCCGCCTGACCGGTGAATGCATAGGTTCTGACCGATGAAATC
>MHTL01000006.1:30332-33486 GCA_001823095.1 Candidatus Vogelbacteria bacterium RIFOXYD1_FULL_51_18 | reverse complement strand
GTTCTGAAATCCTTGTTCCCAACGGCCTTGCCCGCGGGACGGGTTTTGTGGGCGTCTCCACACGGGCAAAGTTAAACGCGCTTTTTGGTTGCGTGACAGTTCCACCTGACACTTCGGCAATCTCATTGCGTGTTATTTCCGCGCCAAACTCATTGAAGATAGATGAAGAGGGGACTTGGAAGCTTGAAGCAAGGACTCCAGGTAACGCGGACTTTAGTATTTCGGTTGATTGGGGAGATACTCTCATTGTGCCTCTCACCGCCGCGTCCGCCGAGGAGAGTGCCATCAATACCGCAAGTTTTACACACCGCTACACGGCGGTGGGGAATTACCTGATTACCTTCCGTCTCACATCAGCCAATCAAACCCGCACCATCACGCGCCGCGTACAAGTGCGCACAGATGGCGCTACAGCTGACGAAGTTACCGTCATTTCTCCAAATGGTGGCGAGACCTGGCGTGTTGGAGAAACGAGGACAATTTCCTGGCGGGCGACAAAAGAAGGGCAAGTGACGCTGTGGATGCAAAAGGGAAGCTCTTGCCCAGTTTCCAGAAGTGATGGGATAGTATGCACTATGCCTGTACCAGCCCCATTGCAAATTGCACGGCTGAATTCGCATGAAGGAGCCAATTCCTATAATTGGCGCATTCGTACCCAATATGGTACGAGTGAGAGAGAAACAATCGGGCAATATAATCTTACAAGCGGGGAATATTGGATGCGTATTTGCTCAACGGGGAATGCGCACTGTGATTTGAGTGATGACACCTTCACTCTCACTGTACTCCCCTCTGCAAACCGCGGGCCGGTTATCCAGCGCGTGTCGGGGCCGTCCAGCCTTGCCATTGATGCCACAGGCACCTGGTCAATACTTGCCTATGACCCAGACGGCGATAACTTAAGCTACACTATCCGCTGGGGAGACGAGACAAGCGCAGATACAGCCGTATCTGCCGCGAGCAGTATCTCGTTGATTGCAAACCAGCAGACGACCTTCACCCATCGCTATGCCGCAACCGGCACCTATACTGTTATCATTACGGCAAATGATCCAAGCGGCGCAAGCGCGCAGACTTCCCTCTCGGTGATGGTGCGGTAACGCCCGCTAGTGGTACAATACAGTCACCATTATCAGCGTTACCAGTGACCAATGTATATTATGATGAGTATAAAAATATATCCTGCCGCAATTGCTGGGCTTGCTTCGCTTGCGCTTATTGCCGTAGCATTCCTCCTTTCTCCTCTTGCGCACGCCGCGCTTACGCCAACAGTAGGCTGTATTGAGTTTGGAGATACAGGGGCCGATGTCTACCGCGTGGGAGCTGTTTTTGAGACAGTATCAAAGTCTTCGAGATCACAGATAAACTACATGGGCAACGACGTCTGCCTTGACGCAAACCGCTTGCGCGAATATTACTGCTACACCTACACCTCTGCAGACCTCAAGCCCTATGGCTATGTAGCAGGCAATATGTCGGTACGGAATGTGGAGGTAAGCTGCAAGAACGGCTGTTACAACGGGGCGTGCAAGGCCGAAACTACGCCCACACCCACACCAACGCCTACTCCAACTCCAACTCCAGTACCTACTCCTGTTCCTACACCAACGCCTACTCCAACTCCAGACCCGACTCCTACCCCCACGCCGGTACCTACTCCTACTGTCGTCAATCAAGCTCCGGTAGTATCGGTGGTCGGCGATGTGCGCGTTACGTTTCCTAACCAAGCTTATTTGCAAGGTTTGGTACGCGATGACGGACTTCCTATTGGCAGTCGGCTGAACTTTGTCTGGATGCAAGTCACCTGGCCCGGCCCCGGCGGGGTGACGAGCGTGCCCGGCAGTGTGAGCTTTAGCAATCAAACTTCCGCAAGCACTAGCGTCGCGTTCTCTGCGCCGGGGACCTATGCGCTACGCCTCTCTGCGGATGATGGAGCTCGCGCCTCGTGGGATCAAACTATGGTGGTGGTTGACTCAAGAGGCGCGATCGAGTGTGGAAAAAACACCTGTCTTGACGCAGGTATTCGATGTGTTGGAGAAGGGCAAGATGTGCGCCGAATTATTGGAGGTAAAAATACGGTACGCGTCTGTGCCCCAAACGGAACCGTGTTATACAAACGAGGAACAGGGGGCGCTTGCACTAAAAACTATCTGTGTGAAAGCGGAAGCTGTAGATCTGGCAGGTGCGATTCCCTTTTGTACATACAGTACCAGCGGATGATTAGGGGTGGTTCTTCCTCCTTCACTCCTTCCACGCAATATGGCGCTGTCGGTACGGTACTGCAACGACTCATCAACCTCATCAGAGGCAACTAAGGTTCTCGTGTTGGCGTTACCATAGAAGCGGACGGACCTGCTCGTTCGGCAGGCGGGCACACCAGAGTTATGCACATCTTGGTGGGCTTTGTTCGTCTCTGCGGATTGAGTACAATAAATGAACAGTATTACTATTTTTAATTTTTTATGATGAAAATCAGCAAAAAAAGTGCAAAAATGATTGTAAAATCCGCAAAAACTGTAAAAAAAGAGCAGAAGAGTATATTCCCGAGTCAGGTGAGGAAGCGCAACGGCGCCATTGTTGATTTTGATATTTCGCGCATAGAGGCGGCAATAGGGAAGGCAATGCGAGCGGCGGGCGAGTATGCGGAAGGCGCGCCGGAGGGCGTGGCGGCCGCGGTTGCCGCGGCGCTGGTGAGCGGCCATGCGGGAGAAAAATCCCACATCCCGAGCGTGGAGGAAACACAAGACCTGGTGGAACGGGAACTCATGCTCCAGGACCATGTTGCTACCGCCAAAGCTTACATCCTCTACCGCGAGCGCCGCGCTGAAGTCCGCCGTGAGAAGGGGGAGATACCGGAAAAGGTCCGCGACCTGGTCGCCGGGAGTAAGAAGTACTTCAAAAATCCTCTGGGCGAGTTCATCTACTACCGCACCTACTCGCGCTGGATTGACGATGAAGGACGGCGCGAGACCTGGGTGGAGACGGTAGACCGCTACATTAATTTTATGCGCGAGAACCTAGGGAAGCGCCTCTCCGACAAGGAGTACTCCGAGGTACGGCAGGCAATCCTCTCACACGAGGCAATGCCATCTATGCGGCTCCTGCAATTTGCAGGGAAAGCGGCGCGCACAACTAATGTCTGTGCCTACAACTG
>MHTL01000006.1:22229-30314 GCA_001823095.1 Candidatus Vogelbacteria bacterium RIFOXYD1_FULL_51_18 | reverse complement strand
TAAGCTGGAGGACTTTGCCGAGATTATGTATATCTCCATGTGCGGCACGGGGGCAGGATTCTCGGTAGAAAGCCAGTACATCCAGCAGCTCCCGGTGATTAAGCGCCAGAGCGGGAAGCTCCGCCACGTGCATGTGATTGATGACAGCAAGGAGGGATGGTGCGATGCGCTCACCCTTGGGCTCAAGACTTGGTATGCTGGCGAGGATGTCCAGTTTGATTACTCACGCCTGCGCCCTGCAGGCGCCCGTCTCAAGACAATGGGCGGAAAATCTTCTGGCCCAGACCCTCTGCGTGAATTGCTCACTTTTGCCCGCGCGACAATCTTAAAGCGGCAGGGGCGGCGTCTCACCAATCTTGATGCGCACGATATTATCTGCAAGATCGGTGAAATTGTGGTTGCTGGTGGCGTGCGGCGCTCCGCGCTCATTTCACTCTCCGACCTGGACGATGTAGAGATGCGCGACGCAAAAAAGGGCCAGTTCTACATCACCGAGCCCCAGCGTAGTCTTGCCAACAACTCCGCCGTCTATAACGAGAAGCCCGGAGCTGAAGAGTTCATGCGCGAGTGGCTTGCGCTCATGGAGAGTCACTCGGGGGAACGCGGTATCTTCAACCGCGGCGGTCTGCGGGAGACCTTCCCCGAGCGTCGCACAAAGATGCTGGAAGAGCGGATAGATACGATTGGCACCAACCCCTGCGGCGAAATCCTCCTCCAGCCCAAGCAATTTTGCAACCTCTCCGAGATTGTGGCGCGAGCGGAAGACACGCCGGGGAGTTTAATGCGCAAAATGAAGATCGCCACTCTCCTCGGCACCTACCAGTCAACGCTTACCAATTTTCCGTATCTCTCCAGGGAGTGGAAGGAACACTGTGAGGAGGAGCGACTCCTCGGCGTCTCTATAACCGGCCAGTGGGATTCTCCCGCCGTGCGCAAACCGGAGATGCTTAAAAAGTTGCGTGATGCGGCTGTGGTCTACAACCGCGAGTACGCAAAGCGCTTTACTGTAAGTCCTTCAACTTGCATCACCTGCACCAAGCCCTCGGGGACGCTCTCGCAGATGGTGGACTGCGCCTCTGGCATGCACCCGCGCCACGCTCCCTACTACATCCGTCGTGTGCGTATCGCCTCCACAGACGCGCTCTTCCAAATGCTCCGCGATCAGGGCGTGCCCTACCATCCGGAGGTGGGGCAGAACATGGAGACAGCAACGACCTTTGTGATTGACTTCCCGGTAAAGGCGCCGGATGCGGCGATATTCCGCGATCAGGTGCCGGCGCTTGAGCTCTTGGAGTACTGGAAGGACGTGAAAGAGAATTATACCGAGCACAATCCTTCAGTTACCATTTCGGTGGGAGATGACGAGTGGCTCAAAACGGGCAATTGGGTCTACGAGAACTGGAAGATTGTCGGTGGGCTCTCCTTCCTCCCGCGCAGTAACCACGTCTATAAATTGGCGCCGTACGAAGAGATTGACGAAAAAGCCTACCATGAGCTCTTGGAGCGCTTTGCGCACGTTGATTTCTCAAAGATTGTGACCTATGAGCGCGAGGATGGTACGGAAAATAAACGCGAACTTGCCTGCGCTAGCGGTACCTGCGAGGTGGAGCCCGTGGGCGATATTGCAGAAGAGTAGTGTTGTGGTATAATATACATTAGCTCTGCACCAGGTAGTTGCTCCGACGTAAAGTCGGGGAGGAAAGTCCGAACACTCCCTCTATCAGCCTCTAGGCAGGTAGAGGAGCACGGTAATGGGTAACGCCCATCTGTCAGTGCGAAGCACTGACCGCGGAATATCGCAGACTTGACGCAGACAGTCGCTGAAAGAATTCGTATGAATTTTTTCCGCATCGTTCTGCGTTCGTTCAGCGTATTTCTGCGGCCGCTGCTTCGCAGTGGCAAGAGGTGCGAACAGAGACGCCCATGAACCAGAGCAAAGCTCGGTTCGGGGCTGCCCGGAACTGATTTACAATCTAGTTCTGGGCGCCCGATTCGAAAGTTTCTGGGTATCCCTCCGGGATAAGGCTTACTGGTAACAGTAAGATTGAAACGGCTAAATCCTTACTCGAGTGCAAGGCCGTGTCCCGACTTCACGTCGGGAAGAGCCGCTTGAGCCTGGCGGTAACGTCAGGCCTAGATACATAACTATCCAAGACAGAATTCGGCTTATCGGTGCAGAGTAAAAAAATTAAAGAATCCGCCTTACCGGCGGATTCTTTAATTTGCTACAGCGAGAGTTTATATTTCCTGAAACTTTTTTTCGTAAGACCCGATGTTTCCGCAAAACGTTCAAGTTCACCGATATCGTAGTAACGGTAACTGTTATTCGCATCCCGACGTGCGCGCAATTTTCCCGTTCGGTCCCAGTTGCGCAGTGTTGCGGGGGAAACACCAAGTATCTCTGAAGCAACCGAAATGGTGATCCCTGCCCTTGTATCTTTATGCATAATTTGGTTTGACTATTATACCAGCGGGACTTAGAATGGGAAGCACCCATGGATTCACATGAGCACGAGCGGTTGACGGTAAAATCTTCAGAGGGGGTAGCGGCGAGCGTACTCCTTATTCTCGCGTTTATCACTCCCATTCTGTTCCTGCCAGGAACAGTACTGCCGTTTGAGATCGTTAAACGCTTTTTTGTGGGCATCGCTGTTGCTCTCGCACTCGTTTTCTGGCTTGTCTCACGCTTAAGCAAGTCACGGGTCTCTATCCCCAAGAGCTACGTATTTCTGGGCCTCGGAGGTCTTACCCTGGCAAACGCTCTCTCGGCGTTCTTTGTAGAATCGCTACAACCCATGTTCTGCAGAGTAGGCGGTAACTGCATCCCCGGCCTGTGGGCGGCAATGCGAGCGCATAGTTTTGTAGGGCTCGGGTATGAGCTTAATACACCCCTGTGGCTTGCCATCCTTAGCGTGCTCCTCTTCCTTGCTGGCGTGCTCATGAGCGACCGCAAGCGCGTGTTTTACATGTACCTGTCCATTTTTGGGTCGGCGGCGCTTGTGGTGGTCTATACCATCTTCCGCATTTTCCCAGCCCGATGGCTTGTTCAGTACGAGTGGTACCAGAATCTCCCCGTAAGCTTGGTGGGTAAGTGGAATGAACTGGGAATTTTCTTTGGGCTCACGGTTCTCGGCATTGTGGTGATGATTGATCTCCTGCGCGATGTGCGGGCGAGCGGGCTGATGCGCTTTGGCATGTATCTTCTCTTTGGACTTTCCATGCTCGGGCTTATGTTCATTAACTTCTACCCCGTGTGGGTGGCGCTCGCGCTCTTTTCAATCGTCATTTACGTGTACGCGCTTACCGCTGACCGAAGCGCCGCAGGCGATGAGGCCAAAGAACATAAAGTCTTCCATCCGTCGCTCCTGGTAGTGATAGTCGCGGTACTCTTTGTATTCGGCGGGAGCCCGCAGCAGTTCATTGGCGCAATCAGCGCCCGAGTAAACAATTATTTCGGGATTCCTCAAGTTTTTTCTCTGGAACCCCGTCCCGGATTTTCCGATACCATACAAGTCGCTGAACAGGTTCTTGGCAAGGAACCTGTGCTTGGCGTAGGGCCCAATAATTTTGACAGCGCATGGGCTCGGTACAAGCCGGCGTCGTTCAATCAGTCTCTTGCATGGAGCGTGGACTTTGAGAACGGTAACGGTTATCTCCCCAGCTTCGCGATAACCGCAGGTGTCTTAGGACTGATTTTTGTACTCATTTTTATTGCCGCAGTGCTTATTGAGGGGTGGCGCACCATGAGCAAGGTCCTGCGTGACCGGATGGCCAATCCGCTTGCGGCAATATCCTTTTTCGTCACCCTCTATTTGTGGATATTTGCCGTCATGTATACGCCGAACATTACCCTGCTGACGCTTGCCGTGCTCTCTCTGGGCACCATGATTGCGCTCTCGGTGCGTTCCGGCGCACTTGCCGAGCTTTCTCTGCACTTTGGGGCGACGCCGCGCATCACTTTTATAAGCACCCTGGTAATCATTGTGCTTATTGTTGTATCTGTGGGAGGAGGATACCTTCTCTTGGGCAGAACATGGGCGACGACGCTCTTCTTTAGAGGATTGGCAAGGGCAAATATAAACGGCGATCTGGACGCGGCTGAAACGTACATTACACAAGCAGCGGGTCTCGGGATGCGCGACCAGTATCTCCGTGCGCTCACCAACATAAGTATTTTGCGCATTAGCCGCATTGTCAGCCAGCAGGGCGTCCCAGAGCAGACGCTGCGGTCGCAGTTCCTCCAGCAGGTAGATAACGCAACCAAGTACGCACGGATGGCGTACGAGATACGTCCGCACTACTACCAAAATGTTGCGGGACTCGCGAGTGTGTTTGAAGTCCTCTCCGTATTTAAAGTTCCTGGCGCAAAAGAAGAAGCGGAAAAGCGCTATGCCGAGGTAAGCGCCGCTAATCCGGAGAGCCCTCTCGTCCCCTATCTTACCGCGCGCATGTACGCTTCACTGGGCAATACCGCTCAAGCGCAGAAGTCTCTGGAGACTGTGCTTGCCAAGAAGCCTGATTATCCCGAGGCGATACTTTTTTATTCGCAGATTGAAGCCAGCCGAGGCAATATCCGCAATGCTGCGCTCATCGCTGAACGGGCGCTTGTCTTCGCGCCCAATGATCTCGGGGTGCTCTTCCAAGCAGGATACCTTAAGTACCAGGATAAGGCCTATGAAGAGGCGCGCATTATTTTGGAGCGCGCTCGTGCACTTGCACCGAACTATTCCAATGCGAAATACTTTTTAGGGCTCACCTACGACGAACTTGGTGAGCGCGATGAAGCGATACAGGAATTTATTCAGATTGGCGAGCTTAACCCGGACAATGAGGAAGTAAAACAGATTCTCGCCAACCTTCGCGCTGGCTTGCCCGCTCTCGCTGGTATCCGCTAA
The DNA here is from genome assembly GCA_001823095.1 of Candidatus Vogelbacteria bacterium RIFOXYD1_FULL_51_18. Taxonomy (GTDB): domain Bacteria; phylum Patescibacteriota; class Minisyncoccia; order Phycocordibacterales; family UBA9988; genus UBA9988. Next base: position 25,419 of record MHTL01000006.1, on the reverse strand, counting down.
ATCGTGGTAAGCGCATTTTTACGCCTGCTACAGCGAGAGTGGAGCGGACTGCATCAAGCCGCCCTTCTTCTTGCGGGAGCGTCTCTCTTGTCGCAGTTTCTTGGACTCCTGCGCGACCGATTGCTCGCCGGAACCTTTGGCGCGGGGCGCGAGCTTGATATTTACTACGCCGCCTTTCGCATCCCTGACCTTCTCTACGTGACGGTTGCCTCCTTTGTTTCGGTAACCGTGCTCATTCCTGTACTCACTCGCTATCGTGGGCGCGGTAGCCGCGAGGAGGAGGGGAACTTTCTTTCCCGCGCGGGGACCGTATTTGCCTCTGCCTGCGCGGGGGTATCGCTCATCCTGTTCGCCATTATGCCGACACTTGCCGCTTTTGTTGCGCCTGGTTTTGATGCGATTGCACTGAAGGAGCTTATTTTCCTCGCACGGCTCATGCTCCTCTCGCCGCTCCTCCTGGGCCTCTCCGGTGTGCTGGGAAGTGTTACCCAGCTTGAAAAGCGCTTTGTCCTCTACGCGCTTGCGCCCGTGCTCTACAATATGGGGATCATCGGGGGACTCCTCTTTCTCTTTCCAATCTTTGGGCTCCCCGGTCTTGCGCTTGGCGTGGTGTTCGGAGCGGTACTGCATCTCTCCATCCAATTTCCCGCAGTCCGGCTCGCGGGATATTCTTTCAAAGTTTCACTCCCGCGGGGAGGGGAGTGGTCTGAATTGCGCCACGTCATTGCCCTGTCTATTCCGCGGACTATCACTCTTGCCGCGCACCAGCTCTCGCTGACGGGGCTTTTTGCGCTCGCCTCACTCCTCAACGTCGGCTCTATTGCCATCTTCACGTTTGCGTGGAATCTGCAGTCGGTTCCCCTGGCATTGCTTGGCGTGAGCTACTCTGTGGCAGCGTTCCCCACGCTCTCTGAATTGCACGCACGGGGGCAGCGCGAGCAATTTGTAGGGTACATGCGCGAGGCGGCGCGGCATCTCATTTTCTGGTCCCTGCCCATTTCCGCACTCGTTATTGTCCTGCGTGCGCACATTGTGCGCGTTATCCTTGGGAGTGGCTCCTTTGACTGGATTGCCACGCGGCTTACCGCTGCAGCGCTCGCGCTTCTCTGCATTTCGCTGGTGGCGCAGAACCTCGTTCTTTTATTTGTGCGCGGTTACTACGCCTGCGAAAAAACGCGCGTGCCGCTCGTCGTCAATACGCTCTCCTCGCTCGGCATTATTGCGCTCGCACCGCTACTCGTTTTTCTCTTTACTCGCTTGCCTCTCTTCGCGCAGACTATGGAACGCCTCCTGCGCGTGGAGGGTCTGCCTGGCACCTCGGCGCTCATGATACCGCTCGCTTTTACCATCGGACTCATCATTAACGTGGTGATTATCTGGCGCCTGTTTGAACGCGATTACGGGAAGTTTCTTTCAACGATTTATGATACGCTCTACCAATCGCTTGCTGCCGCACTTCTCATCGGCACTACCGCGTATTATACGCTGATTGCCGTTGCCGGGTTCTTTAATACAGGGACTTTTCTGGGTATTGCGCTCCAGGGGCTCTTGGCGGCGCTCTTTGGAATTGCCGCCGGGGTGATACTCCTCATTGTTTTTGACAGCCGTGAGCTTTCCGAGCTCATGGCGGCGCTTAAGAAGAAAGCTCCCCGCCGCAAGCTCGTGCTCCCCGAACCGGAAGGATTATAGTAGACTACACGGATGTTGTCCCGAATACGCAATTTCAGCATTATTGCCCATATTGACCACGGCAAATCCACGCTTGCCGACCGCATGCTTGAGCTCACGGGGACTGTGGAAAAGCGCAAAATGCACGATCAGGTCTTGGACCGGATGGAGCTGGAGCAGGAGCGCGGCATCACAATAAAGATGCAACCTGTGCAGATGAGGTATCATCTGCACCGCGGAAAGGACGCCGACAGTACGCGGAATGACGCGGAAAAGGAGGAGAATGCGGAAGAAGAGCTGTTGTATAAAGATTTAAGCTACAAAATCCGCGGTGTGCTGTTTGCCGTGAGAAAAAATCTTGGTCTCGGGCACAAAGAGCAGGTCTATCATAGTGCGCTTGAAATCGAATTTAAGAAAGCAGGGCTGCCATTTGAGAGCAAAAAGAATATTCCTATCCGTTACGACAGCATTAAAATAGGTACGTACCAGCCAGATTTTGTAATTGACAATAAGATACTCATAGAACTCAAGGCTCTTCCAGAAATCGGCAGACCGCAAATTGAACAGGTCTGGTCGTATTTGAAGGGCTGTGAGTATACGCTTGCGCTCTTAGCAAATTATGGATCGCGAGACCTCGAGATTAAAAGAATTGTGTACGATACTGCCCGAAATTCTTCTGCGTTGTCTGCGTTAAGTCAGCGAATGTCTGCGCAAGTTGAGGATGAGTGCATCCTCAACTTGATTGATACGCCAGGACACATAGATTTTTCCTATGAGGTCTCGCGGGCGCTTACGGCCGTTGAAGGCGTGATCTTGGTCGTAGACGCAAGTCAGGGGGTGCAGGCGCAAACTTTCACGGTGCTCCACCAGGCCGAGGAGTTGGGACTTACCATTATCCCCGTCGTCAATAAAATTGACCTCCCTATTGCCCGCACCGCGGAGGTGAAGGAGGAGGTTGCTACACTCCTCAAGGTCTCCAAGGGTTCAATCCTTGAGGTCTCGGGAAAGACAGGAGAGGGGGTAGACGCGCTCCTTGAGGCGGTGGTAAGGCGAATTCCGCCGCCGCGCGAGACCTTTGAGGGGACAAAGAGCGCGCGTGCGCTCGTGTTTGATTTTGAATACTCTACACACCGCGGGGTCTCGGTGTACGTGCGCGTGCTGGATGGCACACTCCGCGCGGGCGCAGAGCTCATTCTGACCGCCACAGGGGAAAGGTTTACCGCAAGCGAGGTAGGAATCTTTACGCCGGATCAAAAAACGGCTCCCGAGCTCGGCCCCGGAGCAATTGGTTACATTGTTACCGGCATCAAACAGGCGGGAGAAGCACGCGTTGGCGACACAGTAACTTTGCGCGCGCATCCGCTACCGCCCCTGCCAGGGTACCGGCAGCCCAAGCCTGTGGTGTGGGCAAGCATCTATCCCGAGAACCAACTTGCCCGACCGAGCGACCTCGGTCGTTCGGGCGGGGATGATTTTACGCTGCTGCGCCAAGCGCTCACACGCCTGCGCCTCTCCGACGCGG
>MHTL01000006.1:0-22218 GCA_001823095.1 Candidatus Vogelbacteria bacterium RIFOXYD1_FULL_51_18 | reverse complement strand
GGCTTTCTCGGCATGCTTCACCTTGAGATTGTCACCGAGCGTCTGCGGAGGGAATTTAGACTTACGCTCATTGTGGCAACGCCGACCATCAGCTACCGTGTGCTGTGGAAAGACGGGCATACCGATACAGTGTACTCGCCGTCGCGTTTCCCTGACGAGAGCGCTGTCTCCCTTATTCATGAACCGTGGGTCTCCGTGCGCATCATTACACCGCCGGATTATCTTGGCGCGCTCGTCACTCTCCTCTATGAGCATGAAGCCGAGATGGGGGAGACGCAGAGTTTTGGCGAATCACGCGTTGCGCTCTCGGTAGCCATGCCTCTCCGCGAGCTGATGCGCAATTTTTTTGACGCGCTCAAGAGCGCAAGTAGCGGCTACGCGTCACTGTCTTATGAGTATGAGGCCGAGCGCCCTGCCGATGTGGTGCGTCTGGATATCCTCGTCAACGAGGAGCTGGTGCCGGCATTCTCCCGTGTGGTATCGCATCGCCGGGTGCAAGAAGAGGCCGAGCGCGCCGCCGCTCGCCTTAAAAGCCTCCTGCCGCCCCAGTTGATTGTGATTAAAATTCAAGCACGGGCGCTCGGCCGCATCCTAGCGGCCGAGCGCATTGCTGCTCTGCGCAAGGACGTGACCGGCTACCTCTACGGCGGCGATATCACGCGCAAAATGAAGCTTCGCGAGAAGCAGAAAAAGGGCAAAAAGAAAATGCAAAAACTGGGAAAGATATCCATCCCCAGCCAGGTCTTTTTGCAAATGGTGCGGCAGGGCGGGAGCTAAGAGGTGAGCGCCGGGGCTGCATAAAGGAGCACCATAGAGAGTGCGGTCAAAAAGACGAGTACCGCCCAGATAAGCTGCATCTTTTTCCGGTGCTTGCTTCCAAACATTCACTTCACTATACTCGTACTATGCGTGAATTTCAAGCAAGGCGGAACACATTGCGGGCAGTGCTTTATTCGCGGGCAGTGCTCCTCATCCTGGCGGCTTGCGTAGTATTTATCAGTTTCTCGGTCTACAATATCTATCAAAAGAGCCGCTATGCCGAGGCAAACCGTCGTGAGGCAGAAGCGCAGCTTGCTACGCTTAAAACGCGTAAGGAAAGGCTACGGGCAGATATCAAACGGCTGGGGACGCAGGAGGGGATTGAGACAGAGCTGCGCGGGCGCTTCCCTATTGCTGCGCCCGGTGAGGGGGTGATACAGATTGTGGAGACAGAGGGGGTGATGGCTACGACAAGCCAGCCAATAGAGCCAGCGCCGAAAAGCTCTTTTTGGAGGAGGTTCTTTTAAGCAAGCGGGATTAGTTTAGTGGCAGAATGGCTGCTTCCCAAGCAGCAGGCACGAGTCCGATTCTCGTATCTCGCACCAATACAGAACTCAACGGCTTCTTCAAAACCTTTAAGTTCTATTCTGGTGTCTCTATTGTACCAAGCTCGCACCTATTTTCAAAACAAATGATGTGCCACGCGCGCGGAGCGCGCGACATCATTTATTTTGAAAATAGGTTCTAACTTGGTCAAATAAAAACACAATTTTGCCATTCTGGTAGCAGTCTGATGAACTTGTTTATGCAGGCTTGTTTTGTTAGTATATAAACAATATGTCCCTACACCGAAAAAAGTATCAAAATGCAGTCCTGTACTTATGTCAGAAGTTAAAAGGCGAGATACGCGGCAAGAAAAAACTAGCAAAATTACTCTATTTTGCTGATTTTGATTTGTATGAGAAAAGCCAAAAATCAATAACCGGTGATGTTTACCGCGCACTCCCAATGGGACCCGTACCATCAACATTGGAAGAAATCACAGCTGAAATGACGAAAAAGAAAATGCTTGGTGTTGAGCGTGTCGAAGAACGGGAAGGATACAATCCCACAGAGGTATATAAGTGCCTCACCGAACCAGATCTTTCTGTTTTTGACGACGAAGAAAAGAAAATGCTTGATCGGGTTGTTGTCAAATATGGTCATCTTAATGGCAAACAATTAGAAGAATTATCTCACGCTGAAGCGCCATATATCGGTACAGAGTTGCGAAAAGAAATTCCATACGAACTTGCTTTCTATCGCGGTACAGATTTTAGTGAACTATGATTCAATTTTTGTACCACGACAGTATTCAAAAAGAAATCGCCGTTCTTGAGCGGCGATTTCATACTATACACGGTGGTTTGTCTGCGTTTGAGAGATTATGTGAGGTACAATTTAATCCGACAAATCCGCGGCAAGTAATTGCGCCAGCTAAACTACACCGCATTACACAAAATGATATTTGGACCCTTTGGAAAACTGAACTTATTGTGCCTAACTCGGGTTTGCGACCAAACCAATGGCCACGAATGTGGTTTGTGGTTAAGGGTGCCATCATCGCATTCTTGTGTATATTCTCGCATGTTGATAATTACAACGACGAGGACATAAATCGCCTTGCATTGTCGCGGGTGTCGGATTTTTTTTAATAAAGACAGTCGCCTTTTTATCTGAACTTTATCTTCCGAGCGGCGAAGATGACCATTTTGAGCAGGAGCCAGCCGTGGCTGAAACGGCTGATGTTGGTGCTCCCGTAAGTCCGCTCCTTGTAGTGGACGGGGAGGTCAACAATCTTTTTATTGAGTTTTGCCGCGCCAAAGAGGAGATCAAAATCGCCGAAGGGGTCAAAATCGCCGAAGAAGGAGCGTCCCGCAATAATATCCGCGTAATCTGCGCGCCAGAGCACCTTGGTGCCGCAGAGCGTATCCTTGAGCCTCTGCCCGAGTATCCAGCTGAAGAGAATCCCAAAACATTTATTGGCAATAAAGTTGAGTAGGCGCATGGACTCTTTCTCCATGGGATACACAAGACGCGAGCCGTTGATGAACTCACCGCGGCTCTCCGTAATCGCGCTGTAGAAGCGCTGGATCTCACTTGCCGGCACTGTCATATCGGCATCATATATCATAAGCACATCTCCCGTAGCCATCGCAAAGCCCTTGCGCACCGCATCTCCCTTCCCTCGGCCACTCTGGACGCTCCAGAGGAGCCGTTGAGACCCTCGGTATTTGGCAACGCGCTTTTCAATTTCTGCGCGGGTATGGTCGCTCGAGTTGCCTTCAATGAAGATGAGCTCGGTAAAAGCGCCAAGCGCGGGGAGCTCGTCAATAATGCGCTGTATGGTCCCTGCTTCGTTGCGAGCGGGGATAACAATGCTCACTGATGGGTTATGAGCTCTGTGATTGAGCGTTGGGCGAGAACGGGCAACAAAGTAATTGACAAGACAGAGCCTGTTAATGAGCGGAATTTGCGCAATGTAGCGATTGAGAAGCGCGGAGAGAAGCGGTACGTACACCGGCAGAAGGAGCTTGCGGCCCATGGTAACCACCTCAAAATCAGCAAGGGTGAGGAAGTTTACAATATCTCCGGCGGAAAGCCAATTCTGCTCGCTGTTGGGTGAACGGAGTTTGAGGAAGGAGGCAAGACGCAGAATTGGCTCCCAGAGCGCGCTGTATTGGGTGATAATAAGGCGGCTCTCGGGCAGGGTGAGACCTCGAATGCTTATGAGCAGGGCCTGTACGTCGTAAACGCGGCCGAGCACATCAGAGAGAATGATGTAGTCATAGGCGCCGGTAGAGAGCGCAATCCTGCCCTCGTCCTCCACCTCCACGCGCAAGATCCGCTTGCCCCCTGGTACGAGGAAGGAGATAAAGTCTTCAATATAACGGTGGTAAGTCTTCCCGTAGCCCGATTTCATGCTCCGTTAGTATACGGTATACTCTTAAAAAGGCCAATGTTTAAACGAACCAAGGAGAATTTTGTCTGCGAGCGCTGTGGAGAGTCTGTCACGGGGGATGGCTATACCAACCATTGCCCTTTGTGCCTCTACAGTAAGCATGTGGACATATACCCGGGAGATAGGGCAGAGAGCTGTAACGGGCTTATGATGCCGATACGACTGGAAAGAAAACGTGACGGCTTTGTGATTGTGCACCAATGCGGGCGCTGTGGAGAAGAGCGGAGCGTCAAGGCGCGCCCGGAGGATACCCTCTCTGTTTTATTGGACTTACCTTGAGCCTGTTGAAGGATTGACTGGTATGCTACAATAGAGACATTAAAAGCGTTAAGCGCCTTTTTTATGCACACGGTTGAGATGTACACCACGCCGACTTGCCACTTTTGCCACGCGGCAAAGGAGTACTTTACGGGAAAAGGGCTCTCTTTTACCGAGTACGATGTCCAGAGCAATCTTGAGAAGCGCAAGGAGATGATTGAAAAGACGGGCCAGCTGGGGGTCCCAGTTATCGTCATTGACAAAGTGGAGGTGGTTATCGGCTTTGACCAGCCGACGCTCGCGCGTCTGCTTGGAGTCTAAGTACGACTCGTACTGTTCATGGTATAGTGGGAGCTAGGCCGCCGTAGTTCAAGGGACAGAACAAGGGACTCCTAAGCCCTAGATACAGGTTCGATTCCTGTCGGTGGCGTTTTGCGTAAAATCTTTTGTTTGCTATTCTAACTCTGGAAAGACCTTTAGAAAGGAGAGAATAGCAATGGGCAAGCCAGTTCTTGCAGTAGATATCGGAGGAGTCATTAAAGACAGCGGGTATCTGACCGGCGTGGTTCCCAAGTCAATGGAGAGTCTCAAAAACCTTAAGGCGGCGGGCATCTTTGAGAACATTTATTTAATCTCACAGTGTTGGACGCCTTTAAGGAAGCTCGCATTCTGGTGGCTCACCCGCCATAACTTCTGGGACATCACCGGTATTTCGCTGGAGGACGTACGGTTCTGCAACTGGGGAAGTACCAAGGCCTGGCATGCGGAGGACCTGGGCATTACGCACTTTGTGGATGATAGACCGGATCTTTTGGTTATGATGCCATCATCGGTCTCCCACTGCTTCCTCTTTGGAGGATCGTACCGTAGCAACGGGCTCCCAAAACGCCTTACACACGTCTCGGACTGGGATGAACTCTACCAGGAGCTTATGAAAGCCCCGCCGTGATGCGAACGGGGCTTTTCTTTGCCTCCTCTTCTGTTATGATTATGTGATGGATGGAGAAATGCGCGAGCATATCAGCGAGACGCTTGAATTGACGCAGGACAACAATCGCATCCTGCACTCTATGCGGCGCGCGCGCCGGTGGGCTCTCGCGTGGAGCGTCATCAAATGGATAGTCATCATCAGCTCGTCAGTGGGGATCTATTACTACTACCAGCCGCAAATTGAAAATATTATGGAACTCTGGCAGACTGTCTCTGCGATGTTGGAGAGCGCCAAAGACCAGCTTAACGCGGTCAACAGCGCATTTACGCCTAGATAATCTTGTGTCGAGAGCCGGGCTCGAACCGGCGACCCTTCGCTCTTCAGGCGAATGCTCTACCAACTGAGCTATCTCGACGCAGGGCAATTCTACCTCTTCTAATTTTCTTATTCAACCTATCCAATTCTTACCTTGAGCTTTTGGGTTTTGTCTTTATTTAACTTAGGCAAGCGAATCGTGAGGAGACCGTGGCGCTCTACTGCCTCTGCTTCCTCCGGCTCAACCTCCTGCGGCAGGGCAATAGTTCGCTCAAAGGAGCCCCAGGAGAGCTCGCGGAAAAAGTAGCTGTCTTCCACCACTTGCTTTTGCTCGCTGCGCTTGCCGCTGATAGTCACTGATTCCCGCGTGATGTTGACATCCAGGTCCTCCGGTTTTACCCCCGAGACAAAGGCATGCACAATAATCTCATTTGGCGTTTGATAGAGATCAATCCCGAGGTCGCTCACATCTTCAGAGCGCTCCCAACCGGTTGTTGGCGCCTCGTTGCGCGCATCATCATCAACGTCCCGCTGCGCATCATCTTCAAGGGCGATGCTTCCCGTGAGCCGTTCAAAAAATGATCGTCGCCGTTTAAACATAGTATGGATGAATTCGTTTTACCCGTTCAAAAAGTAAGATGACGAAGGCGGCAATAACCCAGAAGTATGCAAAGGTAACGAGTATCTCTCCGCCACTAGACTTTATTATAAGCGAGTTAAAGATAGTGTGCAATACCGTAGCGGTGATAAGTCCAAGGAGAGTCGCATAGACCCGTTCAGCCACGCCACGGTAGAAGGCGAGCGCGATGATGCCGCCGGCAATGCCGGAGGCGATGGGGTGAAGTATGTTGGCGCCGAGGAAGCGGAGGTTGCCCCCGATGAGGAACTCGTGGAAAGCGGCTCCGCCTAACTGATTGTCAATGAGAAAAAAGAGATTCTCCGCGGCGGCAAAGCCGAGCGCCGCGGTCATGAGGTAAATCATGGAATCAATGGGTTCGTCGTAGCTCTTGGTGCGCTCCGCGGTGAAGAGCGCCGCAGAGTACTTCATGGTCTCTTCAATGAGCGCCCAGGCGGCAAAGAGGCTTATCCCAGCGCTCATGCCCAGCGTGTCACGCACATATTTTTCCAGGAAAAATGCGGGAATGGTGGCGAGTCCCCCGGCAATAAAGGTCCCAACAATGAGCTTGCGCGGCTCTGGCCGCGCCTTGTCCTCCTTGAGCCAGAACCACAGCCACAACAACGCCGGCACGATACTGCCGATAATAAAGATTACGATAGTGGGGATTGAGAAGTATTCGGCCATGGAGTAATCATCAAAAGCGCCTCACGGTATCCAACAGACGCCCGGAGCTTACCCGGCATCATCTGCCAGAGCGTCTCGGTAATGAATGGCATGAAGGGGTGCAAGAGTATCAGAGACTTCGTGAGAATGGAGAGGAGCGCAAAAAGAGTGGACTGACGAGTGTCGCTATCTTCTTTAAGTCGCGCCTTACTCTCTTCAATTATTGTATCAGCAAACGTGTGCCAAAAATAGTGGTAGAGTTTCTCTCCCGCCAGGTGAAAGCGGAACTCATTGAGGTCCACGGTCACATCCTCCGCAAGGGTGGAAAACTCTTTGAGCCGCGCCGCATCGCCCTCGGTGAGCACGGGGCGCTCCGTGAATTCTATCTCATCTGCCCGCTCAAGCACAAAGCGAGCAACATTCCATATCTTGTTTGCAAAGTGCTTGTAGCCCTTGATTTTTGTCTCCGAGAGCGCCGAATCAGCCCCCGGGGTGTTGCCGATAATGAGCCCCATGCGCAGGGCGTCAGTGCCGTACCGGGTGAGGAGCTCAATAGGATTGACCACATTACCCTTGCTCTTGCTCATTTTCTGCCGTGAGACGTCGCGCACCAGCCCGTGGAGGTATACGTGGCGGAAAGGTACCTTACCTGTACGGTAGAGCCCGAGCATAATCATCCGCGCTACCCAAAAAAAGAGGATGTCGTATGCGGTCTCTAGAACTGCAGTTGGATAGAAGGTTTTAAAATCCTCACCATCGGGATACCCGAGTGTTGCAAATGGCCATTGTCCGGAGGAGAACCATGTGTCAAAGGTATCAGGGTCTGGAGTGAGCGTGGCGCCGCAGATGGGGCACTTTGTTTGTGTAATGTCAGCTGTACCGTAGTCGCACGCACCGCACACACGAGCGGGGATGGGGATACCCCAGGCAATTTGTCGGGAGATATTCCAGTCACGGATACCGTAGAGCCAATTATTGAAGACCTTTTCAGAATACTCGGGGAGGATGGTCACTTTTTTTGTACGCACCGCCTCCAGCGCCTGCGCGGCGAGCGGCTCCATCCTTACAAACCACTGCGGGAGAACGCGTGGCTCCAGTGTCTTGCCACATTTGTAACAGGTGCTGATGCTATGCTCGTAGCTCTCGGTTTTGATGAGGAGACCCATCTCTGTGAGATCCTTTGCAACAACCTCGCGCGCCTCCAAAATCTTCATCCCCGCGTACTTACCACACCTCTCGTTGAGTTTGCCATACTGATCAATCACTTCTACAGCAGGGAGCGAATATTTCAAGCCCATTTCAAAGTCATTGGGGTCATGCGCGGGAGTGATTTTGAGCGCGCCAGTTCCAAAGTCCGGGTCAACTGCTTCATCAGTAATCACTTTCAGATACATGGAGCCGATAGGAGTCGTGACGGCAATGCTTGTGTCGATGAACTCTGTATAGCGTGTATCCTCCGGATGCACCGCAACGGCAACATCGCCGAACATAGTTTCAGGGCGCACTGTGGCGACGGTAAGAGGACCGTAGCTAATATAGTACAGTGTATCTGTTTGCGTTTTGGCTGCAGTTTCCAGATCCGAGAGAGATGTCTGGTGCCTGGTGCACCAATTAACCATGCGTTTTCCCCGGTACACAAGTCCGTCATCAAAGAGCTTGCGGAAGGTCCCATAGACAACTTCTACAATGTCGGGATCCAGGGTAAATTTTTCTCGCGACCAGTCGCAAGAAGCGCCGAGGGCGCGAACCTCTGTCTCCATGAAGCGTTTGTTCTCGTTCGTAAAGGCGAGTATCTCTTGGTAGAGCTCCTCACGCTCCATGCTAAAGCGCGAACGGCCATCCTTTTCTATTTTTTTTTCGTAGACCACCTGGGTTTCAAAACCTGCATGGTCGGCGCCGGGGAGGAAGAGCGTCTTATCTCCTGCCATGCGTCGATAGCGGATCATAATGTCCTGTAGGGTTGTGGCAAGCGCGTGCCCCACATGGAGGTGCCCATTGGCATTGGGAGGTGGCATAAGAATTGTATAGGCCTTCTCACGCTTCCCTGTTAGATTCTCTGGCTGGAAAAAGCCGCTCTCTTCCCAGAGGCGGTAGATGTGTTCTTCATGCTCGCTCGGCTGGTAGGGCTTCTTCAACCTTTCGTCCATGAGTCACATAATAACACAGTGCGCTCAAAAGTTGGGTTTGTCCTATAGGATATATAAAAGACAGAGAATGTGCTATAGAGTGGGTTTAAGATAAAGGACAATGACCGATTGATTAAGGTGAGCAGTGTTTGTCCTTTATGAAAAAGACAGAGAATCTTGACATGAGTAGATATTTCACATAACAATAGCAGTAGAAAGTAGTAAGTCACATACCTCTAAGTGGCACTCATTGAGGCCTTGGTCGAATTACGTTAATGGGGGTATTGTGAAAAATGATCTTTTATTATCAGCAGTATTTATTCGCAATAATTAAGAGTTATGAATAGAAAAATACTTTTTTCGTTGGCAATGATTGTATTTGCGGCCGCGGTTGTTATAGGCGCCACGGGAGCTTTTTTCAGTGATACCGAGACATCAAGCGGTAACACCTTCACCGCCGGCGCGATTGATTTGACGATTGATAACACCAGTTATGTGACCTCGACAACAACAGGGTTGCTTGTGGCAAGCCCTTCAACTACATGGGGGCTCTCTAACCTGACTAACCAGCTCTTCTTCAATTTCACTGACCTTAAGCCGGGTGATGAGGGGGAGGATACTATTTCACTCCATGTGGACAACAACGACGCGTACGCTTGTATGGATGTCACACTTACCGGTACACCAGAAAATTCAATTACTGAACCGGAATCAGCGGTTGATACAACAGCCGGCTCAAATGAAGGAGAGCTTCAAAATGCTCTCAAATTCGCATTCTGGGCTGATGATGGAGATAATGTGTACGAGGTAGGGGAGACTATCTTCAAAGAAGGTAGTGCAGCAAATCTCTTTGTCGCAGATAATGCAAAGTGGGCGCTTGCTGACTCACAGACAAATATCTGGGGAGGCGCGGTAGCTCCATTACCTGGTAATAGCGTTCGCTATATTGCAAAGTACTGGTGCTTTGGTGACTTAAGTGCAACTCCTCTTACACAAGACAATGCAAGCAGTACAAACCCGCTCACACGTCCTGGCACTGGCTTTTCCTGTAGTGGCGTCAACTCTGATAACTCAACGCAAACTGACGGTATTACCGCGGATGTGACTTTTGAGGCAGTGCAATCACGAAACAACAGCAGCTTTGTGTGTAATCAGACATAGCAATAAACCAGATTATCAACCCACTGAAACGATATGAGTAAAAATAAAATACTGTTGAGCGTTGGTACCCTTGTGGTGGCAGTTGCGATTGTTGCCGGAGGCACGATTGCCTTCTACAACGACACCGAAACCTCCGCGGGGAACATCTTCACCGCGGGGTCAATTGACCTCAAGGTGGATCACCTTAAGCAGACCTACAACGGTGTGGACTGCGAAACCTGCAATGTGACGATTGTGAGCGATACGACTAACATCGTGACCGCAAAAAATGGCGTGCCGATCGCGACCACACCAGCGGTTGCGGTGACGCAGATACCGGGTGCATGGACAGCAAGCATCCCAGGCGCAACATGGATATGGGCGACTGACCCGGTACTCCCTGAAGATGCGACGACTGACGTTACCTACACCTTTGAGAAGTCGTTTGACTGGAATGGACCAATCCCTAGCGCGACGATTACCTTTAGTGTCGCGGCTGATAATCACTACGAAGTCTACGTCAACAACCACTTAGTTGCGGCTGACGTGAATGACAATAACTTCGCTGTTGCCGATACCCTGTCGCCAGCCCTCATAACCCCGTGGCTTATATCGGGCGCCAACACAATTAAGTTTGTGGTGAAGAATAAGGGTGTGCCTGGCGGCACGCCAGAGAACAACCCTGCAGGACTCCTCTACAAGCTAACGATTGACGGCAATTGCAGTAGCGAGTACTTCCAGCAGAACTTCCAGAGTCAGTGCAAACTCTGGCAGGAGAAGGACCTCGGCACAGGCGACCGCTTCTTCAAATTTGACGACATCAAGCCGGCTGACTGGGGCACCAACGTCATTTCACTCCATGTGTCCGATAATGATGCCTACGCATGCTTGATTGCAAACAATAAGGATGACCAAGAGAACTCTCTTCTTGAGACGGAAACGGAGGCAGGTGATGCGGCAGGGCAAGGCAACCCCCTAGGGTTTGGTGAGCTCTCAAGTTTCATCAACGTCTTCACTTGGTCAGACACTGATGGAGATGGCCAGTATGACACTGGTGAAAGCTCATTGGGATCCGTTGGCCCTCTCTCATCACTGGCGAGCATTATGAGTATGGATTCGCAAAATCATGAGTATCTCACCGCAACCACTACCAAGAACATTGGCTTGGCGTGGTGCGCAGGGACGCTTACTCCAAACCAGGGAGGAGCATTCTCCTGTAACGGTGCAGGGATGCTAAACACTGCGCAGTCCGACTCATTCTCGGCAAACTTGACTGCCTACGCAGAGCAGGTTCGTAACAACGGGGCCTTTCAGTGTTCAGGAGTTACGCTTCCACCGATCTAAATCCCGTTTCTCCTCTGACGCCGTCCCGTCCGCCGCGGCGGACGGGATCCGCCAGGGTGTAAACCCTGCGAGGTATGGTTATGGTTGAGAAACTATTTTCCGTTGCATACTACATTTTTATCGCGGCGCTTGCGACGCTGGGACTCCTTCTTGTCGCGGCGCTCTTTCCCATTGAGGGGAACATCCAAATCAAAATTGTGAAGTCCGGCTCCATGGAACCCACAATCCGCACGGGGAGCATTGTGGTGGTAAAACCCCACACAAGCTACGCACAAGGCGACATCATTACCTTTGGCCCCGATACAAAAAAAGAAGTTCCCATTACGCACCGCATTGTCGGGATACAAGGGGATGGTGCGCAGATACGCTTCCTGACCAAGGGAGACGCTAACGAGGATGCGGATATTAAGGATATTGCCCCCCGTGAAGTCATCGGGAAGGCGCTCTTCTCCGTACCCTACCTCGGCTATGTGATTGACTTTGCGCGCAAACCTCTCGGCTTCTTTCTTCTCATTATTGTTCCTGCCTGCATTGTTATTGTGGACGAGCTGGTAACGATTTGGAAAGAGCTCCGCGGAGGGAGAGAAAAAAACAGAGACTCATGAGACCTAAAAAATACTACAAAACTATCGCAGTCATAGTTGCGCTTGCGCTCAACGCAACCGGTCTAGCTAGTGTGGGAGAAACTATTGGGAATTATCTGGATACTGAAAGCTCCTCTGGAAATGCGCTTCTTGCCACCTCACTTGATATGACGCTCGCAACAACGAGCTGGAACACCGCGCCGCAAGAGCTTGATATGGGACGCGGCTCAAGCACGAGCCGCACAGTGACCATCGGTTCCGCCGGGGACATCAGTTTTGATTACACGTTTGTGTACCGCGAGGATACTGAAGCAAGCAACCCCGCGCTTTGTTCCGCGCTTATTCTTATCGCGGAAAAAAATGGCGCGACGCAGTACGAGGGGCCGCTTGCGTCCTTCACCCTCGCGACAAGTTCTATACGTGATACGGAAGACAGCTGGGACTTCACTATCACTATTCCCGAGGATGCTCCCGACTCTCTTGAAGACAGTAGTTGTCTGTGGAGTTTTGCGGCGATAAGTTCCCAGCCGGGCTTTGCGGCAGGGGAAGCTTATCACGATGAAGAGGAGTTTGAGAATCTGATTGAAACCGGTTCATGGAATAGCCCTGCGCATTCGCGCGAGTCCATTGGCGCGATAGAGGACGCCCGTGTGGACGAGGAGCACCCAGGAACAAATTACGGCAACAGCGGGACCCTAGAGGTAGAGTCACAAGAGGATAAAAATCAGCGCAGTTTCTTCAAGTTTGCAATCCCGCTGCCCTCCGGCACACTCATCTCTGATGCGACGCTGAATATCTTTATGACCGATGCCCCCGGCCTTTCTCGCGTCTATGATCTTGCGGCGGCGGCATCCGGATGGAGTGAAGGATCTATTGACTGGGCAACACAGCCGGGGGCGCTCCTCACTGCAACAAATTCTGCGATGACGGGAACAGCGAATAATATATGGATGCAATTTTCTGTGGGGGCTGACGTTTCTGCCTTTGTGTCAGGGTCGCTTGCCAATAATGGCTGGCGCTTAAGCGACAGAGAAGAAAACTCTAGCTCTTCTCCGCGGGCAAGCTTTGCATCAAGCGAATATGACGCACATCCGGAACTGCGCCCCTACCTTGACGTTACCTTCACACCGCCTTCCGTGGCGACTGATCATTTGGTCATTAACGAAGTCTACTACGCAGTCGCCCCAGGCCGCGGCTCTGATACTAATAATGAGTGGATTGAGCTTTACAATCCGACAGAGGTTCCTGTTGATATTACGGGGTGGGAGATTTGTGATAACGCAGGATGTGACACCATTACGGCTTCCACAACAATCCCTGCACATGAGTTTGCGGTGATTGCTAATAGCTCAAGTACATGGTTAGTACAGTGGCCAGAAATTTCATCTACTTCGGCAGTCACTATTGCACTTGGGACAAAACTCGGCAGTAACGGTCTAAGTGATGTTGGAGATAGGGTAGAATTGCGCGATGCGGATAGCGCTCTCGTTGACGCAATGAGCTATGGTACTGATACCACCTATTTCTCACTCCCCGGAGACCGGCAGGGCGACTCACTCGCGCGTGTAGTGAAGGGCTATGATACCGATACAGCAAGCGATTTCATTATCAATGCCGCTCCAAATCCGGGCACCAACCCCTCTGCCTCCGGCAGGGAAGTGATGCGCTTTACTGCAGATGGAGTGCTGGTGGCCGATGCCCAAGAAGGATTCCCTGACACATCGATGGCGGTGCTCACGTCATTTGTAGAAGAAAATGCAGAAAATGATATTGTGAAAACGGAGGATAGCGCACTGGTGCCGCAGGTAAGTATCCCTGAACCGCTCATGGTAGAAACGGCAACGAGTACTACTACCTCAAGCGAAGAGAGCATCGTCATTATCCCCGGTCCGCCGACGAGAGAAGAGGGGACAGCGAGTAGCACCGAGCCTCTGGATCTCCCCACGGAGACGGCGACAACCACTGAAATACACGATGAACCAGAGCCGGAAGAAGAAGCTGGCGGAGCGAATGAAGAGCAGGAACCGCCTGTAGAAAATCCAGAGGAGCCTCTGGACACAGAGGACTCTCTTCTGGAAGAAGTCACGGAAGAAGTAACAGAGACTACTGCTGGAGAGGATACAATTATTAAAGAAGTCCCTGTCATAATCCCAGAAAAACAAGGAGAACCAAACAATGAATAAATCCAACACAACTCTGTTTGCATTCTGTGCGCTTCTCGCATTTGTACCGTTTGCGCGAGCAGGAGCGGGAACGCGCCTACAAGTAGATTTTGAAACATCGCCGCTCTTCTCTGAAGCAAGCTTTATGCCTGGGGATACAGTGATACGCTCTGCAACCACCACAAACCTTACTGCGGAATCTATGCCCATTGCGGTTAAGGCGGCGAATATAAACAATGCAGATGGTCTTGGCGACACGATGCGCATTACCATCTCGCAAGGCGAAACGATTCTCTATACTGATACGCTTACCCATTTTTTGAACGAGTCGCTCGTTCCGCTCGGGACGCTCGAGAATGGCGCTCTTGCACGGTACGATTTTTCTGTGCGTTTTGCTCCAGAAACAGGTAATCCCTATCAAAAAAAGAGCGTCAGCTTTGATATTCTCATTGGCATCTCTGGCGATGGCACCGTTGACGAGGGATGTACGCAGGACTGTGGCGGAGGAGGCAGTAGTGGAGGGAGTTCGGGTGGCAGCAGCGGTGGTGGTCCTACCCCCTCTCTGCTCACAGGGCAGGGCGGGAGCGAAGGATTCCCCGATACTCTTGGAGAGATTCTCGGCGCTTTTACCCGTCGTGTCATACCGAAAGTTTCTGCTCCCGTCTTGGAGGATGTGACGGCTTCAGGTACTCCGACCACCACCTCTTCACAAGTTGCATCAGTATTCCCGGTGCTCAATGAGGTACTCGGCGCACGGGGAACCTGCTTTGCGTACTGGCTCATCATCGTTATTGCAATCTGGATACTGTGGTTTATTTACAGAACGTGGAATAATAATTGGGAGCGTTTGCCGCAGCGGATTACAAAACAGGAGTTTATTGAAAAGCGGACATACTTTTTTATCATCGGGCTCGTTACCGCAATTCTTATCGCATATCTCATCTCGTACCTCTGTGTAATCCCGCCACTCGCGTTTGTGCTCGCGCTTTTTATTATTTGGTTTTTTATCAATCATGCCTCTTCCCAAAACTCACACAACCAGCAAGACTCTACCCACGCGCCGTAATACCCACCCCCAGACGCGGGCCTTTGCCCTTGCACTTGTTGTCGTGCTCGGTCTTGTTGTCATAGGCGTGTCGATTACATCTCGCGCGCCGCAATTGGGCACGGTAGCAGCCGGCAGACTCATAACGCTTGCGAACGAGTACCGCAGTGTGGATGGGACGCCGGCCCTTGTTGAAAATCCACTTCTTAAAAGCGCCGCGGAAGCAAAGGCGCATGATATGGCGGCGCGTGGTTACTTTTCCCACCGAACACCGGAGGGCAATGACTCGTGGGTTTTTCTTGACCGTGCGGGGTACGTGTATACCGTTGCCGGTGAAAACTTGGCGGTAAACTTCACCGAGAGCAACACGGTAACAGATGCGTGGGTGCGTTCACCGACACATAGAGCCAACATCACTAATCCCGAGTTTACCAACATTGGTGTGGGCACGGCGCAAGGTGTCTATAAAGGCCGCGAGGCAATGTATGTAGTGCAATTCTTTGCGCGGCCGGCCGCCCCTCGTTAGAGTGAGAGTGTGCCATGAGCTTCTAAGTCCGCCGCAGACGGCTCGTTGGCGTGCAGATATCCCGCCGCGGCGATCATAGCGGCATTATCGCCCGTGTACTCTGACAGAGGCAGGAGGAGGGGGATGCCGGACTCCTCTGCGAGCATAGAGAGCGCGGCGCGCAGTTTTGTGTTTGCCGCGACGCCGCCGCCGACAATGAGGGAGCGCGCCGCGGTATGTTCAAGCGCCTTTTTTGTTTTAGCTATGAGCACATCCACCACGGCCTCTTCAAATTCATGCGCGAGCGCGGCGCGCAGGGGCTCCCGCGAGAGGAGCTCCGGCCGCTCGCGCGTGGCGTAGAGCACAGCAGTCTTGAGCCCCGAGAATGAAAAATCGTAATCGCCCGAGTGGATCATTGGGCGGGGGAGCATCAAAGGAAAATTCTCTGTATTCGCCGCGGCGAATGCCGCGAGCGTTGCGAGCGCAGATCCGCCGGGGTAGGGAAGGCCAAGGATGCGCGCCACCTTATCAAAGGCTTCTCCTGCGGCATCATCGCGCGTTCTTCCCAGTACCATGTAATTTCCCCATCCTTCCATGTGCACCAGTTCAGTATGCCCGCCGGAAACGATGAGTCCGACGGCCGGGAAGCTCGCGCTCACTCTGCTCTCTTTACCAAGCGGAGTGAGGAGCGGAGAAATCAAGTGGCCCTCCAAGTGATTACTGCCGATAAGCGGGATGTCCCACACGAGAGAAAGCGCGCGGGCAAAATTCACTCCTACCCAGAGCGCTGGCTGGAGGCCTGGTCCGACAGTCACCGCAATGGCGTCAAGAGCGGGCTTCTCTATAGAGGGAATGATTTCTGTAAATTGCGCGAGGAGCTCCGGTTCGCGTTCAAAAATATTTTGAAGTTCTTTGGTAGGAAGTCGGTACATCTTTGGAAGTCCGACTTCGGGGATTTTAGAAGTCGGACTTCCCATTAATCCTGCATTCGTGAGTGTCTCAAGAAGTACCGGAACCAGATTCTTCCCGTGCTCGCGCTTGGCGAGCGTCGGGTAGACGCCTCCGTACGCACGATGTGCGTCAATCTGCGAGTGAGTTGTTGCCGCGAGTACACGAAAGCGCGGCGCTTCTCTGCCCCCTCCCGCTTCCAGCGCCGCAACGCTGGTCTCGTCACAGCTTGTCTCAATACCGAGTATTTTCATGGTGGACTATAGTATACTGTAAAAATGAACACGGTCTATGCGCTGGGGAGTGTTCTTTTAGTCAGTCTTATATCGCTTGCTGGCCTCCTCACCCTCTCACTCTCGGTTGAGCGCCTGCGCAAATATCTCTTCGTGCTTGTTTCCTTTGCGGTAGGGTCGCTCTTTGGGGACGCCTTCCTTCACCTCCTGCCAGAAGCCTTTGAAACAGCCGGTAGCATGGAAACTGTCTCCATATGGGTCCTGGTGGGCATAGGACTCTTTTTTGTTTTGGAAAAGTTTTTCCACTGGACGCATGAGCATGAAGCGGAACACGAAGGGCATGCACATCCGGCTGGCTACCTTAATCTCATCTCTGACGGAGTGCACAACTTTATTGACGGTGTGCTCATTGCGCTCTCGTACGCAGTCTCGCCGCTGACCGGCTTTGCGACGACGCTTGCTGTCGTGGCCCACGAAATACCGCAAGAAATTTCTGACTTCGGCATCCTCATCCATTCGGGGTTTAGCAAGAACCGGGCGCTTTGGTGGAATCTCGCGTCAGCGTGTTGCGCAATTATAGGTGCACTGGTCGTGCTTGTGCTCGGAGCGAGCAGTGGACTTTTAGAAACACTGAGCCGCTACGCGCTCCCGATAACTGCAGGCGGCTTTATCTATATTGCAGGGAGCGACCTTGTGCCGCATCTGCACATGAAAAATAGGACGGCCGAAGCGCTCATTCAATTCCTTGCCATCGGCATTGGTGTCTTTCTT
This sequence comes from Candidatus Vogelbacteria bacterium RIFOXYD1_FULL_51_18, assembly GCA_001823095.1. GTDB lineage: Bacteria > Patescibacteriota > Minisyncoccia > Phycocordibacterales > UBA9988 > UBA9988. The sequence continues at coordinate 4,814 of MHTL01000006.1, read as the reverse complement.
ATGGTTGCGCTTACCTGGCTTGAGTAAAGTTCCGATACCATGCGATTGTTTTAGCAAGGCCTTTTTTAAAGGAGGTACTTGCTGTAAATCCAAATTCTTTCTGTGCTCGTGAGATATCCAGCATGCGCCGCGGCTGGCCGTCCGGCTTGCTGGTATCCCAGCGGATTTCACCTATGTAGCCCATGAGCGAAGCGATGAGCCCAATAAGTTCCTTGATAGTAATCTCAAAGCCAGCTCCGATGTTGACCGGTTCGCGTCCGCTGTAGCGCTCGGCGGCAAGAACGATAGCGCGGGCCGCGTCGTCTACATAGAGGAACTCCCGTGAGGCCTTGCCGCCGCCCCAGACAGTGATGGAGCGTTCGCGCTTCCGCTGCGCGTCATCCACTTTTTTAATGAGCGCGGGGATAACGTGCGAGCTCTTGGGGTCAAAATTATCTCCCGGTCCGTAGAGATTGACCGGCAATAGGTAAATGGCATTGAAGTCATACTGACCTCGATAGCTTTGCGCTTGCACAAGAAGCATCTTTTTGGCCAGTCCGTAGGGGGCGTTGGTCTCTTCAGGGTAACCGTTCCAGAGCGTCTCCTCATTAAAGGGGACTGCCGTATACTTGGGATAAGCGCAGATGGTGCCAAGCGCGACAAACTTTTCCACTCCCTCCTTTCGCGCGGCTTCCATAAGCTCTACTCCCATAATGAGGTTGTCGTAAAAAAGCCTTCCCGGATTTTTTTGGTTAAAGCCGATACCTCCGACGAGCGCGGCGAGATGTATGACAACGTCAGCCCCTTTGACCGCTTTCTCGCAGTTTTCGCGCACGCGCAGGTCGAGTTCGCGGGAGCGGGGAATGAAAATATTTTTTTTAGGCACGCCCGCTTTGGTCAGCTCCCGCAGGACGCGCGAGCCGAGAAATCCTGCTCCGCCGGTGAGAACGATTTTTTTATTTTTTAATACCATACTCTTTTAAGTCTGCCCGGACCATGAGTGAGACAAGCTTTTTGAATGTGATTCTTGGCTTCCACCCCAGTTTTTTATAGGTTTCTGCCGCATCGGCAATGAGGTCATGCACCTCGGCTGGCCGGTAGTAGCGCGGGTCAATGGCAACGTACTTTTGATAATTGCCCAGGCCTGCTTCCTCAAAAGCACATTCCAAAAATTCGCGGATGGAGTGGCTCTCTCCCGTGCCGACAACATAGTCATCCGGTTTTTTTTGCTGCATCATGCGCCATGCGGCCTCCATGTACTCTTTGGCGTAACCCCAGTCCCGTCGCGCGTCAAGATTGCCGAGGAATATCTTTTTCTCAAGCCCCGCTTTGATGCGGGCAATGCCGCGAGTAATCTTGCGTGTTACAAAAGTCTCTCCGCGCCGTGGACTCTCATGGTTGAAGAGAATTCCGTTGACTGCAAAAATACCATAGGCATTGCGATAGAGTCGTGTGGAGTGGTAGGCAAAAACTTTAGAGCATCCGTAGGGACTCTGCGGATTAAAGGGGGACTGGAGCCCTTGCGGAGGAGGGGTAGCGCCGAACATCTCGCTGGAGCTCGCCTGGTAGAATGTAATCGTTTTCTTTTCGTGTTCTTGATAGTCCCTGATTGCCTCAAGGATGCGCAGAGGGCCGAGCGCGGTGCAGTTTGCGGTGTACTCGGGAATATCAAACGATACCCGCACGTGCGATTGCGCGGCGAGGTTATAAATCTCACCCGGTTTTATCTGATAGATGAGCTTGCGGATTACCTCGCTGTCGCTAACGTCGCCATAGTGGAGGGAGAGTCTTGAGGAGCGGTCATGCGGGTCGCGGTAGAGGTGATTAATGCGGCTCGTGTTGAAGGTGCTTGAGCGCCGGATGACGCCGTGCACCTCGTAACCCTTTTCAATGAGGAGTTCCGCCAAGTATGAGCCGTCCTGGCCGGTAATGCCGGTGATGAGCGCTTTCTTCATACGCGCTACTGTACAACAAAAGGGTTTATAAGTATACTCGGAAGCGTATGTGGAAATCGCGCATCCTTGCGCTCATCGTGCTCGTCGTCGGACTCGGCATTGGGTCCTTTGACTATGCAAGCCAGAGCGCAACGAGCCGCTGGCTTAACTTCCCCTTCAAACTCGGGCTTGACCTCTCCGGCGGGACGCACCTGGTCTACGAAGCGGATACGACGCGCATCTCTGACCTCGATATTCCGGATGCCATGACTTCCCTGCGGGGCGTGATTGAGCGGCGCGTGAACCTCTATGGTGTCTCCGAGCCAATTGTGCAGGTGGAGGGAGCTTTGAGCGGCGGCGAGAACGCGCGCCTCATTGTGGAGTTGCCCGGCGTGACTGATATTGACGCCGCCATCAAGCTCATTGATAAGACACCGAATCTGGAATTTAAGACCGAACGTCCCGAGAGCCCAGAAAAGGACGCCATCGTAGCCGCTTATGAAGCGGCGCAGGAGGTGATTGATGCGGGCGGAACGGTTGATGTTGAGAAAAATCCGCTCCTTAAGGAGGACCCGCGTTATGTGAGCACCGCTCTTACTGGTCGCTACCTCAAGCGCGCACAGGTCTCTTTCAACCAAAATTCCATCAACCCCTCGGTGGCCATTGAGTTCAACAGCGAGGGGGCGAAGCTCTTCCGCGACATGACGGAGGCGAATGTGGGGAAGAGCATTGCCATTTACTTAGACGGTGTGCCCATTTCGGAGCCGACGGTTAACGAGGCAATCAAAGACGGCCGCGCGGAGATTAGCGGGAACTTCAACACTGATACTGCCAAGTCGCTTGCGCGGGACCTCAATCTCGGCGCCTTGCCGGTTCCCATCAAACTTATTTCTACCCAAACCATCGGCGCAACGCTGGGAGACGATGCGGTCACTAAGGGAGTTACGGCCGCATTCTATGGTTTCGTGACAATTGCCGTCTTTCTTATTCTTTGGTACCGCCTACCCGGTGTCCTTGCTGTTGTGGCGCTGACTATGTACATTGCGCTCGTGCTTGCAGTCTATAAACTGGTCCCAGTAACGCTCACCTCGGCGGGCATTGCGGGCTTTATCCTCTCCATGGGTCTTGCGGTGGATGCCAATGTTCTGATTTTTGAGCGCATGAAAGAGGAGCTGCGCGGTGGCAAGGAACTGCGCGATGCGATAGAGGACGGATTTCTCCGCGCATGGCTCTCCATCCGCGACTCGAATGTCTCTGGCTTGATTACCGCGGTTATCCTCTTCTGGTTCGGAGAGAGTTTAATTGAGGGCTTTGCGCTCACCTTCGCGCTTGGCGTGCTCACTTCTATGTTCTCGGCGATTGTGATTACGCGAGTGCTCCTGCGGGCATCGGGCGTCCATAAGGCGACAGGGGCGAACAAATTTTTATTCGGGTCAGGACTCAATTAACATGGTTATTATCAAATACCGCTCCATCTTCTTAAGCATCGCGGCGCTTATGGTTCTTGTCTCGTGGGGGGCGATTGCCTACTACGGACTTAATCTCGGTATTGATTTTACCGGCGGCGCCATCTTAGAACTTGAGTATCCTGCTGCGCGTCCGAATTTGGAAATCGTACAGGCGGAACTTGTTAAACTCGGACGCAGTGACGTGCTCGTCCAGCCCATCGGCGAGAAGGGTTACCTCTTCCGCGCCAAGGAACTCTCCGATACTGATCGCACAGCGCTTACGGGGAACTCCACCGTCATCAAACGCTTTGATGCTATTGGTCCAACCATCGGCCGTGAGCTTGCGAATAAGGCGCTCATCGCCATTGCGCTCGTACTTCTCCTCATTATTGCCTACATTGCGCTCGCGTTCAGAAAGGTTTCCAAGCCGGTTGCTTCGTGGAAGTACGGCTTAGCCGCCATTATTGCGCTCGCACATGACATTTCCATCCCCACTGGGCTCTTTGCCTACCTTGGCTATGCGCGGGGGACGGAGATTAACGCGCTCTTTCTCACCGCACTCCTTGCCATCCTTGGTCTCTCGGTCTCGGATACCATTGTGGTATTTGACCGTGTGCGCGAAAATCTCCAGCGCCGCGCGGCGAACACTTTTGTGGATACGGTCGGTCTCTCGCTCAACCAGGTCTTTACCCGCTCTATCAACATCTCACTCACCACGCTTATTGCGCTCACCTCGGTGTACTTTTTTGGCGGGGAGAGCACGCGCGACTTTGCGCTTACGCTTATCGTGGGTATGACCGCCGGCATCTACTCCTCCATCTTCATCGCCTCCCCCTTACTTATCCTATTTGCAGGCAAAAAATCTTCGTAGTTTTTACGAAGTTCAATTGCAATATATACTTGATTGCGCTATCTATTTTTGATATCATTCGATAATGAAATCAAAGGAAAAAATTTTACAATATTACGTTATTTATGAACGTGATGAAGATGGTGGCTATATTGCTTCATCCCCAGCTATTCCAGGATGTGTGGTTTATGGGAGAACTCTTAAAGAAGCGTACAATAATATCCGGTCAGCTATCACAGAATGTATTGAAGTTATAAAAGAATTTCGCAAAAAGTTACCAAAAGAAACAATAAAACCGAAAATGGCACAGGAGCTTTCATTTGTCGAAATTTCTCAGTATGCCAAAACTTAAGTCTGTTAGTTATAACGAATTTGTAAGAAAATTACTTAAGGCTGGGTATCTACCAATAAGAAAGAGCAAGCACACCATCTATTTAAATACAAAAAAGCAGATAACTATCCCTATTTCACATAAGCACAAAAACGATATTCCAAAAGGCCTGCTAAACAAATTGATTAAAGAGATGCGTATTTCACGTGAGGAGTTTTATAATTTGTAAATAGATTTCCCATTGGCACCCACTCCTCCATCTTCATCGCCTC
>MHTL01000005.1:671-14977 GCA_001823095.1 Candidatus Vogelbacteria bacterium RIFOXYD1_FULL_51_18 | reverse complement strand
GCAACAATCGAACAATGACCGGCCATTCGGCCGGTCCAATTTGGGTATGTGCCATATGCACCGAGTATGGGCGTCCGAAAGGGTGGTGCAATTAGGCTGCAAACTTTGGTGCAATTAGGATGCGAATTCACTTGGAGGGAGTTGACAGACGTTATTGAGAGTGCTATACTTATAGATAGTAACCCTGCATAGCAGGGCAGCTCTTTGAAAAAAGAGACATTACATAAAGAAAGGCTGCAGATAATGGCTATATTCGGTACATCAGGGATCGCACTCTTCTTACTGGGTGCAACGGCCGTTGTTGTATTTGGATGGTACCTCATCCTTGAAGGAATTGTTTATGCAAAACGGGTGCAGAGTGCAAGGAAAAACAATGTACTCATTCCGAGCCCTATTCCTCTCGTTCTGCGCATACTTCTAGCTAGCGTAACACTTCTCGTTGCTGAAGCAGTTCTCTGGAATACGTATGTTGGTGGGGTGGCAACCACTGCTATCGGCTACGAGAACGAAGCCCAACACCAAGAAGACAAAGCTGTCAAAGAGTCCCAGCTGCCTAGCGTAAGTGAAATGGACCAGGTGCGTGCCCAACAAAAGGAGCGCGCCGAAGCAGGCCGTCACAAGGAGGCGCTGGAGAATTACAGTTCTGCTATGAAAAAGGAAGCCGAAAAGATTCGCCAACGTTCGCTCTCTACTACAGTAGAGTCAGTGACGCCCGAAGGCCAGTGACCAGTAACACCATCGCGTGCGATGGTGCAATCAGCCGTTGTATTGAGGAGTAGCTAATGTTGAAAAAAATGGTCGCCACCTCACTTCTTACGGTAGTACTCGTGATGCTCACCGGTTGTTCCGAGCCTGTACCTCCGGGGAATGTTGGACGGATCTACACTCGTTCCGGATGGTCAAACGAGGTTCTCAAGCCCGGCCGCTATGTGTGCTGGGGACGAGACCGGATGTACCTTCTTAACACGACCAATGCCGCCTTTAAGGAAAGTCTGAATGTTCTTGTCGGCGGAAAGGTAAACCTCAAACTGGATTTCTCTGTCAGGGTCAAGGCAAACGACACCGACATCGAAATGATGAAAAAAGCTTTCGAGAGCGTGACTTTGGAAGAAGGTAGTACGGCCATCATGCCGGAGCAGTTGTACCATACCTTCATGCAGATGAAGGCGCAGGCCGTGCCTCGTGAAGTCTACGAGGTCCAGCCGGATATCCAGACGGCGGTTGCAAATAGTCCTAAGTTGGCGATAGAGGTCCGTAAACGGATTACTGAAGCGGCAGCATCAACCCCGCTCGTCGTCGAAGACGCAGAAATCACCAACTACGATTGGCCACCGACTGTGACCGAGGCACAGAACAAGCTTGCGGAAATACAACTGCAAGAGGAAGCCGCATCGGCCAGAGTCCGTGCCGATCTGAAGAAGGCCGAAGGGCAACTTCAGATAGAAGAAGCCAACAAACTTGTTGAACTCAAAAAAGCCGAGGCGATTGCTGAAAGCATCGAGATCATCAAGGAAAAGTTGGCGAGGTCGCCGGAGTATCTCATGTGGCATCAGATCCGTGTGATGGGACAGGCGGCGATGGGGCCAAATAATTGCTTCATCCTCTACCCATTTGCCACCAACTCAAGACAGATAGAGGAAATGGTCTCAAACTCGAACCTGGTGCAGATGTTGCATCCGGATGGCCCGCACCCAGAGCTGAAGAAAAATAAGTCTCCCTCGACTGACTCTTCCGCGCTTGAAATTCTCCCTGCAACAGGGGAAATTAAGTATTAAAAAAACCGGCAATGTCTCTTTTGCCCCGACGATATACACATCGTCGGGGCTTTTCATTTTTACCTGTGTTACACTATGGGTATTAGAAATAATTTTTAATATATATTCATGAAGCAGAAGCAGAAAGGATATGGCAGGAGGTTTGGGGTCAGCGAGCGCACGATGCGGCTATTCTTCATCTCTGTCGCGTTCCTTGCTTTTGTGGCAGGGATGGGACTTGCGCCCTACATCCTTGATAGTCCCGCCCTAGAGGCCGCCGGGCAGATTCCCCGTTAGGCGCTTATGAGCTACACAACGCCGACACTGGTAATTCTTGTATTTATATTCTTTTTTGCACTGACCGCGGGCGTGACTGTTGCGCGAGCGTATATATACATAGAGAGACCCCTCACTCTGGAGGAGCTCTCAATGTAGAAAAAGAACAACCGATGTGCTAAAATAGACACAACCACCCCGTATGTCCAAAGCGGGGCGCTTTATTGCTATGCCTAAAGATAACACAGAAAAAATAACCATCAGAGGCGCGCGGACGCACAACCTCAAAAATATCACCCTGGAAATCCCACGGGGGACCTTGACAGTCTTTACCGGCCTTTCGGGTTCAGGCAAGAGCTCGCTTGCCTTTGACACTATCTTTGCGGAGGGCCAGCGCCGCTACGTGGAATCCCTCTCCGCCTACGCGCGGCAGTTCCTGCACCAGATGCAAAAGCCCGATGTGGATGAAATCACAGGGCTCTCGCCCGCCATCTCTATTGACCAAAAGTCGCGCTCAAACAATCCGCGCTCCACGGTCGCGACCATTACCGAGATTTACGACTATCTGCGAGTGCTCTTTGCGCGCGTGGGCAAACCCCACTGCCTCACCTGTGGCAGGCCCATAGAGAGGCTCTCTAATGAGGAGATTATCGCGCTCATTAAAGAGAGCATGGGTAAGGAACGCGAAACACTCCGCATCTATGCGCCTCTGGTACGCGGGCGCAAGGGCGAGTACTACCAGCTCCTTTATGATTTATTGGATAAGGGCTACCGCGAAGTATTGGTGGACGGAAAGCGCAAGAACTTGCGCGAGCGCATCGTACTTGGTCGCTACACGAGCCACACCATTGACGTGCTTGTGGACGAATTGGTACCAGAGGATTGGAAGCTAGACAGGAAGGGTGCCGATGAGCGTCTTGCCGAGGCGGTGGAGCGCGCGCTTGCCGAGGCGGACGGACTCGTGCGCATTATGGGTAAAGAAAAAGATACCGTTTTCTCTTCAAAATTTGCCTGCCCCTACGATGGTTTTTCTTACCCCGAGCTGGAGCCGCGGCTCTTCTCATTCAACTCCCCCTACGGCGCTTGCCCGACTTGTAACGGTTTAGGAACCAAGCACCTTTTTGGCACAGATCCTTGCGAGGTTTGCGGCGGCGCGCGCCTTCGCCCCGAGGCCTTGAAAGTGCTCATTCACGGCAAGAATATTGTGCAGCTTAGCTCTCTTTCCATACAAGAGGCGCGCGCATTTTTTAAAAATCTTAAGCTCACTGCCACAGAGCAGGTGATTGCCGCCGTGGTGCTCAAAGAGATTGAGTCGCGCCTCCAGTTTATAGAGAATGTCGGCCTCGGCTATATTGCGCTCTCGCGTCGCGCGCACACGCTCTCCGGCGGCGAGGCCCAGCGCATCCGCCTCGCTTCTCAGCTCGGTTCACGCCTTACCGGCACTCTCTATGTGCTGGACGAGCCAACCATCGGCCTCCATGCACACGATAACGACCGACTGATTAAAACCTTGGAGGAGCTCCGCGACCTAGGGAACACCATCATCGTGGTGGAGCACGACGAGGATACAATACTCGCATCCGACTACCTCGTAGACATCGGCCCCGGCGCCGGTGTGCACGGCGGGTATGTGGTGGCGGCGGGGGAGACAGACAAACTACTCAAGCAAAAGAAAGGAACGATAGATTCACTCACTCTTGCCTACTTGCGCGGCGAACGAAGCATAGAAGTTCCCAAAAAGCGGCGCAGTGCGGAGCAGGGAACCCTGCAGGTTATAGGCGCCACCATTCATAATCTTAACAATCAAAATATTGAAATCCCGCTGGGAAGGATTGTGGCTATCACCGGCGTCTCCGGCTCGGGTAAGAGCACGCTCCTCTATGACGTGCTCCACGAGAATCTCTCGGCGCGCTTTGACCGCCGCTATCGTTCCAACAAGATATTTAATTGTGCTAAATTTCTCGGCGCCGAGTATCTGAGTCGCTACGTACTCGTTGACCAGAGCCCCATTGGGCGCACGCCGCGCAGCAACCCGGCAACCTACACAGGCGCTTTCTCGCACATCCGCGAGCTCTTTGCCGCCACCGAGCTTGCGCGCGTGCGCGGTTGGGGACCAGGACGCTTTTCTTTCAACGTTCGCGGCGGGCGCTGCGAGGCCTGTCAAGGCAATGGGATGGTGGCGGTGGAGATGCACTTTCTTCCCACGGTCTACGTTCCCTGCGGCGTCTGCGCAGGGAGACGCTTCCAAAAAGAGACCTTGGAGGTGCGCTTCCAGAAAAAGAACATCTACGAGGTACTGGAGATGACTGTTGAAGAAGCGCAGAAATTTTTCAAAAACATTCCCGTCGTCAACGACCGCCTGCAAACACTCCTGGACGTGGGGCTCGGCTATCTTAAACTAGGGCAGTCGGCAACCACACTCTCTGGCGGCGAGGCCCAGCGTATGAAGATTGCAAGCGAGCTCTACCGCCCGCTCACCACGCGCACCATCTATCTATTGGACGAGCCGACGGTGGGACTCCACTATGAGGACGTGCGGCACCTCCTCGCCATCCTAGACAAACTCATTGCGCGCGGAAACTCGGTGGTGATCATTGAACACAACATGGAGGTCATTAAGTGCGCCGACTGGGTCATTGATATGGGGCCGGAAGGCGGCGACGGGGGAGGGAAGGTGGTGGCCAAAGGCACGCCCGAGGATATTGCAAACCACTCCACATCATACACCGGCGAGTACTTGCGTTATTCGTTGAAGAAAAAATGAAAATCCCGCTCTTTCTTCAGAAAGGGCGGGATTGTGGCAATGATACCGAGTAACTTTATGCGGCAGAAAGCGCGCGAAGCTCGTGGTACGAGGCGCCGCCCATCGCTTTGTGGATTGCCTTCATGTCTCGTGCAAGTACGATGACATCTCGCTCGCGCACGTGCCGGCGGTGGTCAAGGCCTTTCCTCCATGCGTTGCAAACTTTATCAACCGCTCGAGTTACCCTGCGGTAATGCCTGCGGTCTCCGCAGGAAATGACGACAACTCCGCCAACCTGCGTGCACTCAAGTCCCGCAAGCGCATCCTTTGGCCGCTGTGGCTTGAAGTGGACATCGAGTCTGACCGGTTTAGGCATCGCCGGAACAAAGGCGGGCATGGTGAGCGGGTCAGACGTGGAGAACTCACTCCCCTTGGAGACTAAGAATCCAAACACTTTCTGGAACAACAGGTAGACGCTTCTGAAAAATGCCATCATTTCCTCCTCTTTTCAATCTTTACTTTACCTATTTATTATTATATACTAGACACAATGAAAAGTCAATACCTCACCAAACACAGACTGCCTGATGCGCCGGGGGTGTATTTGTTTAAGAAGGGGAAGCAGATTCTCTACATCGGCAAAGCCACCTCGCTCAAGAGCCGTGTGAAGAGCTACTTTAGCAAGGACATCAGCGAGACGCGCGGCCCGCGCATCGTCGGTATGGTGGAGACGGCAACTGCGCTTGCGTACCGCGAGACTCCCTCGATACTAGAAGCGCTCATGCTGGAGGCGGAGCTCATCAAGCGCCACCAGCCGCCATACAACAGCTCCGCCAAGGACGACAAGAGCTGGAACTATTGTGTAATTACTAAAGAGAAATTTCCGCGCGTGCTGGTTCTGCGCGGCAAAGAACTCCCGTTTTTTGACGAGCCGATTAAATTCCAAGCCGGCCCCTTCCCGTACGGTGGTGAACTCAAGGAGGCCATGAAGATCGTCCGCAAAATTTTTCCCTACCGCGATATGTGCATACCCTTCCAAACTGCCCTTCGACGAGCTCAAAACAAATCTTGTTTTAATGCGCAAATAGGGCTCTGCCCGGGTGTCTGCGACGGGCGGATGAACGCACGCGATTACGCGCGCACGGTACGGAACCTCATTCTCTTTTTCAGAGGTAAACAAAAGGAGCTCACCCGCACACTCACTCGCGAGATGAAGACGCGCGCAGACGCGCAGGACTTTGAGGGGGCGGCGCGTCTGCGCAACCAGCTCTTTGCATTTTCACATATCCGTGATGTCTCACTCCTTAAGCGCGCTGACCGGGCGGAGGTCGCAGAGACGCGAATTGAGGCCTACGACGTCTCACATATCTCTGGCGCCTCGGGTGTAGGTGTGATGGTGGTGATGCAGAGCGGGCTCTTGGCCAAGGGTGAGTATCGCAAGTTCAGGCTGTACGCACAAAAAAATGATGATACCGGCGCGCTCGCCGAAGTGCTCGCGCGACGCCTCCGGCACCCCGAGTGGCCACAACCCTCGCTTATCGTGGTTGACGGGGGAGCAGGGCAGAAGAATGCGGCGGAGCAGGTACTCAATAAAGCGGATTTCTCAATCCCTGTGGTTGCCGTCACAAAAGACGAGCGGCACAAGGCGCATCACATCATAGGTGAGAGCGCACTGGTGCGTGACCACCATGACGACATCCTTGCCATCAACGCCGAGGCGCACCGCTTTGCCATCGCCTACCACCGCCGCCTGCGCGAAAAAATAAAAAAATAAAATAGTTTTTCAACAGCTTCGCATGTTTTGGTATGTGTGTATGTCTGTGCGGATGGTATAATTTTTCTCATGGCACTGATCCAATCGGATCACGCGCGCCTCGAAGCGAACCGATGGCTCGTATGGGGGCGGCTTTTGTACGTGAGCACCCTGCTCATGCTCTATGGCGCGGCAACGCTCAACTATGCGTTCACGGTCTACACTGTGTCGCTCCCGCGCCGCGCGCTCCTCTTTTTTGTCTCCGCCTATGCACTTTGCCTCCTCATGTGGGTGCTTTGGTACTTAATGGGGAAATACCACTGGTACGGTGGCGTGAACGCGTTTTCCTTCGCGCAGACCCTACTGGATATCGGGCTCATTACCCTTGCCGCGCTCATGGCCGAGGAGCCACTCATCTTTTTCTTCATGCTTATTCCCATCGTCTCCTCGTCGCTCCTCTGGGAGAGCCGCGCGCCGGGCATTACCGCTCTTGCGGCGCTTACACCCGCACTTATCTATGTGAGCTACACCGAGACGATTGTGTCCTACACGCGCAGTTGGGGGCTCTTCTTTGACGTCTCACTGCGCATCCCTGTGCTCACCTTTGCGGCGGTGCTCGCCGGCGTGACGGTGACACTTACCGTTCTCTCCATACGTCTCGGCGGCATTGCCCGCGAGCGCGCCTTGCTCCTTTCCGCGCTTACCAGTTCAGACAGCAGGCGCGCCCCGACACTTGAAAAAAAAGTAGTCGTAGATGATGCTTCACAGCGCATTATCCAAGCAAAAGAGTTTGAGGTGGCTAAAGCCAACGAGCGTCTCTCAACGCTCGCGCGGGCAAAATCTGATTTCGTAACTGTCGCCACGCACCAGCTACGCACCCCGCTCGCGGGCATCCGCTGGTCGCTGGACATGCTCATGAAAAAAAACTTTGGTGAAGTCAATGAAGAACAACTCTCGGTGCTGGGAAAGGGGCTTGTCAACACCGAGCGCATGATTCGTCTCGTCAATGATATCCTCAATCTGGACAAGATTGATAACGACCAGCTTAAGTTTGCCATGTCGCGCGGCGACCTCGGCGCGGTCATTGAGGGGGCGATTGCCGACCTCTCACAGCAGGCGGAGGTCAAGCAGGCACAGATTGTATACGTCAAGCCCGAGTCGCCATTGCCGCCAATTTTGCTGGATGCCGACAAACTACGCATGGCGCTGGATAACCTCCTTGACAACGCAGTGAAGTACTCAAACGAGGGCGGCACAGTACGTGTTGAGATTGACGTTAGCAAGGCGCATAGCTCAAGCAACCCCGCACTTTCCATCAGCATCTCTGATAACGGCATTGGGATATCCGAGAGCGAGCGCACCGAGATTTTTTCAAAGTTCTACCGCGCGCCCAATGCCCGCCATCAGGACCCCAACGGCAACGGCATTGGGCTCTTTGTGGTCAAAAGCATTGTGGAGGGGCACCACGGCAATGTGTGGTACGAGAGTGAGGAAGGGAAGGGAACGACCTTCCATGTTTCCCTGCCGGTTTCCACAGGATAGCCTTGCGCGCTTGTAGCTTCTTCCCATACTTGCTACAATAAGAGCACATTATCGGTTAACCAGAGAGTCATGGATAGCAAACTAAAAATACTTATTGTGGAGGATGACGAGTTTCTTCGTTCACTCACTGCCAAACGACTTGAAAAGGAGGGCTATGTCGTGGCCGTTGCCGTTGACGGCGAGAGCGCTCTCGTTACCGCCGCACAGGAAAGGCCGGACCTCATCTTCCTTGACCTGCTCCTGCCTGGACTGGATGGTTTTGAGGTGCTCGGAAAGCTCAAGGCCAATACAGAACTTAAGGTTGTGCCCGTGGTGGTCTTTTCAAACCTCGGACAAAAGGAAGATATTGAGCGCGCTAAGCAGCTCGGCGCCAACGAGTTTCTTGTTAAGGCCAATTTCACTTTAGATGATGTGGTGCTCAAGATTAACGAGATACTTAAAAAGTAAGGGCCTATGGCGAAGCTGCGCGTAGGAGTCCTGCGTGGCGGTCCAAGCGCCGAGTATGAGGTCTCCCTTAAGACGGGCGCTTTTGTGCTCTCGCGATTGCCGCCGGAGAAGTATCAGCCGCGCGATATTCTTCTTACTCGGGAAGGTGAGTGGTTCATGGAGGGACTCCCTGCATCTCCAGAGCGCCTGCGTCATGCGGTGGACATCGTCTTTAATGCGCTCCACGGGAGCTACGGCGAGGACGGCCAGGTCCAGCGCTATCTGGACTCAATCGGCCTACCCTACACCGGCTCGCGCGCTTTTGCGTCGGCGCTTGCCATGAACAAGACGCTTTCCAAAGAGTATTACAGCACGGAAGGTCTCAAGACCCCTCCCGCGCTCGCATTCAGCGAGGGGACGCCTGAAGGGGAGATTGCGGCGATGGTATTTAGGAAGATTGGTCCGCCTTGGGTGGTGAAGCCAGCCGACAACGGTTCCTCGGTAGGGGTGCGCGTAGTGCGCTTTCTCAAAGACCTCCCCGCCGCTGTTGCCGCCGCCTTCACGATAGCCAAGTCCATTTTGGTTGAGGAGTTCATCCGCGGGAGGGAGGCGACCTGTGGCGTGGTGGATAAGTACCGCGGCTATGATATCTATCCGCTCTTCCCTATCGAGATTGTGCCGCCCAAGGAGAGGCCTTTTTTTGACTATGAGGCAAAGTACGGGGGCATCTCGGAGGAGTTCTGCCCGGGGCGTTTTGATGAGGCTACCAAACATTCCCTGCAGGATATGGCGGTGCGCGCGCATAAGGCGCTCGGTCTCTCGGATTACTCGCGGAGCGATTTTATGATTCACCCCACACGCGGCATCTTTATTTTGGAGACCAATAGCCTCCCGGGTCTCACCGAGGAGTCCTTGGTCCCCAAAGCGCTCGCTGCCGCCGGCGCGCACCCCTCGCACTTTTTAGACCACATTGTCACCTTGGCGCTGGAGAGAAGATAACATTTTCACATTTTCCCTCCAAAGGCGGGCAGGCAAGAATGTTGGAATGTTTTTAGTGAAGTGTGGACTTGGTATCAAACCGGTGGAACGACATATTACGAGAATTGTCCGAGTGGAATCAACTCAAGATCGCTCACGAAGCCCAGCTTGCTACCCGATAATGCCATTTTATCAGATTTTGCGAGCCTCTGCATGGAACTAACCGGAACTGACCTTAACTGACCGGTTTTCGCCCACTGGTTGCCCTCGTGGCGAGCTTTGTGCCGAGGGTAAGAGTTTGCCACCTAATTGCGAACCGGTCGAGCCGTAATTCCAAATTTGAGAGCGTGGGACGATTTGCTTAACGCGAGCGATGTTAAGCAAATCACACTGAGTCATAATCGCTTAACTTTTAGCTTTGTTCGAACCGAGTTTTTTTCTTCCTGAATATCCTCTCCTGCACACTGCATCAAAGTATCGAAGTAGCCGGTAAGATTGAAAGCCGCATCGTGCAACTCCTGATCGGTCAGATCGGCATTAAAATCTTCCTTGAATATTTTCCTCAATTTATCGAGGCTTTCTTGTGAAAATTTCATATTGGTTTGGATTATACTTGTTTAATGTTTGCCTTTAACTTTTTATAGTGACGTTCCCGTTGCTTAAACTGTTTCTCTAAAAATGGAATCCGTGCGTCCCGATAATCAACGATTGTTTTTTGCTCTCCAATATCTCGGAGGCGTCCCATGTACTGAACGAGTTTGCCCTCGAACGAAAAAGGAAAGGCTAAAATCAGACAAGAAATTCCTCGAATATCTATACCCTCACCAAAGAATTGTCCGGTAGAAAGGATGATTCGATAATGTCCAGACTCAATTTGCTTCAGTTTCGATTTTCTTTTCGGTGCTGAATCGTCTCCTGAAATCACGATTGTCTCGCACTTACCCTTAAGATACATCGCCAAAATTTCCAAGTGTTCCTTTCGCTCACTTAACACAAGTAATCTTTTGCCTTCGCCAACCTTGCTTAAAATATCCTCGATAATCATTTGGTTTCTGGCAGTATCAAAACAAACTACCTTGGCCAAAAGTTGAAAGTGGTCGGTAGTAAATTTAAACGGTATGGCTAAGACAGTCGTGCGGATTAAGACATCTGGTGGTTGATGTGGAGTATCGGAGAGCGGTGCAAAATCGGATGTTTCCATATGAGCGATAATGTCGCCGATGTAAACGTAAATCAATTTTTCATCATTAAGGAAAGTTTATGTTGAGTGTCGCTTTCGGACAAGCAAAATATTACACCGACAATTTAAGAGAAAACATTTTGCGAGGAATTAGACAGAAAATCAGGCGAGGCGAGCTTTCGGCAAAAGCCCCACTCGGATATTTCAACGAACCGAGATTGCGAACGATTGAGCCCGACAAAAAAACTTTTAACAAAGTAAAAGAAGTTTTGCGGGCTTTTGCCACCAGCGAATACACTTTAACAAAAATTCAAAGCAAAATGTTTTCTCTTGGCTTGGTTGGCGCAAGAAGCGGAAAGAAAATGCCCTTGTCGTCTGTTGAACATATTTTGAAAAATCCATTTTATTACGGGCATTTTCTTTACCGCGGCGAACTTCATCAAGGAAGCCATAAGCCAATGATTACAAAGAAACTTTTTGACCAAATACAACAAGCGTTGAAAGACAACGGCAAACCCCGCAAAAAGCGAAAAGAGAAAAAAGAACTTTTGTTTTTGAATTTTGCGAGGTGTGGTGAGTGCGGCTATTGCATAACGGCAGACAGAAAAATCAAAAAGAGCGGCAGAGAATATGTTTATTATTTTTGCACCAGAAAAAGCAAAATTCAAAAATGCCAGCAACACCGCTTTTTGCGGGAAGAAAATTTTTCCGAACAAGTAAAAGAGAATTGTCAAAAAGTTTCTTTGCCCGATGTTTGGCGGGAAAGATATTTAAATAAGTTGAAAATATGGGAAAACGAGAACCGCCAAACATCAGACCTTTTCGCTCAAAATCTCAAAAAAGAAATTTCCGCCATTAAAACAAAACTGGAAAGATTGACTGACGCTTATCTTGCGGAAGTATTGGAACTGGCGGAATATCAGCAAACAAAAAACGCCTTAATGGCGGAAAAGAAAACAAAAGAGGAAAAATTATCGGATTTTGAGCGAAAAGGAAATCATTGGCTCGAACTCACCAGAAACTGGATTTTAGAGGCCAACCAAGCCAAAAATCTCGCTTTGCAAGATAATTTTTCGGAAATGAAAAATTATCTCAAAAAAATCGGCTCGAACCGCCGCCTTGCGGCGGAACGGCTGGAAATTGATTTCAAAAAGCCCTTTGATTTGCTCGCAAAACTGCCCGCCGAAGCGAGGGGCGAAGCCCCGAGCGAGGCGACTAATTCAATATGGTGGACCGTGCGAGGCTCGAACTCGCGACCTCCGCATTGCAAATGCGGCGCTCTAGCCAACTGAGCTAACGGCCCGAAATGAGGAGATACCTCGCGATTATATACAATTGACGCCAAAAATGCTATACTATGTAGGATGAAAAGGGATATCGGCAATACTATCCCCATAGTTATCGGCATTGTTGCCCTATTGCTCTTGGCATCAGTATTTTTAGCCAAACGCGCAGTGGCTCCGGAGCTCCAGATGGCAACGACAACCGCGGCAACAACGAGCGCCGTGGGAGCAGATGCGGAAGATTCTCCGCTAGAGAAGCTGATAGATAAAATTATTGGTGAGCCGGAGGCAAGCAGCACGTCTACACCTACTTCACCCAAGAACAGCGGCAAGGTGGTTGTAGATCCTGCCCTCTGCAAGGGGCGTTGCGCGCCGAATGAGGAGTGTCGCAAGGAGCTGGGCTGCGCGCCCTGCGCGCCCAACACGCCTCCCGAGTATGGCAACCTCTGCACCTGTGAGCCTGTCTACAACTGTGTACTGAAATAAAAAAAGCCCCATCACGGTGACGGGGCAAGGGCGCTTGCGCGCTTAAGGATTTTTCCCTCAACATCCAGGAGCTCACTTTGTATCATTCTGATAAGCCACAAATCGCTTGAATGATTGCCGCAGATACTCACTACCGATCCCGCGAGAAGCCGCGAGGGATGAATGAACGCAAGTGCTCCGAGACAGTCAACAAGGCGGTGCTTGGCAAATTGCTCGAGCGCATCCTGCGCTTTTAGCGTCCGTGCCCATGTAATGTGAGAATGGTGCTTCCAAACGCAGAGCGCATTCCCGAGAGAAGAGAGATAGTAGAGCCCGTGGGGCATCCCCGGCGTATATGCCCTCATGTCATCTTTGAGGCGGTGCAAGTCTTCTGGCAGATTCCTGCACAGCTCGTAGTCGCCCATGCCGGAGTAATTGATAGAGATCTTAATATGGAGCCCCGGACTGTGCGATGGCTCAAAGGCACTGTATCCGCCGAAAACATCGTGGTGGGAGAATGCAACAGCATTGGCCCCTGTGCACCACTCAACCTTTTGTCGCGTTGTCTCCAGCGACCTGTGGAGGGCCTCGTAGAACTCGTACGAACGGCCAAAGTAAGGCGGCCAGCCGAGTCCGTTGAGGGTCAGTCCCAAGATACCGAACCAGCGCAGTGGGGTAATGTGCTCAATGATTTCAAGCGCGGTGCTATTTTCCACAAGCACAATTCTGCGCGGACGGCGTTGGGCCAATGAGCTCTCGATAGTGCTCACGCACACACGGTTATGGATCGTTCTCTGCCAGAGCCATGCTTTGTGCGAGTGGTCGTTAGTGGCACTATCTGCGTTTGGCAAAAAGGTGAGTTGTGATTTGCGGCCAAGCGGATTAGTTCCTAAAACCTTCACTCTTTCCCTCAATACTTTTATATTCATTCCTCTCTCCTTTTATCTATGAACAGTCTGGGATAAATAGTAACATAGTTTGCTCTCTTGCGCAAACCCTGTTGCGGAGATGAGGGGAGCATGGTTTAATATAAGCAAAGGGCCTATAGTATAGTGGTAACACGCATCCATGGCATGGATGAGTCGGGGGTTCGACTCCCCCTAGGTCCACCAACAGGAATTTTGCAAGTTTTTTGAGCCAGACGGAAGCATTGCCTCGGGGCTTCGCCCCTCGGCTTGGTGGCTTTGCGCCTTGCGCAAAGCCACATAATCCCACGGCTCGGAAAACGAAAAGGAAGCGGATTGTATATCTAAAATCCTAATGCAAAACATTATGCTCAAACCAAAATATTTTCTCTACGCTCGCAAATCAACGGAAGATGATGACCACCAAATTATGTCTATTGAGGCACAGCTTTTTGAGTTGCGAGAGTATGCGCGTAGAGAAAATGTGGAAATTCTCCAAGAATTTACCGAGTCGAAAAGCGCAAAGAAACCCGGGCGAGAACTTTTTGCGGAAATGATTACCAAAATTGAAGCGAGCGAGGGCGTAGGAATTTTAGCGTGGCATCCGGATCGTCTCGCCCGCAACTCGGTAGATGGTGGAAAAGTTATCTACCTCGTTGACACCGGCAAGATTGTTTCTTTGCGCTTTCCGACATTTTGGTTTGAACCAACTCCGCAAGGGAAATTCATGTTGCAAGTGGCGTTCGGTCAATCCAAGTATTACAGCGATAATCTTGTTGAGAATATCAATCGCGGTATCCGCCAAAAACTCCGCCGTGGCGAATGGCTAACGCTCGCACCCTTTGGCTATGTGAACAACCCCAAAACTCGGACGATTGAGCCGCACCCTACGAAATCAAAAATTGTGGTGCGAGCGTTTGAGGAATTTGCCAAAGGAACGCATACACTCAAATCTCTTTCGGAGTTTTTGGCGGAACTTGGCATTGAAACTCGACACCGAA
>MHTL01000005.1:0-650 GCA_001823095.1 Candidatus Vogelbacteria bacterium RIFOXYD1_FULL_51_18 | reverse complement strand
GAAGGACGCTTTGAGCCAATTCTTTCCCTCGCAACCTTTGAAGCCGTGCAGGAAATATTGAAGCGAAAGGCAAAACCTCGCAAATCCAAACAGAGACACAATTTCCCTTTTACCGGATTACTCACTTGCGCCGAATGTGGAAGCGCGATCACCGCCCAATTCGCGCACGGCAACGGCGGAACTTACCGCTACTATCGGTGTACGCGGAAAAAGGGAAATTGTGCTCAAAAATATTTGCGAGAAGATTTGCTCGTTTCGCAACTAAAGGCACGGCTTCAAAGTGTTGCGCTTTGCGATGAGTGGACAAAGAAAATGTTGAAGCAAGTTGAAGCGTGGGAAAAGGAGAAAGTCCACTCATCGCAAACATTCGTCCAAAATCTTGAAACGGAACAAAGCGAAGTTTCCGCAAAACTAAACAAACTTGTTTCTTCGTATATTGACGGCGATGTGCCAAAAGAAAGTTATCTCGCCAAAAAGGAGGAGTTGATGATGCGGAAACTCGCTTTGACTACCCAAAAAGAAGATTTTGGACGAACGGGGAAGAATTGGATTGAACCATTGCGGAGTTGGATTTTAGATATACAGAAAGCCAAAAAATTGTCGCAGGGCGACAATTTTGAGGACATTAAGGCATTTGTCCAAAAAGTTGG
>MHTL01000004.1 GCA_001823095.1 Candidatus Vogelbacteria bacterium RIFOXYD1_FULL_51_18 | reverse complement strand
TTTAACCCCGTAGATAAAAGGCTTCACCGAAGGATGCCGGCGGCTCCGCGAGTAGCCAAAATGGGCTCCGGACTTGAACAGGTTCTCTACGGACATACGGGTGTTTTTTTCTACTTGCATACCAAGCTACCCTAGCATGAACTAAGAATAATGTAAATAACTAAATTGTCTTTGCACCAGTTGTCTGGTACAGGTGCCTATAGGGTATCTGAATTATCTGCGTGCTACAAGTACTATCAGCCCTTGTCGGGACTGCTTTTATAATAATTTGATAATATTGTCCATTTTGTGGACTGGTGGGCATACTCAGCCACCCTCGAACATCTGCTAAGCTAACATTATATTGTGTCCAGACAGAGTTTCCAACAACAACCGCGGTATTATTATGTATAGGGACATCAGAATTAAAGATATGGTTTGCATTTATTGTTATCAAGGATCCAAAGAAATTATAGTTAGTGGTAAACGATGCAGAAAGTAGGGCATCAAAACCCGATGTTAGATATACACTTGGTATACTAACTTCTATACTATTCCGGGGAACGGACTGTGTATATGGTCCATAATTATGGTCGCACCAACGATCACCCGCACTCTTGCCACTGATTCCATCGGTTTCTGCATAACAAGTTAATGTACACGTTTCGCCAACAGGCGGCGGAGGTGGTGGTGTAGTTCCGACAAACGTCGCAGTAACGCTCTTATTTTCATCCATAGTGAGATACGCGGGAGAGATTCTCCTGTCTGCTAGAGGTATGATGTTGTCCCAAGTTGAGAACGTATTATTGGGATTTGGATTTGCAGTAAGGCGCAACCGCTCCCCCCTAGGTATATAGAGGCGGCGTGGCCGCTGGCTAAGCTGTTGGCCGACGGAGGTAACAAGACCAACAAGGGTAGAGCGCCCCGCTGGCGGGGTATTTACATAATTGACATAAACCATGCCGTTGCCCACGATAGACACATCGAGCGTAACGGTGCTTGACTGTATTGGGCCCGCAGTGAATTTTGCGGAGACGGTTTTTGCTACAGTAATCGGTATAGCAGTACACACTAACCCGGTGGACGATACTGTTCCGCCATTTGAGGTACAGGTATTCACATTACTTTCATTCAGCCATCCATTAAACGTAACATTTGCTCCGGGAATTGCGGTGAGAGAAACGGAACTATGCGGCAAGGTATAAGTCTTTGAGCAAGAAGCGCCGCAAGAAATTCCCCCATCAGAGCTTGAGATACTACTGACGCTTGCACCCGTTCCAATCTTCACAACAGAAAGCGTCGCTGTGGACGGCGGCGCCGGCACGATGCAGACGCCGGGGCAGTTGGTGTCTGCCTGCGCCATAAGCGTCGCGGTCAGCGGGTCAAACTTGATCCAGCCGAGCACGGTTGAGCCCCAGGTAAAGCCGCTCAAAACATCCAGCTCGTCCGAGGCGGAGATTTTTGTGACTTGGTAATTCGGATACGACCCCTGTAACGATATCCACCCGTCCCAGCCTCCACGCTGTTCATTCGGTTTAAGGTTCCCTTCACAGCCGTTTAAGAATACTGAACAAGCTCGCGCCCATCCGGATAATTGGTAGGTATGCTGCCCTGCCAAATCGCTAACGCCTATAATTTCAGCATTGTAATTAATTGCCCCTCCCGCGGGAACCCCTCCCAGCAAACGTCCTGTAGAATCTGCGGGCAGGCCAAAGCGTATCCAACCAATATTTGAGCTCCATGCGTAGCCGGTAAGGGTATTATTCAAATTTTTATTTACTCCAAAATCAGGCCCATTACAACTACTCGGCACACGCGGATTACTAC
Organism: Candidatus Vogelbacteria bacterium RIFOXYD1_FULL_51_18; assembly: GCA_001823095.1. Classification (GTDB taxonomy): domain Bacteria; phylum Patescibacteriota; class Minisyncoccia; order Phycocordibacterales; family UBA9988; genus UBA9988. The sequence continues at coordinate 14,019 of MHTL01000004.1, read as the reverse complement.
AATTATTAAACTTAATCCAGCCGATGTTGGAGCTCCATGCCCAGCCGTAGACGTTATCTGCTGTCCTAGCCTCGGCAACGATGGGGAGAGAGATGCTGATAAAGAGGCTTACGAATAATACAATGCCGAAAAGCGCGAGTTTCCTGTTCATCCTTCTATCATACCTCTTGTGCTCCCCTTACGGAACTTACTTATCCACACTCCCCTCTGCGGCCTCCTTGAGCGCCTCCACCACGGATTCAAGCCCTCCGGCAAATATGCGCTCAATATTATGCCAGGACTGCTTGATGCGATGGTCGGTAATCCGGTCCTGGAGCACATTGTAGGTTCTGATTTTTTCGGAACGGTCTCCCGTCCCAATCTGGCTACGGCGCACATCTCGCGCGCTCTCTGCTTGTAATTCCTCCTCCTGCGCACGCACTTTTGCGGACAGAATCACCATTGCCTTCTCGCGGTTGCTCTTCTGACTGCGTTCGCTCTGGCAACGCACTACAATGCCTGTGGGCTTATGTGTGAGCCGCACTGCCGTTTCTACCTTGTTCACGTTCTGCCCGCCCGCGCCTCCCGAGCGGGTAAACTCAATCTCAATATCTTCAGTCCTAATGCCAATATTTCCGTTCTCCGCGGCGAGTGGCATAATTGCCACCGATGCGGTAGAAGTGTGAATTCTCCCTTGCTTTTCCGTAGCCGGCACGCGCTGGATGCGGTGCACACCCATCTCGTAGCGCAGGGCATCATAAGCGCCACTCCCTTTTATTTCAAACACCGCTTCTTTATAGCCGCCGAGTTCGGCGAAGGATTCATCCACCGTGCTCACGCGCCAGCCGCGCGAGGCGGCAAACTTTTGGTACATCTCGGCGAGTTCCTGCGCAAAGAGCGCCGCTTCCTCTCCTCCGGCGCCTGCGCGCACTTCAAGAAGCACGCCGTCAGGGCTTTTTTCTTCGTCCGAGTTGGGCGCGAGGATATCCTCCATGCGCGCGAGGAGCTCTTCCTGTTCGGCGCGCAGGCCCCGTATCTCCTCCTCTGCCATTCCCGCAAGATGCGTATCATTCTTGGCAAGTGTCTGCACCTCGCTGATTTTTTTCTCAAGCTCGTCAAAACGCGCCGCAAGGTGCGCGGTCTTCACATTACTGCGGTAACCGGTGATATCCATATAAGCGCGCTCCTACTTCTTTTTTGCAAAGGCCTTTGCGGCGCGAGCACGGAATTTCTCCACGCGGCCGGCGGTATCCATGACTTTCTCGCTGCCTGTAAAGAAGGGGTGGCAGGCGCTGCAAATTTCCACCTTAATTTCCGGCTTGGTTGAACCAACGGTAAAAGTATTTCCGCAGGAGCAGTGTACCGTGGCAGTAGGGTAGTAGGTAGGGTGTATTTCTTTCTTCATGGGGAGAATATACCAGAGAATTAGAGATCCTGCAACGGGTCAATCATGTTCTGCTGGATGCTGGCGGCAATCTTCATAACCGAGTCGCCATAGAAGGCATTGGAGGGTTTTGACCAGTTTCCGCCCGCATAGTAGCGCAGCGCCGCCTCGCGCTCGGCGGCAAAGGTCTGACGCGAGGCGCCCAACTCGGAGAGATAGATAGCAGAGGCCATGAAGGCATCCTGCGGCTCCCAAGGGTTTGGCGGGGTATGCCCTGTTGCCACGGCAATCTTCGCCTCATAGGATGCCCATGTTGTGGGGATAAACTGCGATGGGCCCATGGCGCCGCCCCAACCACTCCCCATAGGGCAGGAGAGTGGCATGGACTCCGGGTTAAGGCCGAGATTCCTCGTAATGCGCAGGTACACCGACTCGTCATCGCGTCTCGAATTGTCTCCCGGCCCCGGCATGATTGCTCTCCAGTGCTTGGAAGGCGGGTCGCCGGGACGGTTGCAGGTGCCAATATTCTTACCCAAATTTGATTCCTGGGTGAGAATTGCCAAGATAAATGCCGGCCTCACACCAGTCCTTTGCGAAGCGGCATTCGCATAATCAAGCGCGCGCCCGAAGGGGATTGCTGTGCTGTCGCGCAGGGCAAAGAGCGCGTTCCTAATGTCAGCCGCGCGCGCGCGCCGGTCAGCAAGCACTTTTGAATACGTGGCCTCTTGTGATTTTGAAACCGAGAGGAGTCCTTGCTTGTTCTCTTCATGTTTCTCCACTTCCTGCTTCTTTGCCTCTACTTCCAGTTTGGCGCTGGCCTCGGAAACCTTTTTCTCTTCCAGATTCTTTTTTTCAACTTGCGTCTTCTGTTTGGTGCCGCGAATAACGTCCATGGAATCGCGGATATCCACCTGCACGGTCTGGATTGAATCAACGACGGCATAAAAATCAGAGAATTCCTCGTTGCCCAGCAGGATTTCCGGTAAGGAAGACGACTCATAATCCTGCGAGTTCTGCAGGAGACGCTTGAGGTATTCGCGGCGCACTACGAGTTCTTCCTCCAATGTCAGAATGGTTTTTTCTTTCCCGCCGATATCCCTGCTGATATCGGATATCGCCAGATTCCGCGCTTTGATTTCCAACTGCGCCCGTTTAATTTGGGCATTAAGAATCGCAATGTCGCGCTCTATGGAGGCTGTCTCTTTGCGCTTGCTCTTAAGGAGTTCCGCTTGCACGGCAATTTCTGCCTCAACCTTGGCAAGTTCGGTTTCAAGATTCTTTCTCCGCTCTTCCACAGAAAGCGCCGCCTGACTTATTGCAAGTGGCAGGAGAAAAAAGAAAATTGCGGCAATAAAAAAAGGCTTAATGAATCTCCGTCTGGCCATGCACCTCCTAAGTATAGCAAAAAAAATAGGCTAAGACACCAAGTGTTTAGGGATTCCGACACTCGGTGTCGGTATTTATGGGCTCGATGTCTGATCCCCCTGCTCGGGAGTTCCTGCTCCTTCCTCTTCTTGTTTGCCGCGCTTTTCCACCTCAATTTGTGAAATATCCATCACCGGAGCCTCTTCCTCTTCCTTCGCAACGGCCACTGCGGCAACGATATCGTCCGGCTCTGCAATAATTTTTACTTGTGCAGGTATTGCAAGGTCTTTGACGCTAATCTGGCTCTCTAGAGTCTCCAGCCCTGCAAGGTCAACGCTGATTTCGTGCGGGAGATCCTGGGGGAACGCCTCCACTTCAAGCTCATGGAGCACTTTTACCACAATGCCGCCGAGTTTGATGGCCGGGGCTTCGCCTACCCACACAATCGGCGCTGAAACACGCAGCGCCTTGCCTTTCTCAACTGCGTAAAAATCAGCGTGGATAAATTCGCCGGTTATCGGGTCTTTGCCTGTCTCATGAATGAGCACGTCCAAAGCGCCTTCTGGCGTTTTGAGTGAGATGACAGAAGACTCGCCCGCCTCACGGTACACTTTTTTAAAATCGGGCAGGGCAACAAAGTAGGAGGCTGACTGCTCCTTCCTCCCATAGACAACTACCGGCAAGAGCCCCTCTGTGCGGCTCTTGGCCAGGGCCTTCCCGTACACATCTCTCCTTGTTGCGGCAAGCGTAATCACGGGGACAGTATACCTTTTGCCTATAATAAGTCAAAATGGTATACTATCAACTATGAATAATGCCCGAAAGAAAAAAGTGTCTTTAGAAGATGTATTCAAAGAAGTCCAGGCTCTCCGCCGTGAGGTTTCAGTGTTTGTGTCTTATGAGTCGATTGATGACTATAAGAATAAAAAGGAAATCATGGATGCATATCGTACTGCTCGCCGCCATATTGTACAGGTAAGATGAACTGAACATGCAGGTTTTCCGAACGCGAAAATTTCTGGACATGCTCGAACACTTGCCCTCGTCAGTACAATCAATATACCATGTTCAAGAAGCAATCTTGCAAGCTAACCCCAGGGACTCGCGTCTGCATTTGAAGAAATTGCAGGGCATGAATAACACTTACTCATTCAGGATCGCTCGCTCATACCGAGCGCTTTTTATATGGGAAAATAATACTGTATGGTTATTTGCCGTTGGCAACAGAAAAGATATTTACCGATAGAACTATAAGTGATCTTACAATAAACTGTTAAAGAGTTTGAGACGGGCGGTGGTGGCAGCTTCTATGGCCGACACGGCGCCGCGCATGATTTTGTAGGGTACTACCTCTTCAGGGTCCTCCTGCAGGGCTAGCTTCAGCGCATCGCGAAATGCAACGCGCAGCTCGGTGGAGATGTGCACGAGAGGCATCCCCGCCTTGATTGCCGCCACAAAGTCCTCGTCGGGCGTCCCCGAGCCCCCGTGGAGCACGAGGGGCACTCCCGCTGCCTCGCGGATTGCCTTAATGCGCGAAATATCTAGGTGTGGGTCCTTGCTGTGCTTGAGCATACCGTGGATATTGCCTACCGCCGGCGCAAGTAGATCCACCCCCGTTTCCTTCACAAACCGCGCCGCCTCCTCCGGCGAAGTGAAGCTCTCCGCGTTCTGCGCTGCGCCCTCAGGAAGCGTATCCAGGAGTTTTGAAGATTTACCAATGTAGCCGAGCTCTCCCTCCACCAATACCTCTCTCCCGCAGGCGCGCGCGTGAGAAACACAGTCTCTCGTTTTTGAAATATTTTCCGCAAGGGGAAGCTCGGCGCCGTCAAAAATCACGGCATCAAAACCCGCATCAATCGCCTCTTTTACCCGCTCCACCGAGTAGCTGTGATCGGCATTGAGAAAAATAGGATAATTCTCCCCTTCCCGCAGACTTTTAATTAGCGCCACACATTGACGTACGCCAATGAAGTCGCGCTCCCCTTCAGAGACGCCGATGACCACGGGGAGCTTGAGTGCGCGGGCAGCATTCCATACACCATGGAGCCCCTCAATATTTGAGATATTAAAGTGCCCAAGCGCAACTCCTCTTTTTTCCGCATCGGCAAGCGCCTCGCGTAAAGTCAGCATCCTCCTATTCTAGCACAGAGCAGGCCATGCTATAATCCCGTCATGAGAGACCTTGATTTTGTCGCCATCGGCGACATTGTGGTAGATGCCTTCATCCGCCTCACCCAAGCAGATGTGTACACGCAGGAGGGAGTAGAGCGGCTCTGCCTCATCAACGGAGCCAAGATTCCCTACGAGTCGCTTACTGTGATTCCCGCTGTGGGAAACAGCCCCAATGCCGCCGTCGCGGCGGCGCGGCTCGGGCTCGCAAGCGGCCTCGTGAGCGACCTCGGCGCCGATGAATACGGCACAGAGTGCCTGCAGGCGCTCGCGGAGGAACACGTTGACAGCTCGTTGGTCAAGAAGCACGAAGGGAAGCGGACTAACTACCACTACGTGCTCTGGTACCGCGATGAGCGCACCATCCTCATCAAGCATGAAGAGTATCCCTACGCCCTGCCGGAGCTTGGCGCTGTGCGCTGGATTTACTTGAGCTCCTTGGGAGAACAGTCTTTTGCCTATCACGAAGCGATTGCCGCGTATGTAGAAACGCATCCGGGCACCAAGCTCGCCTTCCAGCCCGGAACCTTCCAAATCAAACTTGGTGCTAAAAAACTTTCTGCGCTCTACAAGGCCAGTGAAATTTTCTTCTGCAATACTGACGAAGCGCGTATTATCTTGGGAGGGAGTCGGACTCGCCGCGGCGAGTCCGACTCCCAAGATGGCATCGCGCCTGCCTTGTCGGCAGACAGGCTCGCACGCGCACTATCTGCACTGGGACCAAAAATCGCCGTTATCACCGACGGACCCCACGGCGCGTACTGCTATGACTCGCATACGGGCACGGCCTACTTCATGCCGCCATACCCAGACCCTAAACCCCCTTTTGAGCGCACTGGCGCAGGAGACGCTTTCTCATCCACCTTCACTGCCGCGCTTGCGCTGGGAAAGAGTATTGAAGAGGCGCTCTCGTGGGCCCCTATTAACTCCATGTCTGTTGTGCAGAAAATCGGCGCGCGCGGGGGACTCCTTAAGAGAGCTGAATTGGAACAATTACTTGCCGTTGCCCCATCCTCATTTATCCCGGAAAAGCGCTAGCACAGGCGCGAGAGAAGGTTCTGCGTCGCTTGTACGATCCCCTCCTCATCAAGGCCGTATTCGTGGATAAGCTCCTTTGGTTCGCCGGACTGGCCAAATTGGTCTTTTACTGCCACCATCTCCATACGCATGGGATGGAAGTTAGCGAGGAGCTCTGCAATTGCGCCGCCAAGTCCGCCGTTTATCTGGTGCTCTTCCACCGTCACAACCGCGCGAGCATCTTTTACTGCGTCTAAAATTGTTTTCTTGTCCAGTGGCTTTATGGTAGAGACGTTCACCACCGTTGAGGAGATATTCATGTCTGCGAGCGTCCGCGCGGCGCGGAGCGCCTGGTACACAAGCCCGCCGCAAGCAAAAAGCGCCACATTTGCCGCGCCTCCTCCCCAAAGGAGAGAAGCGCTTCCTATTGTAAATGGTGTATCATCCGTACTGATGACAGGACTCTTTTCGCGTGCCAGACGGATATACACTGCGCCCTTATGCTGCGCCGCCGCACGTGTTGCCTTGCGTGCCTCAATAGCATCCGCCGGCACAATGACCGTCATACGCGGGAGCACACGCATGAGCGCAATGTCTTCAAGCGCCTGATGCGTTCCTCCGTCCGGACCAACAGAGACGCCGGCGTGCGATCCGATAATTTTTACGTTTTGATCGTTGTAGCAGATGGTCGTCCGTATTTGCTCCCAGTTGCGCCCGGGATTAAACATGGCGTAGGAGGTCATGAAGGGAATCTTCCCCATGGCAGCCATGCCAGAAGCAACTGCGGCCATGTTCTGCTCGCCAATGCCCATCTCAATAAAGCGCTGCGGATACTCTTTTGCAAAGAGGTCTGTTTTTGTTGATTCCTTCAGGTCCGCGCAGAGCGCAACAACATGCTCATTCTCTTTTCCTGCAAGCAAGAGTCCTTCACCATAACCCTTGCGTATCGGCTCTTCAACTATACCCACATCAAAAAGATGAGGGTTCAGATGTGCTTCCGTTCGTAGGCGGTATTCACTCATGTTCGCTTTTAATTTTCCCTCCTAGACTGCGCAATTCAGCGAGCGCACGTACTGCCTCCTCGCGCGAAGGCGGTTTGCCGTGCCATTCATACTTGCCCTCAAACTCGGGCACGCCCTTTCCGGGTACGGTATAGGCGATGATGAGCGTGGGTTTCCCAAAGACTGCTTTGGCCTGCTCCACTGCCGCATCAATATCGGCAAAATCGTGTCCGCTTACTTCAATCACATGCCAGTTGAACGCTTCCCATTTCTCCTTCAAAGGATCCAGAGGCATGACATCCTCCGTATAGCCGTCAATCTGTATGTAATTGCGGTCAATGATGGCAATAAGATTGTGCAGCTCTTCGCGTGCGGCCAGCTGTGCCGCTTCCCACACTTCGCCACACTCCTGTTCCCCATCGGACATGAGCGCATAAAAGTAACGGCGTGAAGTTCTCCCATTATCAATCCGGTCAGCAAGCGCCATGCCGACAGCTTGCGAAAGGCCAGAACCGAGGGGACCGGAACTTGTCTCAAGTCCGGGGAGCCATTCGCGGTGCGGATGCCCTTGCAGGCGGGACTTGAATTTCCGGAGCGTCTTGAGCTCTTCAATCGGGAAGTAGCCGGCATGGGCCATGGCCGCGTAGAGCACTGGCGCAATGTGGCCGTTGGAGAGCACGAGGCGGTCGCGCTCGCTCCAAAAGGGATTCTTGGGATCGTGTTTGAGCGCATGGAAAAAGAGATAGCTGAAGATATCTGCCATACCCAAGGGCCCAGCGGTATGGCCGGAGCCCGCCTCAAGGAGCGCCTCTATGATGGAGCCGCGGATCGCGTTCGCCTTCTCCGAGAGAAAGCGGACTTTCTCATCGTGCAAATGTGCCATGGGCTAGTGAGTGACGATAGCGTAAAGCTCTTCAAACGCCGCGCGCGGATCTTCTGCAGAGAAAATTGCGGAACCGGCGACTAAGCGCGTTGCTCCCGCATCAATAAGACGCTCTGCGTTTTGATTTGATACGCCTCCGTCAACACTTATTGTAACAAATGGGCACTGCGCCCGCAAAATTTTTATTCTTTCATACACACGTTCGTCAAACGGAGCGCCGTAGGAACCGAGAGATGCAACGCTCATCAGCTGAACTGAACAAATGCGATTCATGTAAGGCATGAGTTTTGCAATGGGAGTATCAAGGGTAAGCGCAACGCCAAGTTCTACGCGCGAGGTGTGCGCAAACAAAATGATTTTCTCCATCTCCTGCGTTGCCTCAATATGCACATACACCCTTTGGACAGCGTCTATCCATTCTCCAATGACCGTCTCTGGCTCTCGTAGCATCAGGTGTGCCTCATATTTAGGTGGACACCCGAGCTCCACAAGCTCTAGTGGGTTATTCCAGGTCTCCGGACTGGCGAAACTGCCGTCTGCAATATCCAGCTGCGCCCACGGCGCAAAGCCGCGCACGAGCGCAATTTTTTCACGAACTTCATTAAAATCGCGCGCAATGATTGAGGGAATGAGTGCGCGTTCAGAACTCATTTTCTGTCATGGCGACGGCGCCGTCCAGCTTCAGATTCCTGCGCTGGTAACGTTCATCCTCTGACGCATCAGTGGTCAACCAGAGCTGGAGAGCGCGTTTAGAGTCCTCCGCAGAGATGAAGCGCGCGCCGAGTGCGAGCACGTTGGCATCGTTGTGGACGCGGGAGAAACGGACAATGTCCTCATGGTAAGAGTAGAGCACTGCGGCGCGCACGCCGCGGACGCGATTGGCGCACATCGCCTCACCCTGCCCCGAGCCGCCAATGACGATGCCGCGGCTCCCGGCGGGGTCGCTCCCGACTTGTTTTGCGACAATGGTTACCACATCAGGGTAATCGTCATCCTCATTAAACTCAAAGAATCCCTCGTCGTGCACCGTATACCCCTCGGCCTTGAGAAATTCCTTTAGCTCGCGCTTAAGTTCATATCCTGCATGGTCCGCTGCGATGAAGATTTGCATACTATTTATATTTTTCTAAAATACGCTCTCCCGAAGGGATATCGCTATATCAACCTCCCCGCCTTAATCACGTGGTTAATAAGCGCGTAGGTGTAGCCGCTCTCATTGTCATACCAGGCAAGAACCTTTACGAGGTTGCCGATTACGCGGGTAAAGGCGAGGTCTACTATAGATGCGTAGGGAGTGCCGAGGATGTCCGACGAGACGAGCTGCTCTCCGCTCACGGCAAGAAGTTTTTTCCAGCGCTCCTCTCCTGCCGCGCGCGTGAGGATTGCGTTCACTTCATCCTTAGTCGTTTCGCGCGAGGCAATAAAGGTGATATCGGCCACCGAACCGACGAGCACCGGCACGCGCAGGGCGATGCCATCAAACTTGCCCTTAAGCGCCGGCACCGCTTCCGTCACCGAGATTGCCGCGCCCGTTGATGAGGGAATGATGTTCTGCGCCGCCGCTCTCCCCCGCCGCCAATCTTTTGCATCCGGAGCATCCACGAGTTTCTGCGTTGCGGTGTAGCCGTGCACCGTGTTAAGCATCGCCTTGTCAATGCCGATTGCTTCGTGGAGCACTTGGATGACCGGGCTCGCCGCGTTGGTGGTGCATGAGGCATTAGAGCTGATACTGCAGTTTTTGAGCGCGTCCTCATTAATGCCGAGGAGCACTGTGGCGCCCTTTGCCGCGCCCGTTGGGTCCTCCTTTGCGGGCGCGGAAATCACCACGCGCTTGGCGCCAGCCTTAAGGTGGAGAGCCGCTTTATCATAGCGCTCAAAGAGCCCCGTGCACTCCACGACCACATCAATGGCATGTTCCTTCCATGGTAATTGTTCCGGGTTCTTCTCTTGGATAAAGATGATCTCTTTCCCTGCCACCACCAAGCGTCCATCCATGGCGCTTACTTCAAAATCTGCCTTGCCATAGGCAGTATCGTAGCGCAGGAGGTAGGCAAGATTTTCAAGGTCGCCGAGGTCGTTAACGGCAACGATTTCCACATCAGGATTGTCGTGCGCGATGCGCACGAATGCTCTCCCGATGCGTCCAAGCCCGTTGATTGCCACACGGATGGGATGTTGGTCTTCCATAGCGCTATTGTAACTTAGATGCGTTCACGCAACAATCGCGCGAGAACCTCTGGATTGGCGCGCCCGCCGCTTGCCTTAATTCCCTCCCCGATGAGCCGCTGAAGCACGCTCTCCTTGCCACCCTTGAACTCTGCAACAAGCTCTGGGTGCGCGGCAATGACTGTATCGGCAAGCGCGCCGAGAGCGCGCTTGCCGCTCTCTTGCAAGAGCCCCGCCGACTCTGCAAGCGCATGCGGGTCAGCGTCATGTGCGGTTATCTTCGCGAGTAGGTCCTTGGCGCCGCGCGAGGAGAGCTCTCCTCGCGCGGCCATGCGGATGAGTTCGGCAAAGTGCGCCGGATCAGGAAACGCTATCTGCGCGTCAGTCTTGCGCATCCCTGCGAGATCTGAACTGATGTAGTTTGAGGCAAGCGCAGCGAGTGCGGCGTCCCCTCCAAGTGCCGCGCTCACCTGATCAAAGTAAGCGCCAAGCGTCTCATCTGCCACGTACATCTCCACATCCTCCGCCTTAATGCAAAGCGCAGTGAGCCGCTCGCGCTTCTGCCACGGGAGTTTGGGCAGGCTCTCTCTCAAATTTTTGAACTCCTCAATCTGTGATATGCGCAGTGTAGGCAGGTCGGGGTCGGGAAAGTAGCGGTAGTCGTGCGAGGACTCTTTGCTCCGCTGAGAGAATGTTACTCCTTTTGCTTCATCCCAGCCGCGTGTCTCTTGAACAATACTCTCTCCCGCTTTCAGTGCATGAGTTTGCCTCTGTATTTCGTACTCAATTGCCCGTTCAACAGAGCGGAATGAGTTAAGGTTTTTAACCTCCACCTTCGTACCTAATGTAAGCGGAGCCCAAGGCAAATTCTGATCGGCGTCGGAGCCCGTCAGCAGACGGGTAAAGGCGGCAGAATTTGCCTTGGGCGAAGCGAGCGAGATGTTCGTCTCCACACGCATCTCTCCCTTCTCCATATTCGCCTCCGAGGCGCCCAGCGTGCGCAATACGAGCTGCAGCTCGCGCGCAAAGTCTGCCGCCTCTTTTGCGCTCTGTATCACCGGCTCGCTCACCAGCTCCATTAAGGGCACGCCGGCGCGGTTAAAGTCAATGAGACTTTCGTCCCCTGCCCCGTCATGGGTAGAACGCGCAGTATCCTCCTCCAAGTGAATGCGCGTAAGCGCCACTCCAGAGAGCATCCCGCCTATGACAAGCGGATAACGGTATTGGCTCAACTGATAACCCTTAGGGATGTCGGGGTAGAAGTAGTTCTTGCGGTCGAACTCGCTGTAGTCGGCAATGGCGCCGCCCACGGCAAGGCCCACGCGCAGTACCTGCCGCACCGCCTCTTTGTTGATGACGGGCAGGGTCCCGGGATGCCCCATGCAGACAGGACAGATGTTGACGTTCGGGCGCGTCTCGTCCGGGTCGTTTTTGGACGAACAAAACATCTTGGTCTTTGTTTTGAGCTCGGCATGGATCTCCATGCCGATGGCGGGGACGTAGTTCATGACTGGGATGCCACGTGTTTCTGGATTAATTGGATATAGTGATTATACAGTGGAATAAATTCTTTATTCGTAAACGTATTCTTGAATTGAGAAAATGGTAAATCCAAAAGCTGTTGCAGTTCATGCAACAATTTCTGCATTTGCTCTAACTTTTTTAAGATAAGGTCATGCGACATGAGCGTGCATCATGGCGTCCCTGCGTATGCGTCTAAATTTTGCCGTATCTTGGTACTCCTTCATTGCGCGAACTTTGAATCTAATACAATCAAACGTGTCGCCTTCTATAAGCTTCCCCGCTCGCGCAACTTCAAATTTTAGCATTGGTGAAGCGGTATACAGGTCAACGAGGTCAATCTTGTCTTCATTAATACTTAGTTTTGATGAAATGTAGCCAGACAAATTCGTACGTAAAGAAAGCGAAAGTGGCTTCTCTGTAAGTACGCCAAAATCAAAATCGGACATTCCGGTTGCTCCGTTCTTAACCTGTGAACCAAAGGCGATGATGAGTGGTCTTTTCATAGAGGCATTGTAACACACCTTCTTAAATTCCTCTAAACTTTTCATCTATGTATCGGGTGAAATTTTTTTAAAATCCTCCAACATTTTTTTCGCAATTTTCTTTAATGCTGGTAAATGCAGAGTAATAACTGCCCATGTTACGCTTTGGTCAATCCCAAAATATTCATGCACAAGGTGGTTTCTCATTGCTACAATATCACGCCATTCAATTTCCTGATACTCGCTTCGCACCTCTTCGGAAAGCGTATGTGCCGCTTCACCAATAATCGTTAAATTTCTAACAACCGCATCATACGTTTTCTTATCAGAAAAAAATGTATCGGCATCTTTTATTCCGACAACATATTCTTCAATGCTTTTGATAGCATCTAAAATATCTGTAAGATATAACCCTATATCTCGGCGGTTTTTCATACATATATAATCTGCGCCAAAATACGCTCACGAATATATGGCTTGATTGCCTTTTTTGTGGCAAGATCGACTTTTCTTCCTAGATATTCTTCCAGATGACGCTCGAGAGAAAAGAATTGGAGACCAAGTGGTTTTTGTAAATCAACAACTATATCAATATCACTATTCTCATCATTATCACCTCGCGCATATGAGCCAAAAACACCTATTTCTTTCACGCCGTAGGTTTTCTTCAAATACTCTTTATGCAGAGCTATTTTCTGTTTAATTATTTCTAGGTCAGTTGACATAGCTTGATTTTATCATTATTCCTTCAAATTCACTATACAACTTTGGACGAACAGAACATCTTGGTCTTTGTTTTGAGCTCGGCATGGATCTCCATGCCGATGACGGGAACGTAGTTCATGTGAATAGGAGCCGTCAGAGCAATTTTTGCAGTTGATCGTTAGTAATCTTAATATCACGTAAAATAGCTTTGAGTGTGCCTTTTGGCAAATCTCTATTGGCGTGAAGCGGGATAGTAGTTATTCTTCCATCGACGTGCTCTAGTAAGAAGTGGCTGCTCGACGAGCGTTTGACCATAAAACCGCAACGTCCAAGAATTTGGATAAGTTTCTTACCTGAAATCGCCAGCGATTTAGGCATGTGCGGGTCTTTTAACGATTACTGTTTCAAAAGACTCCAAACTATTTTCTTCAGGAATAAAGCTTTTATTTGCGTTGAGGTTTTCAAGATATAGAGAAATGGCATCGCGCAGATTCGCCCGCGTCTGTTCGATGGTATCACCGCATGTATGACAGCCCGGCAACGCCGGAACAAAACCGTGATACGCTTTGCCGTCTAATTCTATAATGACCCTATATGTATAACTTTTCATAGAGGCATTGTAGCACATATCAAGACGCTGGGGGTGTCTCCGCTGGCGCTGGTGCCTCATCCGCCGGGGCAGGGTCTGGTGGAGGAGGAGCGGGTTCCAGAGGAGAGTCCTCTGTGTCCAGAGGACTCTCCTCTGGGTTTTCTTGATCCTCCGCGGGTGGAGCAGACGCAGGTTCAGATTCTGGAGTTGGGGTGGCTTCCGGTTCTGGTTCTGGGGCAGGTGTAGGAGTTAGCGCTGGAGTTGTGTTCCCTCCCCCTCCCCCACCATCCCCCGCCGCATTATCAGAGCTTACCCCATTCCCAGAGAGCAGTGCGTCAAGCTGTAACTTGGTAATGCAGGTCTCCGCGCCAGAGTCGTCTCGCACGCAGAGTTCCTTAGTTTTTACCCGTCCAGCAAAGAGGTCTCCTACGCCGTTTGCCGCATCGGCAAGCCATGCCCGCGTGCGCGCAAACACGCTCTCAAAGAAGCTCTCAGCAAAGGTCTGGGACTCAATGCTCGGATTCGCCGTGGCGCTCGCAATAGTCTCAATGCGCAGATTCATCTCCTGAATCGCCTTAGTAAGCACCGCGGTCAATTTAGGGTAATCAAAGCCGGAGGGCAGGCCATCCGCGCCGAGGGAGACGAGATCAGGCACAACGGTCAGCGCTTCTTCCGCAATAAATCCCGGCTGGTCTTTCGCGCTTCCGTACTGCGATTTTAAGTCATAGCGGATGGGATGCAAGCGCATGACTTCA
>MHTL01000003.1 GCA_001823095.1 Candidatus Vogelbacteria bacterium RIFOXYD1_FULL_51_18 | reverse complement strand
GACTCGGATTCAAAAGTCCGCACCGCATATTTCTGAGAACGTGAGTGGTGCAATTAGAGTGCTAATTTACTCCAAGTGCGCGGATTTCGTCCCGCAGAATGGCGGCGGTCTCAAAATCTAGCTCTTTAACGGCTGCATTCATGGCACGGACCTTCTCACGGATAAGATTCTTCTTGTCCTTGCCAAAAACCTTTCTATCCAGCGCGAGTTCCTCGCGAACCGTCTTCTCGTGCAAACTCTCCAGATTCTCGGTGATGTCTTTGATGCCTTTCGTAATAGTCACCGGCGTGATGTCATGCTCTTTGTTGTAAGCACGCTGGAGCGCGCGGCGTCGATTAGTCTCGTTGATAGCGCGCTCCATAGAGCCAGTCAGCGTATCAGCATAGAGAATAACGCGCCCCGTGACATTGCGCGCCGCGCGCCCGATGGTTTGTATGAGGCTAGTCTGTGAACGCAGGAACCCCTCCTTATCCGCATCTAAGATGCCAATGAAGGAGACCTCGGGGAGGTCTAACCCCTCGCGCAGGAGGTTCACTCCCACGAGGCAGTCAAATCCGCCCCCCTCCGAACCGCGGCGGAATTCAGTCAGGAGCTGGATGCGCTCTAAGGTCTTTACATCGCTGTGCAGGTAGCGGGCGCTGATGCCGCGCTCTTTGAGGTACTCGCTCAAGCTCTCCGCCATCTTTTTAGTCAGCGTGGTTACCAGCGCACGGTCTCCTTTCTGTACCGTCTTCTCAACTTCTGCAATAAGGTCCTGTATTTGTCCTTGGTAGCTCCCCTCCTCACGAATAGGGCGCACGGTGAGTTCTGGGTCAATCAAACCAGTGGGACGGATGACCTGCTCCACAATCTGCGTGCTGTGCTCTCGCTCGTAACCACCAGGGGTTGCACTGGTGCAGACCAACGGCCCGATGCGTTCTTCAAATTCGGCAAAGGTGAGCGGCCTATTGTCGCGCGCGGAAGGCAGGCGGAAGCCGTGCTCAATAAGCGTCTCTTTGCGGCTCTTATCTCCCGCATACATGCCTGCAATCTGCGGGATGCTCACGTGCGACTCGTCAATAATGGCGAGAAAGTCCTTGCCAAAGTAAGAGAGGAGCGTGTCGGGCGGCGTTCCTGTCGCGCGGCCGGAGAGGTGCCGCGAGTAGTTCTCAATACCCGAGCAGTAGCCCACCTCGCGGATCATAGCAACGTCGTAGGTAGTGCGGCGCTTGAGACGCTCGGCCTCCAGGAGCTTGCCGGCCTTTTCAAATTCCTTAAAACGCTCGGCGAGCTCAAGTTGGATAGATTTGATTGCCGCCTCGCGCGCCGCCTTGCTGGTAATAAAATGCTTGGCGGGGAAAATAAAAACATTTTTCTCCTCGCGTAGAATGCGGCGGGAGACGGGGTCAATGGCGCTTATTCCCGCCACAGCGCCGCCCTTAATGCGAATGCTCAACGTGTGCGTGCCTCCCGTCGGCATGATCTCTACGGTGTCGCCGCGCGCGCGGAAGCTGCCGGGTTTCAAGTCAGCGCTGGTGCGCTCAAAATGTATGCGCACCAGATGCTGGAGGAGTTCGGAGCGCGAGAGCTTCGTACCCACAGAGAGTTTGAGATTCTCGCGCTCGTACTCCTCGGGGCTCCCCAATCCGTAAATGCAGGAGACGGAGGCAACGATAATCACATCTTTCCGAGTCAGGAGCGCCTGGGTGCTGGCGTGGCGCAGACGGTCAATTTCCTCATTGATAGAGGCGTCCTTCTCAATATAGGTATCGGTAACGGGGAGGTAGGCCTCCGGCTGATAGTAGTCGTAGTAGGAGACAAAGTAGTGCACGGCATTCTCGGGAAAGAACTGCCGATACTCCTGCGCAAGCTGAGCGGCAAGGGTCTTGTTGTGCGCAATGACGAGTGTGGGCTTTTGCAGCGCCGCAATGACATTGGCCATGGTAAATGTCTTCCCTGACCCCGTCACACCCAAGAGCGTCTGGCAAGGCTTGCCCCGCTCTTTTTTGCGGGGACTGCCTTTTTTAAATCCCTCCACCAGCTTCTTTATCGCCTGCGGCTGATCACCCGCGGGCTTAAAGGGAGAATGTAAGGTAAACGTGTTCATAATTGCACTGTAACACAAAATCCCGCCCTTTTTGGAAAAAGAGCGAGATGAGGCAAGGGTACAAGAAAGAAGAATCAAGCTGCCTGCGGCAGAGAAACTGAAACTGCTGCGCGAGCGCGGAGATTGTCGTTGCGGTTGCCCGGACCGCACCAGTCGACGCAGACCCCGCGGCTGCGCGAGTACCAGTACACGTTCGGGACATAGCCACCAGAGTCGCGAGAGCCGGAGCAGAGGGTTACCGTAGTAACATCAAGATGAGCATCACTTGCCAGATAGTACGCTAGCTCAAGCAAGAGCCGTTCTAGCACGGTAAGACCTCTGATACCTTTTTGGGCAAGATTGTCTGCAGAGAGATTTTTGTTCTTCTCATCGGCTTCAACGCTTGCTTTACAGCGAACCCAGTAGGAGCCATCCTTGGGATTCCGATCATTGACCATAACTGACTTGCCTAAGTCCTCGGTCTACAGATAGACATCCACGCCGAGGTGGCGCAGAGTTTTTACTACCCTATCAGAGCTAACCCCTTTCAGCACAGGGATATCCCAGTACTCATCCGCAGTCTGTTGAGAAGCAGTGGTTAGAAAACTATCGTACGCTTGGTCCATCCCCAATTCATGGTATGCGCGCGCAAAATCAATCGCAGGAACCCCTTTTGAATTAAATTGTGGTGGCAGAGGGATGAGCGCGGAACGGAGCGCTTCAACAAACGCATTCTGATTCCCAATCCAGCGTTTGCCCGTTTCAAAGGGCATGTCGGAGAGCTTAAGTATTGCCTTGACGCACATTGCGCCGAGCTCAAACTGCACACGAGGCGGTCTCACCCAGCCGAGACCGCTTTTTTCATTTATGCACAACTATGCGGTAATTGCATTGACGCGCTAGCATGCGGTGCTACGCTGGTAATGGATGCCTCGTGCGCAGATTCGGGTGCACCCGGGCCCGCAGTTGCCGCGAGCCGTGCTTGTGCCCCACTCGGCACTGCATAGGCTCCCCTGTTAAGCCACCCGTATGGTAGCGCACGCTCCGAGGCGGTTCTGGCACAACAAGCAGAACCGCCTTTTATTTTTTGTACCTTGTGAGGAACTTATTTTTATACTCGCTCAAGGTACCATCAAGGATTGCTGCGCGGAGTTCCTCGGTGAGGTGGATGATAAAGCGCAGGTTGTGAATCGTGGCAAGCGTGCCTGCGAGCATCTCATGCGCACGGAAGAGGTGCGCGAGGTAGGATTTTGTAAAATTATTACAGGTATAACAATCGCAGTCCTGCTGTATGGGAAAAAAATCCTTGCGGTAGCGAGCATTGCCTATATTCATCTTCCCCTCCCTCGTGTAGAGCGAGCCGTTCCTGGCATTCCTCGTTGGCGTCACACAGTCAAAGAGGTCGCACCCCTGCTCCACCGCAAGCACAATATCCTCCGGCTCGCCGATGCCAAGGAGGTGCCGCGGCTTATCCTCCGGCAAGAGTGTGTTCACCCAGCCAACTGCGGTGTGCACATCATCCTTAGTAAAGGAACCCCCGATGCCAAAACCGTCAAATCCGCCAGCTGGTGGACATATCCCGCCAATGACCCGCGCACTCTCTTCACGCAATTCCTGCACTCTCCCTCCCTGCACGATGCCAAAAAGTAATTGCGCATTGTCCAACATCCGATGTTGGACAAGTGAGCGTGTTGCCCAGCGGTGCGTCCGCGCAAGCGCCTCTCTCTGATACGAGTCACTGGCGTGCGGAGAGGTGCACTCGTCAAAGGCAAATATGATGTCCGCACCGATATCGTGCTGGATCTGGATTGAGCGCTCGGGAGTGAAGAGGTGCTCGCTCCCGTCCAAGTGCGACTTAAAGGTCACCCCATCTTCGGTAATCACAGCAAGAGCAGGTTCTGCATCTGACTGGAGTCTGACTTCAGTCATTTCCCGTGCGATCTTGCTCACCCCTTTTTTATACGCGGCGCCGAGAGAGAAGGCCTGAAAGCCACCTGAATCCGTCATGGTCGGGCCATCCCAATGCATAAACTTTCCCAAACCCCCTGCCGCCTTCACGACTCCCTCCCCCGGCTCAAAGTAGAGGTGGTAGGTATTGCCCAAGACCATCTGCGCCCCAAGCTCGGTGAGCATCTCAGGTGTCAGCGACTTGACCGTTGCTTTGGTCGCCACCGCTACAAATGCGGGAGTTTTGATATTCCCATGCGGGGTCTTTAGAATTCCCGCGCGAGCGAGTGAATTAGAGTCTCTCTTTTCTACAGTGAAGTGCATATCTGGCACTGTACAGCAATCTGTAGTATACTAAAAGTAGACCAGTCCCAAAAGAAAGGATGCAGTGTATGACGTGATAGGGAGTGTCCCGTGCAGGTTCCCAAAGCCTCCAGAGGCAAGATAGCTCAATCAAAGTTGGCAATTGGGACCTTTCTAAAAAATTAGGAAAAGCACACAACGACGCCAGTGCACGGGACCGGGGGAGAGCGCGTACCTCTCCCCTTTTACCTTTTCTGCGAGAGCGCGAGCGCGCCGTAGAGCCCGCCGAGGTCCCCGAGTGAGGCATGCAGGAGCGGCGGCACCGAGCCGTAGACGGTGAGAATTTTTTTAAGTTCAGTTTCTACGGCGGGCAAATGGATGCCGATCTCATTCATCATGCTCCCCCCCACTATCACGCAGTCGGGAGACCAGTGGACAATGCAGTTGTTGAGGCCGATCGCGAGGTAATGCGCAAGCTCGCTCCATACTTTCGCATCGCTGATGTCGCGCGGGTGCATGCCGTATTTACGCTCCACTGCCGCGCCTGAAATGAGTTCCTCCAATGTATGCGTGCCATCTATAATTTCTGCGCCAAGTTCAAAACCGATGGCGCTTTCGTCAATGGCGCCACCGCTTATTTTTGCACCGCCGACGCCGGTAGAGATTGTAAGGTAGGCCACGATCTCATAACTCTTCCCCGCACCGTAGCGCGCCTCGCCCAAGCCCACTACTGCCGCGTCATTCTCTATTACCGCAGGGGCACCAAAGCCAGCTTCAAGCTTTCCGCGGATTGGGTAATTTTCCCAGAGCGGGAGTGTGCGGTGTCTGCGCATGACGCCTCCCACGTGGTCGTAGGCGCGAACGCCCGCGTAGACCCCTTCAATCTCGGCATCTCCCGCAATCTCGCGTCCTGTAGCAACAAGGAGACGGATGGCCTCATCACCCGTCTCGGGAGTATGTATAATGCGTGACGTACCAAGAGCATCTCCCCCCTCCTTGGGCACACCAATGCGCATCTTAGTCCCGCCAATGTCTATAAGTATCTGCATAAGTCAGCGGGACAGGTAGCCCCGTGTTTCAGTCTTATACACTTCTACATCGGGTTGGTCAAAGGCATTAACACCAAGGAGTTTGCCGAGGTACATCACCATGAACATGCGCCACATGAGGAACTGCCCCACCGAGCGCTCTTTCACATCGGGGAGCACCGCATCCACAAAAGGGAGTTTGCGCTCTCCGTACGTATCGCGCACGCCAGCCAGTATAGCGTGGCCAATTTCCGAGACACTCTTGCCGCTAATGCCGAGACCGAGATGCTCGGCGATCTCCGTGCGCGAGAGGCGGATGACCGGCTCGTCATTCACCGAAACAAAAGTGGTAAAAAAATCTTTCGGCCCGCCAAGAAAAAGTTGCGCCATTGAGTGCAAGTCTTGCGGGCCAACGGCAATTATCGGCAGGAGCCCCTTACCCTCCTTGCCGAGACTCTCGGAGAGGAGCTGACGGTACCAGCTCCCCACTCCTGCGAGCGCCGCGTCAAAAAGGAAGAGCGCCTGGCTACGCGCGCCGCGCTCCATATGGTAGTGGAGCATGGCCGCCTCGGCGAGCGCCGGATTCTCTTCCGGGTCAGGGTCAAGACAGCGCGCGCGCATGGCGCGCGCGCCCTCCAAAAGCGGGAAGACGTCTATGCCCGCGGCGGAGAGCGGCAGAAGATGCGCGAGTGAGAAAATTGAAAAGCGCCCGCCGACGAGCCGCGCCGTCTCGCGCACAGAAATGCCGCGCAAGCGCACTTGTTCCATCAAGGGTGATGCGGCATCGGTGATAAACATAAAACGTTCCCCCGCATGCGCGCCAAAGCGTCCGTGGAGATATGCAAAGAGCGCCTCATACGTTGTGAGGGTCTCGGTGGTAGTCCCCGATTTGGTGGAAACAAAGACCAGCACTTCGTCCGGTGTGCGCACAGCGCGGTCAAACACGGAAAAGAGCGTAGCAAGCGTAGCGGATGAAAGGCCGTCCAATACGACCAGCTTTGGTGAGCGCGGCGTGAGCGTATCCGCCCACGAGTAGCGGGCCGCGTACACCGCATAGGCGCCAAGCGCTGAACCGCCAGAGCCAATAAGAATTACATACAAAAGCTTCCCTGTCTTAAAGCGAGAGGAAAGGGATTTAACCGTTTCCTCTATTTCCGCGTCAAAGGGCAGGCGGATGGAGGACTCGGGAAAATCATACTCTTCCGATTCGGCAACTGTGGAAAGGAAGCTGCGATACGGGGCAAGCATCTCTGCGCGGCGCGCAACTTCTTCTGCCGAGACGAGAGCCCTATCGCGATGTGCAAGGATGACCTGCTTCATACTGTTTTTTCTTCCACCTCATGGCCGCCAAACTCGCTCCGGAGCGCCAAGAGGATCTTGCCGCCATAGCTCGGGGACTCCTGCGAGCGATTGCAGGTAAGCACCTCGTGCCCCTCCTCAAGGAGTTTAAGTGTCATCGCGTAGCCCATCTTGCCCAGTCCGATGTATCCGATTTTCATAGTATTATTCTAGCACGCTTAAAAATTGTTGAGCTGGTCGCGGGCCTTGCAGATTCCGAGCGTCTCTAATCTGTCTAGATAGCTCACGATTGCGTGAACAAATGCCGCGTGGCTCCAGACCAGGGGCGAGGCGCTAAGCGGCACCCCCGTGAAGGGATGCACCTGCTCGGGCAGGGCGCCGCTCCGGTCCGCGCGCGATACTACCCAAGAGAAGATTGAGCGGGCGCGGTCTAGGTCGCGGTCGTTCTCTGCCGCGACAATGAGATACTCGGCAAGCCAGAGTGTGGTGACAATCCACGGATTACCGGGGAGTCCCGCATTGCTCCGATAGTATTGGTCGCCCTGGTAACGCGCGATGCCGCCAATAGAGGTCTTTACCGTAAGATCCTCTTCGGTTTTTTTCATGGCGCGGATGAGACGCAGGTCGTCAATGGGGAGCACACCGAAGGCAAAGATGCCAAGGGCGCTTGAAGCATCCACCGTCTTATCGCCGAGTGATTTGCAAAAATATCCTCCCGTCTCATCGTAGAGATGGGCGAGAATTGCTTCTTTAATCTGGCGAGCAGTCTCCGTAAAGCGCGTTTGGCTCTTGGTTTTTCCCAGAAGCTCGGCGAAGTGCGACGCCGCGGAGAGAGCCCCGTAGACGCTCGCCGCCGTGAAGGTGTGAGTGCCGAAATTCTCCTCCCAGAGGTCGTTGCTGGGAAGTGGCAGTCCAGTCTTCTCGTCTCGATACGAGACCATGAAGTCAGCCGCGCGGCGGATGAGCGAGTTGTAGAGAAGCTCAATAAACTCTAAATCCTTGGTTAATTCGTAGTGTCTCCACAGTGCAATAATGGTGAGCGCCGTCTCATCTTCTTGTATGGGGAGCCGCGGCTCGTGCGTTATCTTGTCTACCCAACCATGCCAAGAGCTGCCAAGAGAGCGGTCCGGACTGTACTTGTGTAGGAAGTAGCCCTCCTCGCCGATGACCGCGTTTGAAAATTCAAAGAAACGCTGGCAGACGGTAAAGTCGCCCGCGCGGTCAAGCGCCATGCTGGAGAAGGCCCCGTCGCGGTGCCACATATAGCAGTAATTATCCTTCCCGCCCTGTTGCATCATACTGGAATCGCTGGAGGCAATGATGGCGCCGCCGTGGTCGGTATGCGCACGGATGATGAAGAGGGATTTTTTGAATAAAGCCACCACTTCCGGCGTGAGGCCGTGAAAATTAAAATTCTGCCGGTTTATCCACGCACGCCAGTAATCCTCCGTGGTCTTGATCATGTGCGCGGGACTCTTTTCCTCTACCATCGTGTTGAGGCGCTTGACGTAGTCGTGAGTCTTGCCCACCGCCACCCAATAATAGACCGTCTTCTCCTCTCCCGGGCCAAAGTCGCCGGAGAGTCCGATGACAGAATCCGCCAAGCCGTGTTCAATCGGGTTTTTGGCAAGCGTGCCGTCCTCGGCATCTTTATGCGTCCCTTCCTTGCCCTCCGAGTCAAAGACGCCGGTTGAGTAGTCGTCAAAACCGCGCCCCTCCAGTTTGGCATTAATGAGGAATACGCGGCGGCCGCGGTAGTGGATAATCGCATGCGCGGCTGGGTCATAGTAGGCGGTGTGGGCGCGGTGCGACTCGGTAATCTCAAATTGGTGCGCGAAAAAAATTTTAATGGGCCGGCTCACGCCCTGCAGGTTCTTGACGGTAACCTTGCGAATAAAGATGTTATGCTCATTATAAACGAGGTCATTCGCGGCGAGCGAGACGCCAAGGTCGCGATTTTCGGCGCGGATATCACTGGAGAGTGACTCCTCCTTACTCCCCACCGAGACCCTCCACGACGGGTCAGAGAGCCATGCGAGCTTGCCCGTCCCGCCCACGGCGGGATTAGGACTGAATACGCCTACGCGGTGCACAAAGTGCCCGCCAACGTGGTTTTCCAATCCGACGTGCGGGTAGTAAAAGTCGCGCACTTGCCCGAAATGGTCAATTCCAACAAGAATACTCCCGTTGCCCAACGTGAGCGCTCGTGCCATAGAGAAATAATACCACGCGCATGCGGAAAATTTCGGTGGATAAAGAAAAGACCCCACACATTGTGCGTAGGGTCTATAGGGAGCATACAGGAACCTCCTTTTAATTTTAAGAGTTAGCTTGTTTCAGCCGCTGCTTGACGAAAGCTTCGATTTTTTTGAGGCCAGGGTACTTATAACCCTTCTCGTCCTTAACGAATGGCACTATTGTCCGTTTGCTCACCTCTGGTTGGCAGTGGTATGATTTTTTTTCAAGCAAAGATATGGCTCAATGATGGAAGTGAGACTTCCATCAAATGGAGAAAGAAAGAGAAAAAGCCTCATCCCACGGATGAGGCTGGAACTTGAGGCCGCCGCACGGCCGCTGGGCGCACTTCGGCGGGTCGTTTTCGGTTTGATTATAGAAAGGTCCCGAAAGAGAACCGTGAACGAGAGGAGCTCCCAAGGAGACCGCGCGGCGGCCATTGCGCACTATTCAATTGCAGGGTTAGCTTGCTGTAAGCGTTTTTGGACGAAGTGGTTGATCCCTTCAATCCCAAAGTGCTTGTATCCCGTCTCGTCTCTGACGAATGGAGTGGGTACTCTTTCTTTTACTCCCGGGGGCAGAATGTGGACATTTACGTCGACTCCTTTGAGTTTAGCTAGTAACTCTTGGGCAATCTCCGTATTCTCCTGATCGTCTGGAATAATAGCAAGGTCAATCGACATTACAGGATTCCTCCCTTTAACGAGCTTTCTAAGGCAATGCTAGCAAAAAACAGCCAAAAAGTAAATGCGTTTCAAAATCATACCAAAAAAGCACGATCGTAGAAAAGTGGTATGATTTTTTTTCAAGCAAAATATAGTTACAAATAATTACTTAGCTGCTAATCGTAACTTCAAATCCTCTAATACATTCATGTAGGAGATGAAGGCGTCATAGGGAGACTCGTAGGGATTGAAATACTTGTGCACGTCGCCGTCGTTCCACCACTTGGTGCACATATAGTAAAAATGGTCCGAGGTTGTGAGCCGCCGCCAGTCCTCCACAAGGCGGCGATTGCCGCTCCCCTTCACCTCGCCCTCCAGCGCATAGAGTTTGCTGATGGCATCGTGCTGAATCTCGTTAGAGAGCCAGGCCGAGAGGTCGCGCTCGGTATCCGCCCATGAGACGTAGTGCGGGATATCCAGCTCCGCCACCGGCGCGTAGCGCTCTGCCGCCTCGGAGACGGTCACAAAGTCGTTGTCGGGATGCTTGAGGATTTCCCGCGGGAGCGATTCCATGAATTTGAAGATGCCCGTGTCTTCCCACTGGTGCTCGCCGAAGGTCTCGTAATCCATAAAGAGATTCACCACATTGCCGTTGCCGTTAATCGCATTTACCCACTGCGCAAACTTGGGCGCCGTGAGGGGGAACTCCTTCCAGCTACGCTCGCCAAAACGGAAGGCAATATCGTCGGAGAGTTTGTAGTTTTTGAGGAGGAGCTTAATCCCCCCTGCCCCCTTGGGCGTATAGAGAAAGTTGGGACTGCGCCAGCCAAGCACATGGTCAGCGCCCTCGGCTAAGACAGCGCTGTAGCCAAGCTCGGCTACCGCCTGTGCCAAATCGTTATTAAAGATGAGCTCGGTGTTCCTAAAAACCTTCGGCGTCACGCCAAAGAGCGAGCGCACCTTATCGCGATGGAGTTTTACCTGCTCGGCAAATTCCTCGCGCGAGTAGAGAAAGGAGAGTGAATGATAGTAGGTCTCAGAAAGGAGTTCCGCGCGCCCGGTATCTACGAGACGCTGGAAAGAGTCCAGCACGTCGGGGCCAAAGCTCTCCATCTGCTCCATGAGCACTCCCGAGAGTGAGTAGCTAATGCGAAACTCCGGGTGTGTGGTGAGCAGAGAGAGCATCACCTCGTTGGCGGGCAGGTATGACTTCTCGGCGACCTTGCGGAAAATTTTTTCATTGTTGAGATTGGTCTTGGAGTGGTCGTCAAAGTAGCGCCCGCCGTGGCCAATATCAAAAATCCTGAAGCGTTTGACGCGCCAGGGCTGATGTACTTGAAAGTAAAAGCAAACTGAAGCCATTATGCGAAACGGGGCACGAGCGACTGGTAAATCCCCAGCACCTTCTGCGCGGCCTTTGACCAGGTAACGGCGCCCACTTCCCTGCCACCGTTGCTGCGCAGGGTATTTTTGAGTGATTCATTCTTGAGAAGGCCTACAATCTTATTTGCCATCTCATCCGTGTCCCAAAAGTCACTCTTGAGTGCATGTGAGAGCACCTCCGAGACTCCCGACTGTTTAGAAATAAGCACCGGCGCGCCATTGACAAGCGCCTCCAGCGGCACGATGCCGAAGGGTTCCGAGACTGAGGGCATAACCACTACATCCGCCGCCTGGTAGACGCGGTCACGCTCTTCATCCCAGAGCGCTCCCACAAAAAAGACTTTATCAGAAATGCCCAGTGCAACTGTCTCACACAGCATCTGCGGCAACATATCACCAATGCCGGAGACAATAAAAACTGCATCGGGATAATACTCAAGCACCCTCTTGGCAGTACGCACAAAATAGTCCGGACCCTTCTGCAACGTAATGCGGCCGTGGAAGAGCACAATCTTTTTTCCGTTCCGTTTGAGCGCGTCAAGGTCCGAAGGGAGCGGCCTGAAGTCAGTCCTCTCAATCCCATTGTGCACAACTTCTACTTTTTCTGGCGCTATCCCGTACTTCTCTATGACAATTTGTTTGGTCAACTGCGAGACGGTAATCACGCGGTCGGCTTCCTGCATGCCGCGTCTCTCAATCTCATAGACGCGCGGATTGACGTTCGTACCGCCACTCCTATCAAACTCCGTCGCGTGCACGTGCACTACCAGAGGCTTCCCGCTCACCCGCTTGGCCTCTAGCCCTGCAAGGAAGGAGAGCCAGTCATGCGCGTGAATTACATCAAAGCGCGAGCGCCACGCAATCTCGGCAGCTTTGGCTGCATAGAGAAGCACCTCCTCAAACAAGGAGCCACCATAGATACTGCCTCCTACGGCATAATAGGAGGAGAGATAGCTCCCTTCAGTAACGTAAGGGTAGAGGAGTGAATTTACTCCGGTTACCGCAATATCCGGCACGTCGGCAAAGCTAAAATCCATAAAGCTTACGTCCGGAGCCATGCGCTTGGGGAGCACAAAACGCATCCGCACTCCCTTATTGGCAAGCGCGCGGGTCAATCCAAAACATGCTACTCCCAAACCGCCGCTGGATCTAGGAGGGAATTCCCAGCCGAACATCAGCACAGTAAGTGCCATGACTGTATTATACAGGCATAGCGTCAAAAACGCGGTGGAAAACCGCTATAATTCGCTCACATCACGCCGAGAAAATAGGTTGACCGTCCACGCGACGGCTACAGCGAGCTTTTTTTGCCATGAAAGCATCTTAAAAAGGTAGACAGTGCGCCAGAGCCACCAGATGTGGGGTCCTTTTACAAAAATCCCATAGATGTTGCCTACCGCCGCCCACCTGCCGAGTGAAATAAGGAATCCCGTCGGCCGCCAGGTAAACACACGCTGTTTGGTCCCTACGATAGCCGCGGCAATGTTGTGCGCGGCTACTTTGGCCTCCTTGCTCGCCGACTGGGCAAGGTCGGGGACGCGCACTCCGTGCGCGTCTGTCACCGCCGCAAGGTCTCCCAGCGCAAAAACATTCTCGTAGCCGCGCACACGCAGGAGCGCATCCACGGGGATGCGCCCATCAGCCTCCAGTATCGAGGGAGGCTGGAGCTTCAGGACGCGCGGCTTGACCCCCGCGGCCCAAATAACGATCCGCGCCGCAATGCGATCTCCGCTCTTTAATAAAACGCCGTCTCCGCTCACCTCGGCAACGGTCATACTCGCGCGAACGTTCACTCCTTTCCTCATGAGCACGTCGCGCGCGTAATTGCTTACCCGTTCTGGTTCATAACCAAGAATTCGTTCGCCGCGTTCCAGGAGAATCACACTGGGCTCCGCACGCTCCCCGGCGCCATAGGTGGGCAAGAGTGTGCGGTTGAGAAATTCTGCAAGCTCTCCGGCAAGTTCAACGCCCGTTGGCCCTCCTCCTACCACCACGACAGTGCCGAGTGAGGAACGCTCTTGCTCCGGCGCATAGACGGCATGTTCAAAGTTTGCGAGAATTTGATTTTTAATCCGCGCGGCATCCGCAAGCGTCTTAATCGAGTAGGCATGCTCGCTCGCGCCGGGCGTGTTGTAAAAATTTGTCTCCGAGCCAAGCGCAAGCACAAGGTAGTCATACGGGAGCTCTCCCTCGCTGGTTTCCACCTTGGCCGTAGTGAGTGATATCCGTTTTACCCTCGCTTTGCAAAAATCGCTGCGGGAAAGGTCAAGCATCGTACGGATCGGCTCTATAATGACCTCCGGCATGAGCCCGCCCGTGGCCACCTCGTGCAGGAGAGGGGTAAAGAGCAGGTAATTTTTCTCGCTTACCAGCGTGATGCGCACATCAGGAACGCGCGCCAGCAAGCGGCGCAGATGTTTGTAGGTATAGAGGCCTGCAAAGCCTCCGCCAAGGATGACGATGCGCTTATGCATGCCTTGATAGTAGCACGTTACTTGCTGATCTGCTTCCAAAGCCAGACAATCAGGAATATCCCGACGATAAGCCAAACAATACCCATAAGCGGCATGAGGAGAGACCCCAAGCCGACACCACTGTAGCCAAATCCCATCATAAAATTATGTTAATTGACAGTAATACGACCTCATTCCAGTGTAGCAGATTTCCTATATACTCCTCAATCGTAATGAATTTAACACAACACTGATACTGCTAAAGGCCATCGCCGCGGCGGCAAAAATTGGATTGAGCAGGATTCCAAAGAATGGGTAAAGGACTCCGGCGGCAACGGGGATAAAGGCGATGTTGTAGAAAAATGCCCAGAAAAGATTTTGTTTTATTATTCTCATAGTACGCTGTGAAATTTTTATTACTTCGGGAATGAGCATCAAATCTCCTCTCATCAATGTAATGTTGGCTGATTCCATGGCGATGTCCGTACCCTCGCCCATAGCGATACCGATGTTAGCTTGGGTGAGCGCAGGCGCGTCGTTGATGCCATCGCCGATCATTGCCACAATTTTCCCTTGCTCCTGAATCTCGCGCACCTTTTCAGATTTTTTGTCGGGCAATACCTCGCTCATTACATTATCTATATCTGCTTGAGCCGCAATGGCGCGGGCAGTGCGGTCATTGTCTCCGGTAAGCATCCACACGTCTATATTGTTCTTTTTGAGGGTCCGCACCGCTTCAACTGATTCCTTTTTCAGCACATCGGCAACCGCAAGCGCGCCCTTAATCTTTTTGTCGCTGGCGAGAATCATTACCGTCTTACCCTCATTTTCAAGCTTACTGATGGCAACTTCGTACAGAGAACTATCAAGGCCGATATCCGCCATGAGGGCTCTATTGCCCAGATATGCCTCAATCCTTTGGGATTGAATCTGCAAAAATCCCCGCACGCCCTTCCCGGAGATAGCGTTAAAATCCTCTACTGTATATAATTCTGTTTTTTCTTTTACTGCCTTGTTTATAATGGCCTGCGCCAGAGGATGTTCCGACCGCTGTTCCAGTGAAGCGGCAAGGGAAAGTATTTCTGCCTGGCGATTGTCGTTGAACATAATAATATCCGTCAACTGCGGCTTCCCTTGAGTAAGAGTGCCCGTCTTATCTAAAACCACCGTGTTTATTTTATTGGCAATTTCAAGCGAAGCGGCGTCTTTTATCAGAATCCCCTTATGCGCCGCACTGCCGGAAGAGACCATGATAGCCATAGGCGTGGCAAGGCCGAGAGCGCAGGGGCACGCGATAATCAATACGGCAATAAAGTTTATAAGCGCAAAGGTAAAAGCGGGGACGGGTCCGAGAAAGAGCCACACAATAAAAGTCAAAAAAGCGACGATAAATACCGCGGGGACGAAGTAAGAAGACACGAGATCAGCCAGTCGCTGGATCGGGGCCTTTGAACCCTGCGCTTCTTCCACCATTTTGATAATCTGCGAAAGCACGGTGTCTTTGCCAACCTTAGTCGCACGGAACGTGAAGGTTCCGAATTTATTTATGGTGCTGCCGATGACTGCGCTGCCAACCTTTTTATGAACCGGCATTGATTCTCCGGTGATCATTGATTCATCAATTTCTGATTCTCCCTCGCTTATGCTGCCGTCAACGGGGATTCTTTCTCCAGGCCGGACAATTATCGCATCACCGACGATGACGTCGGCAATCGGTATTCCAATTTCTTTTCCATCCCTTAGCACTTGTGCGGTTTTGGGTTGCAAGCCAATGAGTTTTTTTATTGCTTCTGAAGCCCTCCCCTTCATCAACACCTCAAAATATTTCCCCAAGAGAATGAGGGTGATAATAATCGCTGAAGTGTCGAAGTAGAGCGCCGGCTGCATCTCCTCTCTAGTGAAGAAAACGGGAAACACGGTGACTGCCGCACTGTAAAAATAGGCGGCTAGTGTGCCAATGGCAATCAGAGTGTTCATATCGGCAGTGCGATATTTTATGAGAAGTTTCAGCCCGCTGTAAAATTGAGAGCCGATCCAGAACTGCACCGGGGCGGTTAAGAGCAACAGAGTCCAGTTATTATTAAAAATCTGTGGCATAAAAGAGAACCATTCCGGGAAAC
>MHTL01000002.1 GCA_001823095.1 Candidatus Vogelbacteria bacterium RIFOXYD1_FULL_51_18 | reverse complement strand
CTTGATACTTATTACTTGATACTTGTTCCTTGCCTCTCATGGCCATTCTAGCAGAAATCTCCCATCAAAAAAGCCTCCGCCGTAGCGGAGACTTTTTTAAAAGACTTATTGGTTAAGGAAAATAAACACCGGTAGTGCGCCAGCCTTTTCCATTGTTACCAGTAGAGTAATATACCTTACCGCCTATCATTGCTTTCGTAGATGTTGCTGTGTAATACACAAGTTCAGTCCGTTGATTTTGTCGTTGCGGCACAAATATACTTTTAACTGTTACTAAATATTCACCGCCATCGCCAACTGAACTATCAGACGGAGAGATACTATCAATTATTGAGTAAAAACCGGGATATCCTGCGCCAATAACCTTTGTTGCATTTTGTATAGAGGAAGTAGAGGAGAGTGACGAGACAAATGCAAGGCCAAAGTCTCTGATGTTTGGTTTTAGAAGTGTCCCTCCCTGCGCCCTAACACGAAAGGTCATCTGCGCAGTAATCGTGCTAGTTGCCCCAAGATAGCTGGGACGAGTTACTATTGGCCCCGGAGCACTGACTAACGTCCATATTGCGGCGGGTACTATTTGGTCACCATGCAATAGGGATTGCAGGCGTATTCTCCCTGAATATTTTTTTGTAGTTTTATTGTATACAGCTAGCAGATGAGGTTGATACACTTGCGTAAGAGTCCCGTTAGAATATGTTCTAGGAAGATTAAATGCGATTTTCGATGACGTTGCAGATTCGGGAAATGCCCGAATATCATAGATAAAGATGACATCAGGGCGCCTTGATGCACATGCGCCTGATTCGGTCACACGGCATATAGTAACCATGTTACTTGTGGTAGAGAAACCCGATCCAGACAAAACAAGTGTGCTTGTTGCTGACCCGTAACCGAAAATAGCATAAGAAGTGATAACAGGAATATTCGCCGCCGTACCAACACTACTCACCTGCGCAAGTTGCTCCAGTGCAGCCGCTTCTTCTGCTCCTTGTGGCACACCGGCGACCTTCGCGCTTTTTAATGAAAACCCTCCATTGCTCATTACCATATAAGTAGCAAGAAAGGCAACGACGAGAGTGCTAATAACCGCCCCTTTGTTCTTAGCGATCTGCTTTTGATAATTCGTGGACATGGTACAAAAGTTGCAAGTATTAAGTACTGAGTATCAAGCACCAAATACTAAGTTATAAAACTAAGCGCCGCTGAAACCTTTCGACAAAGGTTAGTAACCGTTTTATTGTAACACCCCCCCCACGAGGGCAACGGGGAGGAAGTGGATAAGTAAACCGCCACACTCTCACAGAGTGTGGCGGTGGTGGCACAAACATTACTTACTGAATGCGAATTTGCTCGCGCCGATGAGTGGAGCAATGATGTCAATAGCCGCGTCATGGACTTCCCCTTCGGGAATGTTGGCATCAATGCGCAGAACATGTACCGTATCTTCAATGGAGGCAAAAAACTCATCGTAACCGTCACCGATCCGGCGATGAAAATCCAGTGACTCTTGATCAAAACGATTTAAGGCCTGATGAGACCCCTCTTTGCGCGTGAGCCCAATACTCGGATCCACAACAAGATAGATGTAACGGTCCGGCATCGGGAAAAGTTCTTGCGCTCTCAAAAAAGTCTCTGTGAGATCCCTCCTGCCCCGCCCAACGATCTGATAGGCAAACGTAGATGCGCAGTAGCGGTCGCAGACAACATGCCTGCCCTTCTTAAGCGCGGGGACCATGATCTCTTCTGCAAGTTGCGCCCTCGCCGCAAGAAAGAGAAAAAATTCCGCTCCCAGGCTCATTTCCCGATCCATCAGGAGGTTCCGCACTTCTCTGCCAAGAGCAGTCGTGCCGGGTTCCTGAACAAAGGTAATGGGGTACCCCGTGAACTCCATAGAGAGCGCTTTTACTAGGGCGCTCTTCCCCGCTCCTTCACCGCCTTCTATCGCAATCAAAGACATCTATAAACTCCTTTCTCATACAAAGTGCGTTCTGCCGCCAGTCTATCAAATATCAAGAACCCATGCTACCGCACCTGCGCAATTTTTTCACCTTCACCATAAGCACCTTGCAAGTATAGCAGAGAAAAGCTAGGATGCGGGAAGTCAAGAACATTCACACGAGGAGGCACATTATGAAAGAGGTAAAGCCCCGAGTGTTTCTCGTGGGAGAAACGCGAATCATTCCCGAGGGCATGCAGAGTTACCTGGAGCACATCGGCGCTCCCCACTGGGACTCGAATGCGCAATCGGATGCCGAAAAGCTCACCGAGTTCTACGGTAAACTCTGCTACAAGAGCTTCGCAATCGGTCTCAACCCCAATATCCGGAAGGTGCGTGAGAGCAACAAGGAGTATATTGACCACGTCATAGAAGTTGGACACGGTTCCGTCATGGAGCATGCAGTAATTAACTTTGCTTTTGCCGACGTCTCTCGCGTATTCACGCATGAGCTTGTCCGCCACCGAGCTGGTGTTGCCATCTCGCAAGAGAGTCTGCGTTTTGTGAGGCTCACTGACCTCGGATTCTGGGCGCCAACGATCATCAGAGAAAGCCCGGAGGCAATGGAGATTATGGGCAGAGCGTTCGAACACCTAGAGGGGCTACAGTACAAACTCGCTGAACTCTTTCACATCGATGAAATGAGGGATTTTGGGGTAAAAAAGGTGCTCACTTCAGCATTTCGTCGCATCGCGCCTATCGGACTCGCCACGGCCATCGGCTGGAGCGGGAACATCCGCGCCATACGCCACGTGCTTGAGATGCGTACTGATCCCGCCGCAGAAGAAGAAATCCGCATCGTCTTCGGCCAGGTCGGCCGCCTCATGCAGGAGCGCTACCCAAACCTTTTCCGCGATTACACAGTCACTGACGTAGGCGGGCACCCGCATTTCTGCACAGCGCATCGCAAGGTATGACGGCACAAAAATATCCCTGTCCGCCGCGGCGGACAGGGGTTTTTTCATTGCGCAAAGTGCTTGGAGAGGCGGGCGCCGCGCTGGCCGCGGTAGTGTGAGGTGGCTAGCTCATCGTAGTGCGCGTCAGGTAGCGCCGCCATGCGCTCAAAGCGAATCTTAGCAAAGGCTTGCCATTCACGGATAACCAGATCCTCAAAAGGGCGCACTTCAAGGGTAATGGGGCTACCCTTCCCCTTCCCATTCTTCCCAAAACCCCAACCGGCATCAATGTAGCCGGCATAGTGGGAGCGGAACTCTCCGGTGCGCGAGTCCATATCCACCGCCTCGCAGGAGAGATGGGGCGGCACGCAAACGCACTCATGCGTTGAAAGCACATAGAACTCGCCGCGGCGCAAGCGCAGCATCCCCTCCTCGGCACGGATGCGCTCAAAATAGTCCTCCCAGCAGTAGCCGCGCTGTGAAAAATCAAGCACGCGGGACGGCCGCCGGCACCGGTAGCCTATTGCGCCGTTACGCAAACTCAAGGTGAGGAGCACCGACCCGTCGGCATCGGTAATCTTAAGGTCATCATACTCTAAAGGGCGACCGCCCGGAGAGAAGACGAGCGAGTTGCGCTTTATCTCCACCTCAAGCTCCAGTTCCGAGAAGCGCGTGTTCGCGGTAAAGAGACGCATTTGCGCCACACGTTCTCCGGGATGGATCACCACCGGGAAGGACTTTGGGGTGATGGCGAGCCAGAGCTCCGCCTTGTGCCCCGCCGGCGTTACCGCATCAAAGCGCGGGACGCCATCGGCAAGCACGCGCACGTGCACATCATTCCTGCCCGTGCTGGATTTTGGATTGCAGTAGCCATAGACCTCTCGCGGCAAGCGCAGGCGTTCCCGGAGCCGCGCAAGGTACGAGACGCCAACCTCCATAGGGTGTGAGAGCTCATGGGGAATAGCTCCCACACAGCCAAGCAGATCTGCAACGCGCTCACCGATGCGCGGCTGTACGATCCCTTCCACACGGTAGCATTCTTCTGAAAGTGAGAG
The DNA here is from genome assembly GCA_001823095.1 of Candidatus Vogelbacteria bacterium RIFOXYD1_FULL_51_18. Classification (GTDB taxonomy): domain Bacteria; phylum Patescibacteriota; class Minisyncoccia; order Phycocordibacterales; family UBA9988; genus UBA9988. Next base: position 45,651 of record MHTL01000002.1, on the reverse strand, counting down.
ATCAATAGATGACGGATTTGCCTGGGCCTCTACCGCACCAGCAATGTAGCCGGTGCGAATAAGATCAACAAGCATCTGTCGCGGCAGGACTCCTTCGTACCTCCTTTTATGCTTCACGCTACGCTCCTTTCACGTCAAAGATCGTTTTCCTCCCTCCGTCATACAGAAGAAGCTTGCCTTTTGCAAGTCTTGGCAGACACCGAGTGTTGGGAATTTGAATTTGAGCACTCGGTGTCTTAGACTACTTCCACCCCCATTGAGCGGGCAGTGCCCGCGACCATATGCATAGCGCCTCCAATATCTTTGGCATTCAAGTCCACCATCTTTTTTTCCGCAATCTCGCGCACCTGCGCCTTGGTGATGCTCCCCGCTTTTTGCATGCCTGTTTTGCCTGCTCCCTTATCAATTTTTGCGGCCTTCAAAATAAATTGCGGGACTGGCGGTGTTTTTAATATAAAATCAAAACTGCGGTCATCGTAGATACTTACAATCACGGGGACGATGTCCCCCGCCATCTGCGCCGTCGCCGCGTTGAACTTGCCCACAAAGTCGCCAATGTTGATGCCGGTCGGCCCCAGCGCGGTGCCCACCGGCGGCGCTGGTGTTGCTTTGCCGCCTGCAATTTGCAATTTAACTGTTTTGGTAACTTTTTTTGCCATAGGATGATTTTCTTACGAACGGAGTGAGTTAGAAAATCACCACCCCGCCCTTACTTAATATCTAATCGCTCCCGTAACGAACTCCATGCGCCACCGAACTGCTTGAGCTTGTACTCTCTTCGTCGCGCTAAGCTCTCGGTAAGGTAGGCCTCATAATATAGTAATTTACAATTTTGTCTAGCACTGTTGCTGTTTGAGCCTTTTTCGCAAATCTGCGGTATAGCCGATATAGTACCCACGTTCGCCTTGTCGTTTGATCACGTATGTATAGAACATAAGTGAGGGCGGGGTTAAGGAATTTATAGTCGCTACGCTCCTTAAATTCTCTTAACCTGCAAGAAATCAAGCTCTAAGGGCGTCTCTCTCCCAAACATGGAGACGAGCACCTTGACCTTGCCGCGGTCGGTATCCACTTCAGAGACCGTGCCCTCAAAATCCTTGAAAGGCCCGTCTACAATCTGCACCGCCTCGCCGGGCACGAGCTCAATGGTATGCTTGACTGTCTCGTCCCCCATGCGGGCAAAAAGCTCGGCAACCTCGCGCTCGTTGAGAGGCACGGGGATCACGCCGGAGCCGACAAAGCCGGTCACCCGCGGGGTATTCCTGACCACGTACCAGCTCTCGGGGTCATAGACCATCTCAACCAGCACATAGCCCGGGTAGATTTTTTCTTCAACCGTTACGCGCTTGCCTCCCTTTACCTTCACAACCTTCTCAATCGGCACAATCACGTTAAAAATCTTGTCTTCCATGCCCAGCGACTCAATGCGCTGTTTAAGGTTCCGGAGCACCGTATTCTCGTAGCCCGAGTAGGTGTGGATGGCGTACCAGCGCTTGTCGCGCGAGGGTTCTGCTTGTAGTGCTTCTTCTGCCATATATATAAAAACGCGCGAGCTTACACGATGAGCTTGCCGAGGATAAAGGTGAAGACGAGGTCAAAGAGGGCAAGGAAGAGCGAGATGCCAGCAGAAAAGACAATAACAGTGAGAGTAAAATTCACCGACTGGTTGCGCGTCGGCCAATTAACGTGACCAAGCTCGCGCTTGGTCTCCTCAAAGTAGCTTCCAATGCTCATTGTTCTATTCTAAATAAAAAGCCCCGCAGGGCACTATTCATAGTATACCCATGGAGCTTTGCAAGTCAAGCTCCCGTCCAATCATAATTTGGCTTGTGTGATCAAGACAGAAAAGAAATCACTCATCGTTTCTTTGCCGACCTTCTCTTGGAGCCAATTAATTTCTTCATCTTCTAAATCATCTGAATACAGTAATTGTTCCAAAAAAAGTCTGTCGTTAAACGCATCGCCATATTTTTGCCTTGCTTCTCCCATCGCATCCGAAAGAGAAATTAGATTTTTTGAAAAGATGAAATACAAATCAATATAATCTTTTATTGATTGTCTCCTCCCCAGAGTATACGCTTTCATTGAAGCAATATCTTTAACGCTCGCAAGCGGGACGACGCCAGTAGACACTGTTTGGTGTAATAAAAGAAACGGGTAATAGAGAAAAGTTATTTTGACTTCATCTGCAATAACGGTGAGCTCGTCTTTATTTTTTACCAAGATATGTACCGGTCCAAAAATTCCTTCAATTTCAGACAAGAGAGTTCTCTGTATGGGATTATCGGAAAAAAAATCCAGATCAACTGAAATCCTGTGCCCCAATTGAAGAGCCAGCGCGGTTCCACCTGCCAAATAAAAACCCTTCAAAAAACCACACGTATCCCAAACAGCTTTAGTTTTTTCACTTAGAACCTCTGGGTGCATAATTCCAATCATTGAAATTAAAAATTGTCTCTATCAATGCGCGAGTCTTGGATCGGATCTCGGTCATTGGGACACTGGATAAGATGTTTGTTATCTCGGCATCTCCATAAAACGACCTGATCCAATTCCAATGGTCTAATGTGCCATAGCTAAGAGCTTGAATGATTATGGTTTTTTTCATCTTTTCAGGATCACATTTATCAAAATCATGGGCCCAGAGTATGGATTTGAATATTTGAGGCAACTTCTGCATTTCTCAACTATATCACAATGCGACGCAAAAACAGAAGCTATGTGTGTCTACCGTGAATTAAGTATGAGATTGATAAACTGCTGGAGCAATGCGCCCACCGCGCCGTATTGGGTAGAAGAGGGAGCGAGCGCAGAAGCCGAATTTACTCTAACGTCAGCTGACTTCGTATCAACGAGCGATCCGTCAGATCGATACGCGCGCACAGTAACCGAAACACTTTTGGCTGTGCCGGATGTGTTCATCGCAAGAAACGAGAGTGAGGCGTTTGGACCGGCAACAGTGATGGAAGCATGCTGGAATGAGCAATAGAGTTCTCCAGAGGTGGGATGGTAAATGTATGCACCGCCAAGGGAACCGCAGTTGAAATCAACCGTGTAGTGGCTGATCCCGCTGCCGCTCGCGTACAGTGTACCCGTCGTCCCGCCGAGAATAATCGAAGGTAGCGAGAGGTAACTGAAAGATCCGGAAGGAGAAGGCGATGGCTGCGGCAGGGCTGAAGGCGCCGGCGTCACGGTAAGGGTTGTTGACTGTGTTCCCACCAACGCGCCGGAGGCATTGTAGCCGCGGGTAGTGAGCGCTGCCGTGCCGTTTGATTGGCCGCTGTTGGTGAAAGTGAAGGAGAGCAAGCGATTGGTGGCAGTGGATGGTTGGGTTTCAGTGCGTATGCCGCTATTGCACCAGTTCTGGCTTGCACTGCTGCTAATATTCATAGCGCTCACACCGAGGCCACAGAGCATGTCTGATTCAATCCGGGCAACATTGCTGAATGTTTGGTATACATTTGCTGAAGTGCCCGAGAGAATAGTGTTACCGCCACTCACCGAGAGAGCGCCGAGTGAAGATTGTGCAGAAGCCGGCGCCACGCTCAAGCTAATCGTTCTGCTGCCAATCAATGTTCCTGCAGAATTGTATCCGCGTGCGGTGTAGCTCATGTTGCCAGTCACTGCAGAGCTGTTTGTGAGAGTCGCATACAGGAGGTCGCCAGTCGCAAACGATGGTACACCCTCGCTCTTTGTCCCTGTGTTACAGAGTTCCTGATTACTTATATTCCGTGCTGATATCCCCGCGCTACAGGTCATCACTGACTCAACTCGTGCAAGATTACTGTAAGACTTGGTGATATTGACTGATGTTCCAGAGCTAAGAGTCCCTGACTTATCTACCGTAAGCCCAAAAGACGATACTCCTCCGTACGGAGTTACTGTAATCGTCACTGATTTCTCATCGACAAGAGACTCTGCGGAATTATAGGCACGGACAGTTAGCGTCATTATTCCATTCTGAGAAACGCTAGGGTTAACTGCTTGGAAGTTAAGTGACCCTTCGGAACCAGAAATAGAAATAGTTCCAAGGTTGTATGCCGGACGCGAGGAAGCACAGAAGACTTCTCCCGTTAATGAATGGTATGCAGCGGCATAACTGCTCGCACAGGTAAATATGACGTCATAACGGGCAATATTAGTGCCTCTCACATTAAGCGTCCCTATGGCTCCGTTTACTAGTATCCCGGGCGCCGAGAGGGTATCAAAGGAGCCTGCGGCCGCTTCGCGTTCGCGCGCTTCGCGTTCTTCCCGTTGCGCGTTACTTTCTCCTCTCACGCCTCCCCCACCGGAGTAGCTTACTGCCGCCACATTCACCTGCCGCGCGGCGGCGGCCGGGTAGCCAAGCGCGTAGTTCTTCCCGCCAAAGGTGAACACAAAGCGCACCTCAAGGTCGTAGTAGCCAGCAGGAAGCGATGAAGGCAGGACGAGGAGTTCGGAGCCGTCGTTAGATGTTGCCGCGGCAATCACATAGCGTGCAGAAGTATCAATCTTTTTAAGCGCCAGCTCCACGTTTGCCGCGCGTATGAGCGCACGATTCCAAGTGACTGTGCGCGGGCTTCCCGCCTGCCAGCCAGAGACCGTGGGAGTTGGAGTAATACTCCCTGCCCCGCAGGATCGCGCAAAGATGCGAAAGCGCGTGGCGAGATTGGCAACCCCCGTTGGCGCCAGCCGTTCGGACACTTGGAAGCTCTTAAGTCCCGCGAGTGTCTGCGGACCAAAGGTCATCCGGCCTGGTGTCAGCGCAACCGCAGAGGAGATATGACCGGACTCCTGCAAAAAGTGAATGAGCGAGCTTACCTGGCTACCAATGAGTGCATCGGAGCTCCCATTGCGCAAGTTGACGGTCAAGAGGGTGCAGGTTGCCGCCTGCGCCTGGCCCGCTACCGCAAACACTGCGATAACGATAACACCGAGTACCACTAATTTTCGTATCATAGCTATGAATTTATTACTAAAAAGACCTGAATTCATTATACACCCGAGGCTCCGTGCCATCAAACTCATTTATCCACCCACTAGATTACAATGGTTTTTTATCAAGGGTAGCGTCTCCAAAACTCAATTCCTTCATCACTTCATCCCGCAACACAATGCCCGCGCTGTTCAGTACGATCTCAAGGGGTAAGCCCTCATTAAAGGCATATTCCTTAAGAGGTATTGCCAACAGGTTGTTTGCATCTGCCAGTTCTTTGAGCACTGCCATAGAGTAATCTTGGATATCATAGTTTGTCTGCGGATTCTTGCTTTTGACAAGATCAACAAAAAAGTCACCATTCTCTTTCAGAATCGTATAGAACCCGCTCTCATTCATTATCGTCTCCCCATAATCAGTCAGTTTGAGAGGGCTGCCCGGGGCATACGCAAGTTTCTGATTGATAGTAAAACCTCTTCCGCCCAAGAGAGTCTGTATCTCGACGATTGAGTTAGAAGCGGCTTTGATAAACGATTCAATTCTGTCTACTTTCACCTCTATCCTCCTGTCGGTATTCACCAAATTCTCAATGGTATTCTTTAAAAACCATGCAATAACACCGGCAATGACCGTTGCCGCAATAGGAATAATCACGTTCCAGTCCATATTCCTATTATACTCTGGTCTGGAGTATTAACTACGCTTGCCTACCTTGCGGCGGGAGACAATATGCACGTTTGAATACTTCTTGGGACGGCGTGTTTTTTGCCCCTTGCCCGTCGGCTTGCCCCATGCGCTCTTAGCGCGGCGCGTCCCCCTTCCCTGACGGCCTTCACCACCACCGTATGGGTGATCTACCGGGTTCATGGCGCTCCCCCGCACTGTTGGCCGGATTCCCATCCAGCGCGAGCGGCCGGCCTTGCCGATATTTACCAATTTGTACTCCTCGTTTGAAACCGCCCCCACCGAGGCCCAAGCATTCTCACTGATACGGCGCACCTCCGATGAGGGAAGTTTGACGTTCACAGAGCCGGCATGTATTCCCAACACCTCCGCAAAGCTTCCCGCCGAGCGCACGAGCTTAGCGCCGCCTTTGGGTTTGAGCTCAATGTTGTATATAAAGGTTCCCGCAGGAACGCGCTTGAGCGGCACGCGGTTGCCTACCGTAAGCTCCGCCTTTTCAGAGACCGTAAAGGTATCACCCGCTTTCATACTCTGCGGTACCAGCACGTAGCGGCGTTCGCCATCGCGGTAGAGCGCCACGCCAATAAAGCCGGAGCGGTTGGGGTCGTACTCAACCGACTCAAGCGTGGCGGGCATGTCGTACTTATTGTACATAAAATCAAGCTCGCGGTAGAGGCGCTTATGCCCTGCTCCCTTATGCCGCACAGTAATGCGCCCATCCGCATTCCTCCCCACATGGCGCTTGCCCCCTCTCGTAAGCGCTTTGTGCGGCTCCCCACGGGTAAGAACACCCTTGTAGGTGATGGTGGTCATGTGACGGCGGGACGGCGTTGTGGGATGGTAGCTTTTCATGATTATCCGAGGTCAATCTTCTCCCCTGGTTTGAGGAATATAATCGCTTTTTTAAAACCGGGACGCACACCGCGGATGCCGCGGCGCCCGATGCGGCGTTTGGACGGGACCGAGATGACGTTCACCTTGACGGGAGTAACATTGTAAAGTTCCTTAACGGCATGCGCGATATCGCGCTTGGTCGCGCGCTCTGACGCCACAAACACATACGCGCCTTTTTCAGAGAGAATTGAAGCGCGCTCGGTTATATGGGGTTTTATAAGCATCTGCGAACTCCGTTTAATGTTGTGTGCAATCTGCGCCATATTATTTTTTTACACGCCCTGCAAGCGCCTTAAGACTCTCTGCGGGGCTCTCCATAATCACATACTGGTAGCTTATGAGGTCCAGGGGGCTCACGGTGCGCAATTCCTCAACACGCGCGCTGGGTATGTTACGGAAGCTCCTCACCATCGCCTCCTCAAGAGTCGGGGTCGTGATGAGCGCGCGCTTGCCGCGCAGGTAGCGCAAATGCGGGTACCCGAGAGCTTCGGCTAAACTGCCGAGTCTCGCCGCCGCCTCCTTGGTCTTGGGCGCTTTGAGAACGCTTGATTGCACAAAAAGGAGTTCCTTGTCGCGGAGCTTTTGCGAGAGCACAGTAAGCAGAGCCTTATTGCGCATCTTTTTGCTAATTTTGCGGTCATAGTTGCGCTCATTAGTCGGTCCATGCGTCACTCCACCGCCCTTCCAGATTGGCGAACGGCTTGAGCCGTGGCGGGCACGTCCGGTGCCTTTTTGGCGCCAAGGTTTCCTGCCGCCGCCACGTACCTCACCGCGCCCCTTGGCGTGCGCAGTGCCCGCACGGGCGTTGCTTTGCATAGCAGTAATGACCTGGTGCACAAGGTCGGCATTCCAGGGCAAGGCAAAGAGCTCTTCCGGCACGGTGACGGTGCCAGCTTTTTTACCCTCCCATGTGTAGAGCTCCTGTTCCATAGTGTTATCTTAGCGGCCAATGACGGTAAGCACGGTCCCACGGCGCCCGGGAATTGCACCCTTAAGATAGAGCTCGCTACGCTCTGCGTCAACCTTAAGCACAGTGAGATTTTTAACGGTAATCGCGTCTCCTCCCATGCGGCCGGCCATGCGGACACCCTTGTACACGCGCTGGACGCCAGAGGCGCCGATGGAGCCAGGCTCGCGCTCGGAGTGCTTTTGGCCGTGCGAGCGCGGTCCGCCGTGGAAGCCGTGCCGCTTCACCACACCCTGGAAGCCCTTGCCCTTAGAGATGCCCCGCACGGTAACGGTATCGCCGGGGGCAAATTGGGACAGGCCTACCGTATCTCCCACCTTCACTTCCATGTCGCCATCTAATGGAAACTCTTTCAAATGTTTAAAGAGCCCTCCTGAAGCCTTGAGATGGCCCTTGAGAGGCTTGGTGAGCGATTTCTCCTTAGCCGCCACAAATCCCGCCTGGAGCGCGGCATAGCCGTCCTTCTCCTTTGTGCGCAGTTGCGTTACGGTAAGAGGGCCGGTTTTGAGGACGGTTGCGCCATGGGCATTGCCGCTCTCATCAAAGAGCTCCGTCATCGCTATCTTTGTGGCGAGTAAATACTTCATAATAGATTACTACATCATCTTGACGTCAATGTGAACGCCAGAGGGCAGGGAGAGGTTAGTGAGACTCTCCACGATTTTGGGATTGGGATTGAGGATATCCAAGAGCCGCTTGTGGATACGCATTTCAAACTGCTCCCGCGAATTCTTGTCTATAAAGGACGCGCGGTTGACCGTGTAGCGCTTGATGCCCGTAGGCAAGGGCACCGGGCCGCGCACGGTCGCATCATAGCGCAGTGCAGTGTCCATAATCTGCTTGACCGAGGCATCCAGCACCTTGTTCTCGTAGGCAGAGATGCGGATGCGGAGCTTCCCCATCTCTAGTCCGCCTCCCGCCGCCTTCTTTACCGCAGGCTTGCGTGCACCGCGCGGCTTTTGCGCAGCAGTGCGAGGCGCGGCCTTAGGCTTAACGAGAGCGACTGCCATATTAAGCGGTAATCTTGGTAACAGAACCGGCGCCGACGGTGTGGCCGCCTTCACGGATGGCAAAGCGGAGCTTCTCCTCAAGCGCCACCGGGGCAACGAGCTTTACCTTGAAGGTGACCGTGTCGCCCGGCATGACCATTTCGGCGCCATCGGGGAGAGTGACCTCTCCGGTCACATCGGTGGTACGGATGTAGAACTGCGGCTTGTAGCCGTTGAAGAACGGAGTGTGGCGGCCGCCTTCATCCTTGTTAAGGATGTAAACCTGCGCCTCAAAGTCGGTGTGCGGCGTGACTGATCCCGGCTTGGCCAGCACCTGGCCGCGAGTAATGTCCTCCTTCTTCACACCGCGCAGGAGGACGCCGGCATTGTCGCCTGCCATCCCCTCGTCCAGCTGTTTGTTGAACATCTCAATACCAGTCACCGTCGTCTTAGCGCTTGCCTTGAGGCCGATGATCTCAACTTCTTCACCCACCTTTACCACGCCGCGCTCAATGCGTCCGGTAACTACGGTTCCGCGGCCTTCAATGGAGAAGATGTCTTCAATCGGCATGAGAAAGGGTTTGGATGTATCACGAACCGGCTCGGGAATGTACTCGTCAAGCGCCTTGGCAAGTTCCAGAATTGGCTTGGCCGCCTCGTCGTCAGCGCTCTTTGCGTCAAGCGCCTTGAGCGCAGAACCGCGGATGACCGGCGCGCCCTTGCCGTCGTACTCGTACTTGGTGAGGAGATCGCGCACTTCCTCTTCCACAAGGTCAACGAGTTCTTTGTCGTCAACCATGTCTACCTTGTTGAGAAAGACCACAATCTTAGGCACGCCAACTTGGCGGGCCAGGAGGATGTGCTCGCGCGTCTGGGGCATCACGCCGTCCGTTGCCGCAACCACAATGATAGCGCCATCCATCTGCGCGGCGCCGGTAATCATGTTTTTAATGTAGTCGGCGTGGCCGGGCGCATCAATGTGCGCATAGTGGCGGGCTGCCGTTTCGTACTCGTTGTGCGAGAGTGCAATGGTAATACCGCGCTCGCGCTCCTCGGGGGCGTTGTCAATCTCGTTGACACCGCGCATCTTCACCTTGTTGCCCGCAAGGTTCAGCACATGCAAAATAGCCGCGGTGAGCGTCGTTTTGCCGTGGTCAACGTGCCCGATGGTGCCGACGTTGACGTGCGGCTTGGAACGGTCAAATTTGTCTGCCATACTTTTATGATAGATAACTTATAAATAACACGACTGTGCACAATAAAAAGCGCGCAGAATGCGTACTAGGATACTAGCAGACCTCCACTGGAAGTCAACCCCGCACATTCGCCGTGGCGGACACGGAGCAAGTCCAAAACTACGGCTCAATGGTGGATTTACCACTGGATATTGACAAATGATATAGTTCTATGATATAATGGAAGAAAGTAGCAAAAGTCAGTATTCTGGCTTAAGAACATTGCCCCCGTCGCCTGCTAATCCTTAACAGGCGCAAAATCCTCTCTTAGCTCCCACCTCACCTTCGGCCCCCGCTCGGGGCCTTTTCTTTTTGCATAAATTGACTGGAGTCAGACTCCAGTCAATTTACTTGCGCGATTCAATGATGCCGGTGGCGACACTCTGGGGGACGATGGCGTACTCCAAAAATTCCATGGTGAAGGTTGCCCGCCCCTCCGTCATGGAGCGCAGGGAAGTGACGTAGCCAAACATTTCCGAAAGAGGTACCTTGGCGCGAATCACGCGGTTACCACCGCGTTCTTCCATGCCCTCAATCTGCCCGCGTTTGGACGAAAGGTTACCCGTCACATCGCCCATAAACTTCTCCGGCGTTACCACTTCCACCTTCATAATCGGTTCAAGGATTACCGGATTGGCCCGCCGCGCCGCATCCTGTAGCGCCATGGAGCCGGCCATTTTAAAGGCCATCTCGGATGAGTCCACCTCGTGGTAGGAGCCGTCATAGAGGTCAACGGATATATCAACGAGCTCAAAGCCCGCGAGCACCCCGCGGCTCATGCCCTCACGGATGCCTTTCTCCACTGCGGGAATATACTCTTGCGGGATAATGCCGCCCTTGATGTTGTTGATGAATTCAAAATTATGCTCGCGCGTGACGTTCTTGGGAATCTTTGCGCCCTCGGGGATGTGTTTGTCCAAGGGCTTAACACGGATGCGCACGTGGCCATACTGGCCGCGGCCGCCGCTCTGCTTGATGTACTTATTCTCTACCTCTGCGGTGCCGGTGATGGTCTCGCGGTAGGCTACCTGCGGCTTACCCACATTTGCCTCCACGTTAAACTCGCGCTTCATACGGTCAACAATGATGTCCAAGTGCAGTTCGCCCATGCCGGAAATAATCGTCTCCCCCGTCTCCTGGTCGGACTTGATGCGGAAGGTCGGGTCCTCGTCAGAGAGACGCTTGAGCGCCATGCCCATCTTCTCCTGATCGGCTTTCGTCTTTGGTTCAATACGCAAAGACACCACCGGTTCGGGGAATTCAATCTTCTCCAAGAGGATGGGGTGCTCGGCATCGCAGAGCGTATCGCTAGTCTTACTACTCTTAAGTCCCACCATAGCGGCAATCTCTCCCGCGTGCACTTCCTTCACATCCTCGCGATGGTTAGCGTGCATGCGCACAATGCGTCCCACACGCTCCTTGGTGCCCGTCGTCGCATTATAAATGTAGGAGCCGGCCTCCACCTTTCCCGAATACACGCGGAAGTAAGTCAGCTGGCCCACAAAGGGGTCAGTCTGCACCTTAAAGGCAAGCGCCGCAAATGGCTCGTCATCAGTCGCGTGGCGCAGAATCTCCTCTCCCGTCACCGGGTCAAGCCCCTTTACCGGCAGGATGTCCAGCGGAGAGGGCAGGTAGTCCACCACTGCGTCCAGTATCAGCTGGACGCCCTTGTTTTTGAGCGCCGAGCCGCAGAAGACGGGTACGAGCTTGTTGGCAATGCAGGCCGCGCGTAAAATTCTTTTGAGCTCCTGTACGGGAATTTCCTCTCCGCCGAGGTACTTGGTCATAGCGGCATCGTCGTGCTCAACAATTTTTTCTACCAACATGTCACGGTACTCTTCGGCCGCCGCGCGGAGATTCTCGGGAATCTCTTTTTCAATCACCTCCTTGCCCTTGTCGCCCTCAAAAGAGTAGGCCTTCATGATGAGAAGGTCTATGACGCCCTCATGCGCCTCACTCTCGCCAATGGGAATCTGTATGCGCACCGCGTTAGGAGTGAGGCGGTCCAAAATAGTTGCAAAGGAGTGCTCAAACGAGGCGCCCGTGCGGTCCAATTTATTAATAAAGCAGATGCGCGGCACCTTCCCCTCGTCGGCATAGCGCCAGTTAGTCTCGCTCTGCGGCTCCACGCCGGCAACTCCGTCAAAAACGACGACGGCGCCGTCAAGGACGCGCAGGCTCCGCTTTACCTCAACGGTAAAGTCTATGTGGCCGGGAGTGTCAATGATGTTAAAGCGATACGGAGAGGCGGTATCGCCTTTTGCATCCGCTCCGTCGTGGCGGACTTCGGCGGACAAGTACGTTGGCACCCAGAAGGCGGTCGTTGCGGCAGAGGTAATGGTGATGCCGCGCTCGCGCTCCTGTTCCATCCAGTCCATCACCGCCGCGCCCTCGTGCACCTCGCCGATTTTGTGCGAGAGGCCGGTGTAGAACAAAATGCGCTCGCTCACCGTTGTTTTGCCAGCGTCAATGTGCGCAATGATGCCAAAGTTGCGTGTCTTCTCGAGATTGCCGTTCATCTATTTGCGTGAGGTCCAGGCAAAGTGGGCAAAGGCGCGGTTGGCCTCCGCCATCTTGTGGACGTTCTCCTTCTTTTTTACCGCCTCGCCCTGGTTCTGCGAGGCGGCGACGACTTCATCATAAAGTTTTTCTGCCATGGGCGCTCCCTTTTTTGCGCGCGCGGCGGCAATCATCCAGCGCAATGCCAATGAGGTGCGGCGCTCGGGGCGCACCTCGTGCGGCACTTGGTAGTTGGCGCCGCCCACGCGGCGCGAGCGCACCTCTACCGTGGGTCCCGCATTTCTGATGGCGGACTCAAAGACCTCCACCGGGTTCTGGCCCGTCTCCTTTCCGATTTTCTCCAGCACGCCGTAAACAATTTTCTGCGCGACATTCTTTTTGCCGCGCTCCATCACATAGTTTGCAAACTGCGAAACACGCGCGGAGTTGAAACGGTAATCCGGCGCCGGCTTATTCCGATTTTTTACACTCCTTCTCATATATTTTATTTGGCGACTACCGTATTCTTTTTTGAGCCGTAGAGCGAGCGGGACTGGCGGCGCTTTTCCACCCCGCTGGTGTCCAGCACGCCGCGGACGATGTGATAGCGCACACCCGGGAGGTCCTTGACGCGCCCACCGCGAATAAGCACCACCGAGTGCTCCTGCAGGTTGTGCCCCTCGCCGGGGATGTAGGCAGTCACCTCCATGCCGTTGGTGAGGCGCACGCGGGCAATTTTGCGCAGAGCGGAGTTCGGCTTTTTAGGCGTGGTGGTCTTGACTTGGATGCACACGCCGCGCTTGAATGGAGACGGGTAGAAAACAGGTTTATTTTTGAGCGTATTGAAACCGCGCGCGAGCCCGACGGTGCGTGCCTTCTTGACCTGCCGCTTTCTCCCGCGGCGGACGAGCTGATTAATTGTCGGCATACGAGCGTAACTCTACTATACGCGCCAAAAATGTGCAAGAAAAAGCCCGCGACACCGATGTGTCGGGGCGGTAAGTAGCAGGTTCTAATGACCAAGTTTCAAACTGATAATAATTTCAAGACGGCCGTCATAATTTTATTATTTTTAGTGTTGACTTTTATGATCATTTTGCTAATATCATTGTTAGATATTGCACCGATAAAACTGAATAGGAGGTTGCCATGGCGCAATCATTGTTCCAGCAGGTCGAACATCTGGAGTCCCTTGGAGCTCGTTTGAGCGGAGAGGCCGAGGTTTTACACGAAATCGAGGACTATTTCTATTTCCGGCAGGTCGAGTTCTATCCAATCGTCCGAGATCAGATAGAGAAGATCCTCGAGTTCGTCCCTGACGTCTTTCCCGAAGATTGGAAAAGCCCCGACGGCTACGATGAGCTCACCCCTCAACAGCAGCAGGCATATCGTGAGATTGCGAAGGCGGGGCTTCAAGCTTGTCCCGGCCCAGTCATCCAGAAGGTCATCGAGCTTGCTATTGAATTCAGGAAAAATCACAGCAAGTAACTACCGGATGTCCAGCCATGTTCGGCGTCGCAGGGCCACCAGCAAAAAAGTTGGTGGCCTTTTACTTTACTCAGTTTATTTCAAAGAATTTGCCGCCAAAGCAGTAAATTTTTCAATCCATTTTTACCACATATAAAAATCATACCAAAATTCTACGATCGTAGAAAAGTGATATGATTTTTTATTACGCAAAAATACGGTGAGTCTATAAAACCCCACCCCCCTGCTCCTTCCCCCAAGGGCGAGAGGGGTAAGGGGTGGGGTGTTTAGACCTCCAAGAGGAGTGTGGTGAGGGCGATGACAAAACTGGCGAGGTAAGGCCAGAGGAGGAGCGCCGCGAGGAGGAAGATGAACCAGTAGTGCTCCAGCGCCTCCTCTATAAAATGGTAACGGTACGGCAGGAGCGAGAAAAGCACCTTGGAGCCGTCGAGGGGCGGCACGGGCATGAGATTAAAAAGCGCCAGCACCACGTTAATAAGCACAATGGAGGCGATGCCTGCAAAGAGCGCCTCCGAGAGCGCGATGCCCGCCACGGGCAGGAGCCGCACCGCGACTACCATCAAAAGCGCCAAGCAGATGTTGGCGAGCGGCCCTGCGAGCGCAACGATAGCAGGGCCGAAGCGCCGCGCGCGCAGGTTGTAAGGGTTGTAGGGAACCGGCTTGGCCCAGCCGAGAATCAGCCCCCCGGGCAGGAGCGCGAGCACGAGAGGCACCAGTACCGAGCCCACCGGGTCAAGGTGCGCTAAAGGATTGAGGGTCAACCTGCCCGCGTGGCGCGCGGTATCATCGCCCAAGGCGCTTGCGGCGTAGCCGTGGGCAACCTCATGGATAACAACCGAGAATATGAGGATGAGAATAAGGAATAGGGTCTCAAACATATTTCTTGCAAATGGGGAGCTTTATGATACCATACCTTTTGGCCACTCAACACCTATGAAAGTTTGTCCACTGTGCGGGCGCGGGAGCCGCATTGCGGGAGGCTACTCCAACCGCGTGCGCGCCACTAAGTACAATCCGACCGGCAAGCGGCGTGTTTTTTTGAACCTACAGTGGGCACGCCTGCCTAGTGGCGGGAGAATCAAAATCTGCACACGCTGTCTCAAGGCAAAAAAGCACCTTACTACTTCTCTGCACTCACGCTCAAGCGCCGCCCATCGCTCTTCAATATAATTCTCCCCTCCACATCCGTACGCAGGGTACGGATTTTTGATTGTGCGAGGCGCGCAAGCACCTCCGTGTGCGGATGCCCATAGCTGTTGCCCGTGCCCGCCGAGATAACGGCGAGCTCCGGCGAAACAGCGGCAAGGAACTCCAGCACAGAGGAGCTGCGCGAACCGTGGTGACCCGGCTTGAGCACCGTGCTCTGTAGCCCGCTACCGTCCTTTGCAATAAGAATGCGCTCCACACTTGCGGGCGCATCGCCCGTGAGGAGCACGGTGGTACTGCCGTAGCGGAGCTGGCCCACAATGGACGCCTCGTTTGATTCCACTCGTGCAACGTTCCTATCCGGATACAGGATAGTAAACACGGCGCCGTCCCCGAGATCAACGCGCATTCCGCGCCGCGCGGCAACGCGCAGTGCCCCCTCCTGCGCCACGGCTCTTTCAAAACCTACAGTCACCGCCGTCTCGCGCTCATTGCCGGACTCAATCACCGCGCCCACGCGGTAGGATTCCAGCATCGGGATGAGCCCGCCGATATGGTCGGCGTCAGGGTGTGTAGCCAGCACCACATCAATGCTGCGGTCATAGAGAGGCATTACAGCGCCGAGCTCCCGCAGGACTGCCCTCCCCCGCCCGCCGTCGATAAGGAGTTGATTGCCGTTGGGAGCTTCTATATAAACGGCATCGCCCTGCCCAACATCCAAAAAAGCCACGGTGAGCCCCCTCTGCTCTTCCTGCCAGACTGCATACCACACAAGCGCGGTGAGGAGAGTTAATCCTGCCAAAACCCCAATTTTGAGCTTCTGCATGACTCCATTGTAGCTCCTCACGCGGAAGATTGACAAAGATATAAAAACATGCTATCATGTAAAAAGAGCTTATAAAACCCCGTTTTACGGGGTTGATCATTGAAAACAAGGAGATTAGAAATGAAGAGAGAAAAGATCGTCTTCTGGGCATGGTTGGTAATCTTAGTGGGAGCAACAGTTGCATTGTACATATACTTCGGCACTGCCGAGGGTGCGCCTCTCTCCCCCACGCTCATTGCGGGCGCATCAGGAGAGCAACAGTACCAGACCCCCCAGTCGCCGGAGGAGTTTGTTCCTCTAGCGCAGGCCTTCATCAAGAAACGCACTGAAGCCAAGGCCAACAAAGATGCTGGTGGCGGTGGTGGTAGTGGCGGAGGCGGGAGTGTGGATTACGATATCCCCCTGCCGCCGGGAACAGAAGGTAAGTTTGCGCCTATAGTCACGCTACTCCCCGCATGGTACGGATTAGATACTTCAGACCAACCCTACGTACCCGAGTCAAACACGGAGCCAACGATTACCGCCGTAAACCTCCAAGACTACGAAACCGTCCGCATGTACCGAACATGGTTGGTGGAAGATCAGAATGCGGACGCTGTTGATATCCGGTTTGCCATTTTTATGGTAAACCGCATCGTCAACGCACCCATTACCGGGCAGGAGAATCGTATGCTCGATTTCAACGAGCTGTCGAATCCAACACTCTACTACATCATTGTTGACGAGGACGGAAAACTGAAACGGCAAGTCCCCGTACGTGGCATGGTCCGCGAAGGAGTCATTCGATTTGGGTTCCGCACCATGGACATTCCGAAGCTCTACCTTAGAGCAGGTGACAAGTTATTGCTTGTCCTGGAGTTCTCACTCAAGAGTACAAAGAATAATTATGATGGTCGTGCGTACAGAACTATTGCCCCTGCACTGGACCTATTGGACCCGAGCGCACTACGCATTATGGAATACAATGTCCGAGGGTCGTTCAACGAGTTCGGGTGGCAAGATCGTTCACCCGCTCTACCGAGCGACATGCGCGCAAATGCTGTCGTGGGGAAACCGCAGAAAAATCAATTCTTTCTGCTTAATCCCTATGGCACGGCCGTCTTTGATATCGTAAGGCGTTGTGAGGGTATTTTCCCGGGCAACACAGGCAAACTGATTGCTCACATGCCTATCCGTGCTCAAGGCAAGGGAGGCATCTGGCAAATCGCGGAGAGGGAATGGGCTCCGGTAGAAATTCCGGAAACACCAGTACCGGAGGCCCCAGATTCGACGCAAAACAAAGATGTTATTCCTTACTCATTTCTCACTGACCTTAAATTGGTCATCGGTACGATTGGATTCCAGGGGATACGCATTCAGAAAGAAGAAGGGGTCGTGTGGCTCTTTGACATGAGTGAGAGCTCGTGGGACGGCAATTGGCCGGTAGAGAAGCAAATAGATGTGTATGCCTCTCTCGCTCCTGATGCTAACTCCGAGAGTTACACCGAACTCCTGTTCGAGTCCATCACTATTGGGTGGGGATATCCTGTTGCATTTCCGAGAGGTTTTAGCTTCGGAAGAATGTCATGGCATAACAGCCTCTGGGAAACAGATTTGGGGGCAATCAACGTGTTTAGCATCACGCTCCCCCACAAAATCCGCACGGATGACGGTGGAAAAGGATGAGATAGGGGCTTAAGCGCCAAGTCTCAAGTATCAAGTTAGTTTATTTGCCCCGATCGCGCAAGCGTGTCGGGGCTTTTTCTTTTTCTATACCACCAATACCACACTCCCACACCAACATACACGAACATCGGCGCATACCCGCTCCATGCGGGGACGGTGAGCGAGGCAAGAGGGAGCGCGGCAAAGGCGCGGGCAACAGCAATCATAATGCGCAGGATGAGAATGAGCGGTAGCGCCGTGACGAGCGCAAGAGCGGGGCTTACAAACGCGAGCACGGCGGTGGCGGTGCCAAGCGCCATGGCAAGCGGAACAAGCGGGAGCACCAGCGGGTTAACGAGGAGCGCCACCGTGCTCACTGCGCCGATCTGGAGCGCCAGGTACGGGAGCACCGCGGCATATGCGGCAGTGCTTGTTGCAAGAATCTCGCGCAAAAACTTCCACCTAATCCGTGAGAATTTTTTTGAAATAGGGTCAGTCAAGAGAATGATACCGAGCGTTGCCAGCACCGATAGAATAAAGCCCGGGTCATGTGTGAGAATGAGCGGATTCCACAGCGTCATGGCGGCGGCGGTAATCGTAAGCGCGCGCAGGGCCGTGTATGGCCTCCCCGTCGCGCGGGCGAGGAGCGCGATGAGCGCCATGGCGCCTGCGCGCAGCGCCGCCGGCTCGGCTCCCGCCATAAGCACAAAGAGAACGACAAATGTCCCGCTCCCCGTCATCCGCGCAAAGAAGGGTGCGCGCGCAAGCGCGAGGCGCGCTCCCTCCGCAACAAGCATAATGTTGTAGCCCGAGAGGACAACAATATGGATGATGCCCGCGCGCTGGAACACTTTGGTAAGTTCATCTCCGAGTCCCGCCTTGCCGCCCAGGAGCATGCCGAGCGCGAGCGAGCCTTCCGGCTCGGAGAGGGTTTGGTGCAATTGCTTTTCAATCGCGCGACGGAATGCAAAAAGCGCTCCTTTGAGCGAGAGACTTGCCGGTTCAAGCACTTCTATATCCGCAAAAGAAATTTCGCGGCTAATCCCCTGCCGCCGCAGATACCCTGTGTAGTCAAAGTCCCTTCCGGTATCGGTCTTAAAATTTTTTGGCACTGCAATGGCGCCCGTGACCCGCACCGTATCGCCGTAGACAAGTTGCGTCCCTACGGGAGCCATTACGAGCACGCGCTCGTGTTCACCTTCCGGCTCTATGACCACGCGCACCGAGCTCTCGCGCTGGTCCGGGTAGTCAATAATCGTGCCGGTAAGCACAGTTCGGCCATAGTGGGGGAGAGAGCTCTCCCCTGTGAGCGCCGCATAACGTAAAAACCCAAGTCCGAGCACAAAAATCGCAAACCCTATGAGGGAAATCGCCCGGTCTCCCACCCTCCACCCATAGAGTGCGAGCGCGGCGCCAATAAGGAGCGCGAGCATCTACCCAGTATAATCCACATTGGCTTCGCCGTGGCAAGTCTCTTTTGCTACACTAGTTGCCATGACACTCGCCACGCATATTGCCATTGCCGGCGCTCTCGGAGCGCCCTTCGTTGGCGCAGTGCCGCCTGTGGCGCTTTTTGCGTTTGCGCTGGGGAGCCACTACCTCGCCGATACCGTCCCCCACTACGACTATAAACTGCGCTATGCGTTTAATGAGGGGCCCAACCCGCCGCGCTTCAATCTCTTGGATTTTCTCATCCACGACTGCGGGCGGGTCGGCTTTGACATAGCGCTCGGCGCAACGCTTGCTGTCGCGGCGCTTGGACTGGAAAATTTTCTCGCACACCCTCTCCCCCTCTTCCTCCTTGGACTTGGTTCAATTCTCCCTGACCTCCTCTCGGCTCTCCACGCAGGATTTCCTTCACGATTTTTGCAATGGAACCAAGACTTCCAAGATTTTATGCATTCAAAAAAATTGCGGTGGAGTGCTAGCGCAGTAATTTCACAGCTGTTGATTCTTGCAGGAGCACTTGCACTGGTCAGATTTTTTTAATGAAGAAGGTGAGCGCTGTTCATTTTTTGAGTCGCGTCGGAGCCCGCCACGGCGGGTAAAGCGCGAAAAAAAATGAATAGTGCGAACCTTACTTTTGTCCGTCCATCGCTTTATTTGCAAGTTTATCTGCTATTTTGTTCTCCTCGCGCGGGATGGTGGTAATGGTCAAGAGCGGCACGGAGTGTCGCAGGCGGGTCACCTCATTATAAAGCGCGCGCAGTCTAGGGCTCTTGACGCGATACGTCCCTATGAGCTGACGTCCAATCAGCTCGCTGTCTAACTTCAGCTCCACCTGCATCCCTGTAAGCGCCCCTCCGTAGCGCTCTATAAGCCGCGAGAGACCGAGGATGACGGCGTGATACTCCGCCTCGTTGTTGGTAGCTGTCCCCAGCGCCTTACTGCAATCCTCAATCGTCTCGCTCTCTTCGTTCTGGATATGCACGCCTGCGCCGGCAATCCCGGGATTGCCACGCGCGCCGCCGTCTGTGTAGAGCGCTATCATGCCACGCGCGAGACATCCACGAGCCGCAGGCGGAGCGTCGGGCGGGATCGGTATGTGGAACGATCCAGATGCGCCACCACATCAACCCAATCGCACTCCTTAAGCGTATGCGCGTGTGGCACTGTCCGCCGCGCAAAAAATCCGATAGCGGGAACCACGCCTCTGGCGGGGCAAGTAGCGGAGCGTACGAGAAGTTCCACGTGTGCATTCTTAACGCCAAAGTTGCGCACGCCAGCAACCTCCACCCCCTCAAAGAGGAAGAGCGGCTTTTCATTCCCCATACCAAAGGGGGCCAGCCGGATAATGATGTTGTAGGTGTCCTGCGTCACATCGGAGAGCGAGAGCGTACAGTCCGTTTTGATGCCTCCATTTAGAGATGCCGGCTTTTTCAAAAGTTCGTAGGCCGCGATGAGACGCTCGGCAAGCTCATGCTCCCTCCCCTCGGCCACCATAAAGCCACCAGCCTCGCGATGCCCGCCGTAGTTTGCAAAGAGTCCTCCCTCCCCAACGCTCCGCATAAGCTCAACCACATTCACCGTGCCGTCAGAACGGCAGGAGCCTTTCATGAATCCGTCCTCATTGATTCCCCATACAAAAACCGGACGATGATAGGTCTCTACCAGACGGCTCGCGGCAAGACCGAGTACGCCGAGACTCCATCCCCCGTGGCCGACAACAATCAAGGACGGGAGCGTAGATGCGTCAAGGAGCCCGTGCGCATGTTCCATTATCACCTCCACCAATTCTTTGCGCTCGCGGTTCTGTGCCTCAAGCTCGCGCGCAAGCGCCTGCGCCTCACGCATGTCTTCCGTCATAAGCAAGGTGAAGGCGTGCATGGCGTGGCTCATCCGGCTTGCTGAATTAATGCGGGGCCCGATGAGGTAGCCAATGTCGTCCTCGGTAAGCTCGGCTGGATTCACCCGTAATTCATTGAGGAGGGCGCGGAGTCCCGGCCGCCGCGTCTGCCGCAGTACCGAGAGGCCAAAGTAGGCAAGCACGCGATTCTCGCCCGAGAGCGGCACCATGTCGGAGATGGTGGCTATGGCCACCAGGTCAAGGAGCCACTTTTCCCAGTTTACCCCGCCAACGGCGGGGGCGTCGGGACAACGCACGAGTGCCTGCACAAACTTAAACGCCACTCCGGCGCCAGAGAGTTCTTTGAAGGGGTAGTTCTCTCCATCACACTTGGGATTGAGAATCGCATACGCGTCCGGAAGTATCTCCGGAGGGAGATGGTGATCGGTAATAATAACGTCCATACCCAGCTCCTTCGCAAGCGCCACTTCTGCGGCGTTGCTGATGCCGCAATCGACGGTGATGAGCAGCGTTACGCTTCCGCCGGCAAGCTCGCGGAGGGCCCGCTCGCTTAAGCCGTAGTCCTCGGTGTGGCGATTGGGGATGTAGATGCGAGCGGGAGCGCCAACTTTTCTAAACCACGAGGCGAGGACGGCAGTGCCGGGCACGCCGTCGGCGTCGTAATCGCCAAAGATGGCAATCTGCTCGCCACGCGCGATCCCCGAGAGGATGCGCTCTGTTGCGCGTTCCATGTGTGAGAAGAGGAAAGGGTCGTGTAGGTCGCGTTCGTAAGATGGGTGGAGAAAGCGCTCTCGCTCGTCGGAAGAGATGCCACGGCGGGTGAGGAGGATTTCCAAAAGGTCGTCGAGTTCTCGCTTCATAACGAGAGCATTGTAGCATATACTGGTGGCATGGAGGACTGCGTCTTTTGCAAGATTATAGCAGGGGCTATTCCTGCCGAGAAAGTCTACGAGGATGAACGCTTTGTGGCGTTTTTAGACATCAAGCCCCTCCATGTGGGGCATACACTCCTTGTATCTAAAAAGCACTATCGCAATCTCTTTGATATGCCGGCAAAACTCTTGCGTGAAGTAGGGCCAGTTCTACAAAAGCTTGCAACAGCAATACAGTCCTCAACTAAAGCTGACGGCATTAACATTGGTTGGAATAACGAGGGGGCCGCGGGACAACTCATATTCCATTCTCATGTGCACATCATGCCGCGCTATAAGGATGATGGGCACGTGCACTGGGGAGGCAAAGAAGATGTTTCTCCCACCGAGCTCTCCACTGCCGCCGCCACAATCAGAGCAGAATTGGCAAACCCGCCTTCATCAGATTCCAGCGTGGTAAAATAAAACCGCCATCAGATGAACTGATAGCGGCAAGTTGATTGACTGGAGTCAGACTTCAGTCAAGTGCCTCAATACCCGGGAGAGTTCCAGTGGCGAGGTAGCTCAACATGGCTCCGCCGCCGGTGGAGACAAAATCAAATTTGGATATGAGCCCTGTCTTCTGCACAGCGGTGACGGTATCGCCGCCTCCCACGATAGAGTATGCGGAGGAGCGTGCAATCATGCGCGCGATGGCCACCGTCCCACCGCCGTAGCCGCTCTCGTAGTTGCCCGAAGGGCCATTCCAGAGAATCATCTTCGCGCCCTTGAGCGCTCTGCGCAGCTCCTCAATCCCCTGCGGTCCGATATCAACAATCGTGTCCCCCTTCGCGAGCGCAGTCACCGCCTTTCCCTCAACCGCAGAGCCATTAGAGACAAGCGCGTCGGACGGGAGGATAATGCGTCCGTCTTTCACCGCCCGCAGGAAGGGTTTTGCCGACACGCTCTTGTCTATGCGCGATTTGCCGAGCTCACAACCTTGCGCCCTAAAGAAGGCATGCGCGATGGCTCCCACCACCACAATGCGGTCGGCGATCTTTAAAAATCTTTTGAGCACGGGCACCTTGGTCTCAAACTTTGCGCCACCCAAAATCAGCACAAAGGGGTGCCGCGGGCTAAAGGCCTTTTTTAAATTACTCACCTCTTCCACAAACAAGGGTCCCGCATAGTGAGGGAGGAGCCGCGGCAGGGCGTACACGCTCGCATGCTTGCGGTGCGAAACGGAGAAGGCGTCGTTGACATAGATATTCCCGAGCGCGGCAAGCGCCTTTGCAAAGGCCGCGCTCCCCTTTTCCTCCCCGGGGTCGCGCCGCAGGTTCTCCAAGAGCACCACACCGCCGTCTCCGAGTTCGCGCAAAGTTTTGTGCACCTCCCGCAGAGGCGCGGGGATAAAGCCCGCGTCAATAACGCTGTTGAGCTCGCGAGCCACTGGCAGGAGCGAGCCCCCCGCACGCCCGAGATGAGAGAGGATAATGGTCTTGGCGCCGGCCTTGCGCAAGGACGCAATTGTCGGGAGCGCGCGGTCAAGGCGAAAGCGATCAATCACCCTTCCCTCTTCAATAGGAACATTAAGGTCAAGGCGCAGGAGCACATGCTTCCCGCGCAGGCTTTTCTCTTTAAGCTTAGCGAGTTCTCTCATGTTTTCTGCTTCTCTGTGCCCGCGCCCGCCCGAGCGCTTCGGCATCAGCGATGATTGTCTTCATGGCAGAGAGTTTGAGCGACTCCCTCCCGATGAGGAGCCCGTCCGCATGCCCCTCGTCCAAGAAACCCATAGCATTGTCTTTTGACACCGAGCCGCCGTAGAGAACCGGCACCGAGAGCGCGGCGCCAGCGCCCACCTGCTCGCTGACCACTTTTTTAATGTAGATGGAGACGCTTCTGAAATCCTCCGGGGTTGCGGGCGCCGCCGCATGCTCACCAATGGCCCACACCGGCTCATAGGCAATCACGAGGCGGCACGAGGCGCTCTTGGGCACGCCCATGAGTGCGCTCCTCACTTGGCTCGCGATAACCGCAAGGTACTCCCCATCTCCGTCACGGAGCTTTTCTCCCACACACAGAAGCACGGTGATTCTTGCCTTCAGCGCATACTGCACCTTCGTATTCACGTCCGTATCGCTCTCCCCCATGGCGCGGCGCTCGGAGTGTCCGACAATCACAAATTGTGCGCCCGCCTCCTTGAGCATTGCAGCGCTCACCTCCCCGGTGTGGGCGCCCATCGTAAAGCGCGAGCAGTCTTGAGCCCCCAGAGAGAGCCGCTTGAAAATCCGCCGTTCGCGCAAGCCATCTATAAAGGGCGTAGGCGGAGCAATCCAGATTTCAGAAGCTTTAAGCGCCTTACTTGCGGCTACGAGCCCTTGGTAGAGGGTCTCCGCCTCGTGGCGGCGCCCGGGATTCATCTTCCAATTACAGGCAAGGATACTATCTCTCATCATCCCAGTATAGCGCATCAGAGCTCCCGCCAGGAAATTGTCTGGTACTGGTCCGAGGTGAGCGGGAAGGAGGGCGGCGGACCATAGAGAAGGTTCCCGTCGTAAATGATGTTACGTGTTTCGTAGCCATTGCCGTCCGTGTAGGCAAAGCCGTAACGCTCCTTGGTAGCGATCATGCCAAAGAGGTTGATGGTATCGCGTTGGTGGTAAGGCGAACAGCTTTTTGAGAACGCGTAGCGATAGTAGTAGCGCCCCGCGCGGCCATTTTTTGCAACAATTGCCGCGTCTATGGTAAGCACATCATTGCTCACTAGCCCGACATTTATATTACCCTGCGCAATGAGACCTAGCACGTCAGCGCCGTCGTAGTTAGTGTAACGGATGTCCTCATTGACGATGATATTGGCATTTGTTGACGAGCTTTCAGGGAAGCGCCCCGCCGCAATGGTGAGCCGCGCACTGGAAATCGTTCCCTCAACCCATACGTTGTCTTCAAGGAAGACGAGTCCGTTCGCGGGGAAGGCGTAATTGCCCAGCAGGGTCTCACTGGCAATACTCCAGGTTCCCCAACCGCTCTGGTTCTGCGAGTTATAGCAGTTTGATTGAGGGCTCACGAGGCTCGTCACCGTGTAGAGGTCAAAGGTATCGTCCGTCTTAAGCACGATGTTGTAGCCCAGCGCGCCCGATCCCGCAAAATAGCGCCCGCTTGTCTGCGCATCGGTCTTCATCTGCGAAAGGTCTTGAGTAAATCCGTTCCAGTCCACTGCCGGTACGCTTACTTGCCGCCCCGATATAAAAACATCCGTGCGCGAGGGCGGCGTGCCGGGCGGTGGTGGCACAGGCGGGACAGGGTCGCTGGGAGAGAGATGCGTGTGTACGCCGTACTCGTCGGCGCCGCTGTGGTCAGGGTCGTCGTAGCTATATTTAAAGCTCGTCACCAGATTGTGCGCCAACCCGTCAAAGCGGATACCGTCATTGGAGTGGATAGGGCCAAACACTTCCGTTCCCGCGCCAAAACGCATCTTGGAATTGGCAACAAAGGCAAACTTGGCGATGGAGGGAATGGCAAACTTTGCTTCAATGCGGCGCGTGATGGAAGGATTTGCGGTTACGACTCCTTCCGAGACCACAATGACGAGTGTAGAGCCAACTGGCGGCGGAGTGATGGTGAGCGTAAAGGTCCCGATCACTGCTCCGGTCGCATCACGGTACTCGTGCACGTAGGGCCCGGGGGCGCCAGCGCCGTCCTGATAGTCGGTAGAAGCGTGCGCGAGGTGCCAGCGGTAGTACTCAATGCCCGCCTCGGCAATCTGGAAGGCCTGCTCGCGCAACGCCGCATCGCGCCCGGCGCGGATATTAACGCTCCCCCAGTTGGCGAGCCCGGTGATAAGGATAAGCGCAATAGCTCCATAGACGATGGTGTGGATGATGAGGTAGCCGCGCTGGAGAGGTATTTTGCGCATGATTAAAAATTATCTTTGAGACTGCGCACGACAGCGGAGCCCGTCATGGTAATCGCCGCAGGCGGGAGAGAGGGATCCTTGTCTACGGCAATGGTAAAACGGATGAAGCGCACGCGCGAGTGGTCAACGGGGACAGTAAGCGGAGATGTTGTGCCCATATAGCTCCCGTCAAAGTAATCAAAGCGCGTTGTGGCAGTCGCCACGGAGCGCACCATGGTCTGTATGCTCTCATTTGCGTCAAGGTAGCTCGCCGGCGATCCCGTCGGCTTGGTAGTGCCGCGGGTGACCGTGCCATTGACGAGCCGGTAGCGCACGCGCTCTCGGTTCACATCACCATCCACGTCGCTGTAGATGGTGAGCGCAGCGCTTGAGGCAAGCTCTACTGCGTAACTGCCGGTATTGCTCTGCGAGGCGCCGCGCACATCATGCATAAATTGCCGGAGCGTATTGCGCAGTTCTCCTTCCGCCTCAAGCGCCGACTGCTGCGCCGCGTTCTGCCTCCATACGTCTACTTGAAAGTTTGAGAGCGCAAGTCCGATGATGCCGAGAATTCCAATCACAACAAGCATTTCTACAAGACTGAACCCCTTCGACGGGCTTACGGTAACCACTTTCACCTGTGACATGTTATGCATCATGGTGAAAGTGAGACGTCTAGCCCTTGCCACGCGCCGCCAATGGAGACGCTGTCATTGGTGTAGGTTTGGTACCCCGCTCGCCCGACGGTCACCGTGTAGGTTCCAAGCTCAAGCCCCTGGAAGAGCGCCTGGCCGTAGGGAGTGCAGAGCGAGCCGTAGGTCACCGACAGATTGCTCAATGACGGACTCACCGAGGTATCCGCAGTTTGCAGGAGTAGTGTGTAGCGCAGGTAGCGCTCGTTGCTGTGCGTCGCGCTGATACTGCCGTTTGAGATGCTGTAGTAACTCCCGGAGCTCCCGTCAGGACCGCGATAATTCCATGTAGTCGTTGCAGGATCATTGCCTGTGGCTATTTGGAACCTGATGCTCTCCGTTCCCGTAGAAGTCGCTTGGTTGCCGGGCTCCCAGAGTAGCGTGTAGTAGGTCGTGGAAGCGCCGCCAGTATCCATAACGGATGACTCCAGATTCCCGGCGCTTGCGTATTGTTCCAGCACAGTCGCAAGCGCAAGCTCGCCGGCGGGCACTCCGCCGCCGCCCCCGTTATCAATTGAATTCGCGTTGTAATACTTTGTCTCATCATTATAGAGAACCTGTCCGCCGCCGCCCGACCAGTCTGTTTGAGTCAGATGACCGCGATTCGTCACTTTTGATTCTGAAAATCCCGTCCGAGAGAGTATAACTGTCGCATCGGAGAGCGGAAGTCCTCCTGCCACATCCTTTACGGTCACCAAAAGCGTGTTTGAGTCCTTTGTGGCTATCACCAGTCGCAGCGTCAGTTCCGCTCCGGGATTGAGCGCAAAAGGAGAGAGGGGCAACGAGCCCGCAAAGTCCAGCGAGCTTTCAGTGAGCGCGGGAGTGTAGGTATCCCACTCCAAGGAATTTATGGTTGTCCTGCCATCGCTCCCCGTCACATGGCTCTGGTCGTATTTGTAGATGGTCGGGTCAGTGCCGACTGTTTTTGCCCCATGGAGGGTAAAAGAAGAATCCGGAACCGCTTCGCAGTTCTCGCGTACTGTTTCAACCAAGAGTGTAGACACCTGATCAATGGCAAAGCTCATCTCGGTGAGCGCCCCCGTAGCGACCGTCGCATGAACCTGCGAGGGATTGGGATTATCAGGATCGTCAACGGGATAGGTGCGCGCCGTTGAATAGCCGGCCTTGGTCACGGTAATTTGGTATGCAAAGGTTCCGGGCGGAACATCAACAAGCTGGAGCATGCCGTCGTTGTTGGTGAGCTCATTGATGACAATCGCGGGAGAGGCGCTTGGATTTTCAATATGGACGCTTGCGCCGGGAATGCCGACACCATTGGCGTCAAAGACGATGATAAAGAGCGCGCCGTTGCTCCCTGTGCTCTCAAGATTTTTCGGGGCAATCGTTGTGGTAACGGTAGTGGTGGAAAAATTTTTGCAGGCAGGACAGCCAACATCAATGGCAACCTGCTTGTAATCAGCGGGCGAGAGATCGTTGGGGCTCCCGCCGATGGTCCCGTCAAAAGGGTCGTCAATGTTGCGCACCGTAGTGCGCAGGAGAAAGCTCACCCCGCCCTTAACTACCGTTTGCTCACGAGGGATGATGCCCAGCGGGATTCCCTGCTCAATGCCGACATCTCCGTAAGGAAAATTTCGGATAAGCTCAATCTCCTCATTGGCCGCAAGCATGGCGAGCGTGCGGATTTTTGACGCGCCGACGAGCCTCATGATGCCAGCATAGCCCTCGTAAATGCCGAGAGAGATGATGAGAAAAATGGCGATGCCGACGAGCACTTCTACGAGCGTTAATCCCCGCCTGCCGGTTACGCAGGTCCGTTGTGTGCTACTTGATTGCATCGGTGAGCGAATACATTGGTCCAAGCATAGCGATAGCAAAAAAGCCGACGACAATACCGATGAGCACCATGAGCACGGGCTCAATAATGGTTGAGAGGTTTTTGGTCACCTGTTCCACTTCCTTCTCATAAAATTCTGCCCCCTTCATGAGCATGCCGGGCAGGTCTCCCGTCTCCTCCCCGACTGCCGTGAGCTCTCCAACAAGGATAGGGTAGAGTTTCTCATTTCCGCGGAAACTCGCAGAGAGCGGGAGCCCTTTCTGCACGCTCTCGCGCGCATGCCGGAGCAGTTCTCTGTAGGCGTGATTCTGCAGTACGTCCTCGGTGATGCGCAGAGATTCCACCATTGAGACGCCGGAGGAAACGAGCGAGGAAATGGTGCGCATCGTCATGGCCGAGTTTATTTTTTGTATGAGCGGCGAAATGAGGGGGAGTTTGAGGACCAATATTTCAAAAAGACGCTTCACGCTCGGGATCTTTAGGCCACGCCAGAAGCCAAGCAGAATAACGGGGAAGGCGAGGAGTGTGAAAATTTTGCGCGCGCTCACGAAGTCGCTGAACCAAATCACCAATCGCGTGGAGAGCGGGAGCTCAACGCCGAGGTCCTTGAAAGTCGCGGTGAGCGTCGGCACCACGTAAATCATCATGAGAATCCCGATGAGAATAATAACCGTAACAATGACTGCGGGGTACATCATAGCCCCGCGAATTTTGCGCCGCAGTTCGTAACTCTTTTCAAGTTGGGAGGAAATAATGCCGAGCGACTGGGAGAGCTTGCCCGATTCCTCCCCCGCCGCAACCATGGCAATAAAGATCGGCGGGAAAATGTTTGAGTATAGCGCAAGAGAATCATGGAGGCTCCCGCCGCCGCGTACCCGCTCGGCAATCGTGTGAACAACCGCCTTAGAGCGAGTGCTCCCGCCCTGCCGTTCAATAACCTCAAGCGCGCGGGAGAGTGAGAGTCCCGCCTCAATCATGGCGCCAAGATTACTCGCAAAGAGTATTTTGTCGTGGAGAGAGAGGGGACTCCTGAAAGACCCAAGAAGTTGGTCCAGCAGTTCTCTCTTTTGCGGGATAGGTTTGACGAGTATTGGCGAGAGTCCCTCCATGCGCAGCGCTCGGGAGAGTCCGAGCGAATCCTGCGCGTCCCGTTCGCCATTGACCTCCTCACCCACGCTGTTTGTTGCTCGGAATGAGTACTTCATAGCGCTACTCTGCTGCGACGCGGAGCACCTCCTCAATGGTGGTAATACCCTGCGCCGCCTTATAAATGCCGTCCTCCATCATAGAGAGCATCCCCTCCTTCCGTCCCTGCTCCTCAATGGCCGCGGCTGTTGCACCCTTCATCACCATGTCCTTCACGATGGGGGACATGGCCATGATCTCGTGGATGCCAATACGGCCAGAATAACCTTCGGGGCAGTCAGGAGTTTGTCTAGGCTTAAAGAAGGGAACATCAGTGATCGGTGTACCGGGGCTAATAATAGACTCCGCTTCAAGGACTTTCAGTACTCGCGGGAGGTCAACTTCCTTTGCCAGTTTTTCAGCCTCGGCGGCAGTCAGCCGATATTCCTCCTTTTCCGTCCTGCAGAGCTTGCGCACGAGACGCTGGGCGACAATCACATTGATGGTGGACACAAGGAGAAATGGTTCGGCGCCCATATCGAGCATTCTCGGGATGGTGGCCCCCGCCGAGTTGGTGTGGAGTGTAGAGAGCACGAGGTGGCCCGTGAGCGCGGCGTTGATCGCAAGATTTGCCGTCTCTTTGTCGCGGATTTCTCCCACCATAATAATGTCGGGGTCCTGCCGCATGAGGGAACGCAGGCCGGCGGCAAAGGTCATACCAATGTCCGGCTTGACTTGCGTCTGGTTGATGCGCGCCATCTGGTACTCAATCGGGTCCTCAATAGTGGAGATGTTGACGTCAGGCTTGTTCAAAATATCCAAAATGGTGTAGAGCGTGGTTGACTTGCCGCTCCCCGTCGGGCCGGTCACGAGAATCATGCCCGTCGTCTTCCTCGTTGCGTCATGGACGCGTTCAAGCCCCGCCCCGTGGAAGCCGAGCCCCTCCAGGGTGTAGCCCTTTACCGCGTCGGGGAGGAGGCGCATCACCACCTTCTCGCCGTAGTAGGTGGGGAGTATGGAGACGCGAAAAGAGACCTTGGTCCCTTGCGAATCTATTTTAAAGCGACCGTCTTGGGGGAGGCGCTTTTCATCCAGGCGCAGGCTAGAGAGCACTTTAACGCGCGCAATGATGCCGGGACCGACGTTCTTCGGCAGGATCATGGCATCGTGGAGAATGCCGTCAATGCGGTAGCGGATGACCACTTCCCGCTCGTATTGCTCAACGTGGATGTCGGACGCCTTTTGAATGATCGCATGGGAGAGCAGGGTGTCCACGATGCGCACAACGGGCAGGTCCTCGGCCATTTTTTTGAGCGCTTCTTTGCCCTCTTCCGGACTCATATTCTCGGAAAGCGCAGTGATAGATTTGGCCTCTTTCTGGATGATGTCGCCGAACTCGGCCTTGAGACTCTTTTGGTATTGGACGAGGGCCTGCCGCATACTCTCGGTGTCGGTGAGTCGCGCAAGGATGCGCAGCCCCACGCTCTTTTTTACAAACTCAATTGCCTCGAGGTCTTCCGTGTCCAGCATGGCAACCTCAAGCGCCGTCTCACTGCGCTTGTAGGCGACAATGTTGTATTTGCGAGCAACCGGCTCGGGAATGGTAGAGAGCACGGAAAAATCTATTTTCTCCCCCTGAAGTGAGACAAAGGGGATGCCTAAGATATACGCTTGCGCTTTGCGCAACTCATCTTCAGAAAGCTTACCCTGCGAAATGAGAATATCCTGGAAAGAAAGATTGCGTGTGTGTCCCTCCTCGGAGGCCGCATCAATATCGGCTTCGCTTACCAAGCCGGAGTCAACCAAAAACACTTTCAACCGCTCTAGGTCAGTGTGCACGCATTTAGTATAGCAATAATCCGCCGCAGTCCGACTGCGGCGGATGTAAAATAGTTGATAAGTTTAGATCCTATCAAACACAGCTCGCAATCCCGTGAGTTGATTAGATACTCTGAAACTGCAGGTGGGGTTTATGCTCTCCGCGCAGGGCGTGAGTGCGAAGCCGCGAGGACCGGATGCGGTGGAGAGGCCGGAAATACTTCCCGTAAGTCCGTAGGGCACGCCCGTCCACTTGATAAAACGGTACCCAAGCGCGGGCACAGCGCGCACCGTTACCTGCGCGCCTATAGAATAGTATTGCAAAAATCCCTTGAGACGAAAATTGCTGCATCCGCCAGCCGGCGGAGCGCCTGCACAGAGCCTCTGATTATCGAGTATCCAGTTGCCGCCGAGGTCATAGAGCGTAGAGCGCGAGACAAGCGATGAGCCGACCGTCGGGCTCTGCACCAGCGCATTACTCTGCCATGAAGCTAACGGAGTAACGTTGCGCACATTTATTTCAAAGCCAACTAAAGCGCGCTCTGTGCGCATCAGGCTACCATCAGGCGCACTCTTGATATAGTAGGTTGTGGTTGTGAGATCAGCAGGGACTGCGGCAGAAGCAACAACAGGCAGAAAGAAACTAAACACCAAAACAGGCAGCAGGAAGTGAGACCCGCCGCGGCGGGTCTCACTTCCGACAGAATTACTGTGCCGGTTTAAGATAGAGAACGCCATTGGGGTTACTGATGACAAAATGTGTTGCAGAGTTGGTGGTATCCACCGGGAGCGCTGGGAAGGCGACCTTCCCGTTTACCCACAGCGCGGGATCATCGGTAGGCGCAACGCCTCCGCCAGTTCCCGTCACCTCGCCAAAGATGCGTACCGCGGTGTCATCGTGCAGGTGCGCCGGCTCTGCGGCGGCAATAGCCCCCGCGCTCTGCGACGGTCCCACAAAGGTTGCGGGGCCCCACACGCGGAATGAGACATCGTTGCGGTCATAACAAATGCCTGATTGCGTACAGAATGAGTTGTATAAGTTATCTGAACCCGGCGGAGCTTCCCACCCGATGTTGCTCCGGCTTGGCTCGCCTACCACGACCATGCCAAACTTCCTGTCTCGGTTGGTGCTCGCATCAGAGTAGATACGCAGGAGCCACGTTGGGAGCCACTTTTTCTCAACTGCATTATAATAGAGTGTCCACGCCTCGCCTCCCTCGCCAAGAAAGCTGTTCGGGTCAGGAAGCTTAAACGACGAGATGCACTGGTCATTGGCGTCATAAATGCCGTTTTTGTTTGAGTCTATGCATACATCCCCCGTATCGCCGGCAGTTTTCCCTGTGGCAAAAGCGCGGCCAAAGATATTAAACGTATTATTGTTGAAATTCAATAGTTGGTTAAAAGATTTGAATTTCCCTCCAAGCGTCAGCCCCCCCTCCTTGGTCTGGGGAATCACCGAAACATTAATTGGTGCGTCACAGCCGGGCGAGCCAGCAGGGCAAGCAGGCGGAGCGTAGACTGGCCCGACCCACTGGGCATGAGCAAACGGCGTCGTGAGAAGTGTTGCTAATATAAAAATAATTTTTTTCATGTGTACACAAGAAAAGGGCTGGTAATACTCTTCTAGTATACCAGACCCCTTTCTATACTTTAAGCCCGACCTGTTGATAGCGGATTAGTCAGTGAGGATAAGGAGACAGGAGAGCGAACTATTTGTAGTGCCTCCATTTTTTAGTAGCGACCATCCTACTTGTGTATCCCTCCTATTGCCTGAAGCATCGACGGTATCTGCATCAGAGAATATACAATTGCCGTAATTCTGGAGATTTTGATTGAACACCTGCTCTTCCCCGCCGCCATAGATATTTGCGCTAGCATCGGTTCCATACGTTACAGAATACCTCCATTGATTTCCTCCTGTGCGAGAGAGCACCAGGTACCCTGCCTGATCTGATATAAGAGTTTGGCCTTGGTTGCTTGAATTCCAATTCCGCATGCCTACTGCCACCTTGCAACCATTTTCATCACGACAATAATCATCCATTATTGCATTTGGTATGTTAAAAACCTGCCATTGTGCTGTTCCAGGCCCAAGGGTAGTTGTATATTGCTTCCACCCTGCCCCCCCATCGCTGCACGTCCATGTTCCGCTTACCGACTTAAGTGTCTGGCCTTCAGAACAGATGGGTAACGCACCTACCGTCAAACTCTTCCAGCTTGCTGAAGGTTCTGCTGTATAACCCTCCAAATCTCCGGTATTGGTATTATAGCGAATGGTGCCGGGGTTGCTTGCGTTTGAGTTGGTGCCGGCGCTAGTGCCAATAGGGACTAACCGCAATGCTCCCCTTATTTCCAGAGACTCGGCAAGGGTGGTGAAGTTCCCGCCAATGCCGATTTTGCCTCCGCGAGACCAGATGCTTTCAAATACCCCTCCTGCAAAGTCGTAGAGGCGCCATGAACCATCTTGCGCAGTATTTATTTGGAAGCGAGGCCGATTTTGGAGGTCAGTTGCCTGGATTGCTCCCCTGCCGTCAGTGTTACGCAGAATGAGTGTCTGCACATTGGCATTGGAATTTTTAAGAATGAGCGGACCGACTTTTTCCTGCTGGACAGGCCCCACGTTAATCGGCGGGAGCGTGTTGCCGCTTGGTGGCGCGAGGAGCGGGGCAGTCCACGTTTGCGCAGACGCAATCCGCCAGCTGGCGGAGAGGGCGACGATGCCGAGAACGACTGCGGTGAGGAAGAATATTTTTTTCATGAGCAATAATTATGTAAACGAGTAATGATGGGATTTTTCCCTTCCTCACAGTATAGCAAGTCCTCCATATTGCTCCCACTGGCTACGGTGGATAACATTGACAGGCGGTATGGAGGTGCTATACTGGGGTCTTACTGGAAGATTGTTACGTCCGTACCGAGAGGGAACGGGCGATTTATTTACTAAAAAGAGCACTATGATGGATTTAAAGGCCTTACAGGCCGCACTCGGAGAGCTTGAGGAGGAGCGGGGCATCCCCCGCGAGGAGATTTTGCATGCCATTGAGGATGCCCTGGCTGCCGCCTATAAAAAGGATTACGGCAAGAAAGGGCAAATTGTCCGCGCTACCTTCAATCAAAAAACAGGGGATGCGGAGTTTCACCAGGTCAAGATCGTGGTTGACGAGTCAATGCTACGCGCGGCGGGAGAGGGAGAAGACGAAGAGATTGTTGAACTGCCCGAAGGCGAGCTCCCCTCAAGCGAGCGCAAGGTTACCTTCAATGAGGAACACCACATCATGCTGGATGATGCTAAAAAGATTAAAAAAGATGTGGCCCCCGGCGAGGAGCTGATTTTCCCCTTAGAGGCAAAGGGAGACTACGGGCGCATCGCTGCCCAGACTGCAAAACAGGTCATCATTCAGCGCATCCGTCGTGCAGAAAAAACGTCTATTCTCGGAGAATATGAGGCACGGCAAGGAGAGATCGTGAGTGGCAAGGTGCAACGCATGGAGCGCGGCGCCATCTTTGTGGACCTCGGACGCACTGTGGCTATCCTCCCACGCGAAGAACAAATCCCTGGCGAATACTACCGCCAAGGCGAGCACATCAAGGCGTATCTCTACGCTGTGGAAGATACGCCCCGAGGTATTTCTCTGCGTCTCTCGCGCTCGCACCCGCAGTTTGTGGCCAAGCTCTTTTCGATCGAAGCTTCTGAAATTGCGACAGGCACTGTGGAAATTAAAGCAATTGCCCGCGAAGCGGGCTCCCGCACCAAGCTCGCTGTGATCTCGCACGACCAAAATATTGACGCTGTCGGCTCCTGCGTTGGTCAGCGCGGCGCTCGGGTAACCGCTGTTATCAGCGAGCTTGGTGGAGAGAAAATTGACATCACCGAGTGGTCAGAGGACCCGAAGAAGTTTATCGAAAACGGTCTCTCCCCCGCCAAGGTCTTGAACATTGAGCTGAACGAAACGGAACGAGCGGCAAGAGTGGACGTCGCCCCCGACCAGTTCTCGCTTGCTGTGGGCAAGGGTGGGCAAAACGTGCGCCTTGCCGTCAAGCTTACCGGTTGGAAGATTGACATTACATCACCGGAACTATTAACAGCAGAAGAATAATATGTATATGAGCAACTACCTTATCTTTTCCATCGCGGCCGGCGCTGTCGCGCTCCTCTATGGGCTCGGCCTTGCTCGGAGAATTGCGCGCGAGCCGGCGGGAGACGGAAAAATGCTCTCTATTGCAGCAGCCATCCAAGAGGGTGCGCGGGCATATTTGAATCGCCAATACCGCAGCATCGCTGCCATCGGCATTGTCCTGTTTATCATTCTCTCCGTTTTTATTGACCTCCTTACGGGGATAGGCTTCCTCATCGGCGGCGTCGCGTCAGCGCTTGCCGGTTACATAGGGATGAATGTCTCGGTACGGGCCAACGTCCGCACGGCAGAGGCCGCTAAAAAGGGCCTCTCTCAAGCGCTCTCTCTTGCCTTCCGGGGCGGCTCGGTTACCGGATTCCTCGTCGTCGGACTTGCGCTCCTCTCCGTCTCCGGTTTTTACGCCATAACAGGGAATGTCCGTGGCCTTATTGGGCTCGGGCTCGGCGCGAGCCTCATCTCGGTCTTTGCCCGCCTCGGCGGCGGCATTTTTACCAAAGCTGCTGATGTAGGCGCCGACCTTGTGGGAAAGATTGAAGCTGGAATCCCCGAGGACGATCCGCGCAATCCTGCTGTTATTGCTGACAATGTGGGTGACAATGTGGGTGACTGCGCCGGCATGGCGGCAGACCTTTTTGAGACCTATGTGGTTACTTTGGTTGCGGCGATACTGCTCGGCGTGCTCACCTTCCCGGGCTACGCGCCGGCAATCATCTACCCGCTCGCTATCGGCGGCATTGCCATTATTGCCTCCATTATCGGCACATGGTTTGCCAGACTCTCACCGGGGAGCACGAACATTATGTGGGCCCTCTACAAGGCCCTTATTGCGGCTGCAGTCTTAGCGGCAGCGCTCCTCTACCCGCTCACCAAGGCGCTCATGGGGAGTAACGGGCTCTTTAGTGTAGGAGCTCTCTTCGGAGCAGGGCTCACCGGACTTTTTGTCACCGGCACGCTTGTGGTTATTACCGAGTATTACACGGGCTCAAAATATGCGCCCGTACAGTCAATTGCAAAAGCGTCTCTCTCCGGACACGGCACCAACATCATCCAAGGCCTTGCCGTCTCCATGAAAGCAACGGCGCTCCCCCTCATTACCATTGTCATCGGCATTCTGTTGGCGCACTACGCGGCGGGGCTCTACGGCATCGCCGTTGCGGCAACGAGCATGCTCTCGCTTGCCGGCATCATTATTGCCATCGACGCCTTTGGTCCCATTACCGACAATGCCGGCGGCATTGCCGAGATGGCGGGACTCCCCAAGAACGTGCGCGACGTCACCGACCCCCTGGATGCGGTGGGCAACACCACCAAGGCGGTGACCAAGGGTTATGCCATCGGCTCGGCAGGACTTGCCGCGCTCGTCCTCTTTAGCTCCTACACGCAGGAGCTTACCGCGCTCCGAACAGATATCAGTTTTGCAAGCTTCTCTCTGGGGAACCCCATGGTGATCGTTGGGCTCTTTATCGGAGGGCTACTCCCCTACTATTTTGCGGCGCTCTCCATGGAAGCAGTAGGGAAAACTGCCGGGAAGGTGGTGGAGGAGGTGCGCAGACAGTTTAGGGAAATTCCCGGCATCATGCAGGGGACTGCGCAACCTGATTACAAAAAGAGTGTTGATATTGTTACTGCCGCCGCGATTAAGGAGATGATTGCCCCGGCGCTCATCCCGGTGCTCGCGCCAATCATCGTCGCCTACACTCTCGGACCTATCGCCCTCGGCGGCCTTTTGGTGGGGAGCATCATCACCGGCCTCTTTGTGGCCATTTCTATGACCTCCGGCGGCGGCGCCTGGGACAATGCCAAAAAGTACATTGAGGAAGGGCATTTGGGCGGGAAGGGTTCTGACGCGCACAAGGCGGCCATAACCGGCGATACTGTGGGCGACCCCTATAAAGATACGGCCGGGCCGGCCATTAATCCCATGATTAAGATACTGAACATCATTGCGCTCCTCTTGGTTGCGCTGATGGCATAAAGCGTCTATACTGCGGACAGGTAGGCATATTAGTAGCTAGAAATAAGAATATGCGTAAAGGATTATCCATCGGCCTCGCGCTCGTCCTTGTTCTCATCGGCCTTGCTCCGGCTATTGCGTCGGCACAGGCAAATCCTACGGCGGGGCAAGCCCCGCAAAGGGAAGCGGGACAAGCGCAACAGAGAGTAGAGAACAGGAAAGGGATAGCAAAAATGAAGGCGGAGCGGCTTAGAGGCTACATTGCCCGCCACATTGAAGTGCTCAAGAGTATCATTGCCCGCATGGAGACGCGAATTGCAAAGATTGAGGCGCGCGGACTCTCGGCTGAGGGTCAAACCAAGTTGGAGAGTGCAAAGAAGAATCTCGTGGACGCTAAGACACTTTTGGGAAACACTGCGGACACTGCAAAAAAGATTGTGGCCGACGTTGAGAGCGTGCTCGGAGGAGACGACGTACGGAAAGGCCTCTCCGACGCCAAGAAGAAAATCGGTGAGCCTCGCAAATTGCTTGCCGATGCAATTGCCAAAATCAAAGCTGCGCGGCAAGACATTGCCGGAGCGCTCGGCACAGTAACTGCGCCAGCAAGCATGGCAACTACGTCTACTACTACATCATCAGCTAATTAGCACTACTATGGAAGGAGAAACAAGTTCAAAGGGAGCGCTTATCGGAGCAATCATCGTTATTCTGCTTCTTGTCGCAGGCGGCATTTACGTCGCCGTGATGAAACCGGTAGAAGAGCCCGTACCGGCGCCGACAGCAACCACTACTACCGCAACCACAACGGCAACGAGCTCGGACGAGCTCAATGCCATTGATGCAGATATTGAGACCGCTATTGACCTCTCTGATCTGGAGGCCGCCGTTGCGGAGTAAGATTGAATAAATAAAAAGCTTCCCTATAGCTCGCTACGGAGAAGCTTTTTTGTTAGAGTAGCGGTCTATGGTAGGTAAAATTACCCTCACCGTAACTGATTCCGGGCCATCAGAGAAGACGCTCACGGGAGAAATCCCGGTAGAGCTTTTTATGTCATACTGGGGAAGTGCAGTGAAGGAGTTGGGGGAGGATGCACACATTGAGGGCTTCCGCTCCGGACATATTCCCGAGAAGGTGCTCGTCCAGAATGTTGGTGAATCTGCCGTCCTGTACGAAATGGCGGAGCGGACGCTTGCGGCAGAATACCCGGGAATGCTCGCCGAACAGAACATTGACGCCATCGGCCGCCCTGAAATCACCATCACCAAGCTCGCCAAGGATAACCCTTTGGGCTTTGCCATTAAGACTGCCGTGACGCCGGAGGTGAAGCTCCCCGATTACCACAGAATCGCTGAACAAGAATTCGCGCAAGAAGCAGAACCTGTTACCGTAAGCAACCAAGAAGTGGAGTCCGTACTGAATGAGTTGCGGGAAGCGCGGAGAAACGATGGAATGGAGCTCCCTGCATCCGCCGCGGCGGACGATGAATTTGCGCACAGTGTGGGAAAATTTGCTTCTCTTGATGAATTAAAAACAAAAATACAAGAGAACCTCCAGGAAGAAAAAGAAGTAAAGACGCGCGATAAGCGGCGGATGAGGGCATTAGAGGCCATCCTTGCACAAACACCCATTACAGTACCGCGAGCGCTGGTTGCCGCAGAAACAGAGAAAATGCTTGCGGAACTGCGCGCAAATATCGAGCATATGGGACTCAAGTTCCCCGATTACCTCGCCCACATCAAAAAAACAGAGGACGAATTGCGCGCAGTTTGGCAGGCGGATGCCGAGAGGCGCGTCTCACTGGGACTCATCCTCGCTAAAATCGCCGAGATGGAGAAGCTCGCGCCGAATGAAGAAGAGATCTCGCATGAAGTTGCCCATTTGCTAGAGCATTACCCGGATGCCGATCCCTCTCGTCTGCATACGCATGTGGCAGGCCAGCTTACCAATGAGCTTGTACTTAAATTTTTGGAAAATCAAAAATAAAATATCAAAATGGAAAATAGAGAAAAAATTTAAAATTTTACACTTTGCATTGTCATTTTAATCTTTGATTTTTTCAATTTTGCAGTATTACGGACGAAGGGATTGACTTTTTCTGTCTTTTATATATAATGTTTATAGAGTCCAGAGTCAAAACAGAATTGTACATTTACAAAAGGAGCTATTATGAGCAATATATTCCAAAGTGCTATAGAGGTCAAGAATGTCTTGCCACAAAGTAAAAGATTCACGATGGTCGGAGGATGCTTCGACCTCATCCATGTTGGGCATATCCATCTATTGGAATACGCGGCTTCGCTTGAAGACTTACTTGTGGTCGCAGTACTTTCAGATTCATACGCTCGAAAGTATAAGGATTCATTGCGGCCGATAATCAACCAGAAGCAGAGAGCAAAAATGGTTGCAAGTATCAGGTTTGTCGATTTCGCGTACATATCTGATATCAGTCCCAGCAACCTTGAAACGTTACATCTGTTGAAGCCGGATAGCGTTGTGTTTGGAGAAGAACCAAGCAATACGGAAAAGATGGAGCAACGAATGAAAAACATTATGATTGCATCACCCCGCACCAAGATCAGATTTCTGCCGCGTTATAACGAGGAAGAAATATCAACAAGCTACATCATCAATAAAATCAGAACGGCGACTATCCCTGAATAATGTCTTGAGCGCGGCGGACAAAAAGCGAATCACGAAATATGTTAAAGCAGGTGTTGTAGAACTTTACCTCGCCAGCCTTTACCTTTTTTTCTTGTGATACGAACAATGCAATTGCTTCGGGTAAAGAAAGCCATCTCACGTAGGCACCGATATCGGTCTCTTTTTTAGTGGGAACCGCAGTGCCGTAAGAGAT
The DNA here is from genome assembly GCA_001823095.1 of Candidatus Vogelbacteria bacterium RIFOXYD1_FULL_51_18. Lineage (GTDB taxonomy): Bacteria > Patescibacteriota > Minisyncoccia > Phycocordibacterales > UBA9988 > UBA9988. Next base: position 5,936 of record MHTL01000002.1, on the reverse strand, counting down.
GGTTTTCGCACAATATCCGTAACTGATGCAGTGTCTACCGTCACGAGCACGGAAGTCCTCGGTTATACCAAGCGCATTCTGAATCTCGATTTCGCAACCCGTCTCTTCTTGACATTCACGCTTGACACCCTCGACAACAGACTCAGCGTTCTCTATCCCGCCTCCGGGCAACAGGAAAAAATCGTTTACCTTATTACCGATTAAAGCAATCTCGTTCTCTTCATTGAAGAGAACAACTTTGCCGGTTAGACGATCTTTCCAAACTACACTGGTTAGATCTAGCGCATCCGGGAAAATATCCTTGTCGCACAATACCATCAATGCCTCACTGTTCTCCTTATCGTCTAGGCTACTCATTAAATTGAGTTTACTGCGAAACGAAAGAAAAACCAACCAGAAAGGATAGTATCGTGGAGAATCCAAAAATAATCATCTGCAGGCATGCAGAGTCTCTTGAAGATATAGATAACAATATCTATGATGTACTGAATGACCTCGAGATTCCGCTTACCGAAAAAGGAATCCAGCAGGCTCAAAATTTTGGTGCAACATTAGCCCAGCTTCTAAAAAATGCCACCTGCGTTCGATTCTACACCTCTCCCGGCGTTCGAAACATGCAAACGCTTAAAATTATTTTGCCGAAACTGCCGGATCATGTAAATGTCCAAATTGAGGTTGAGCCGCTCATCGTAAAGCAAGATTGGGGTAAAATCACTGCCGAAAATAGACCTGGGATTGAAGCTGAACGGTACAAGACTGGAGTTCTACGATATACATTCCCCACCGGAGAAAGCGTAGCCAGTATGATTAGCAGGTTGAGAGCTTTCAAGGAGAAGATGTTTACCTTACAGAAAGAGACAGAGGATGACATCGTCGTGTTTTCTCACGGCTTTGAATTCCGAGTCTTGCTCATGATTATCATGGGTTGGGAAGAGGAGCTTTTTGAGTCATTTAGCAATCTTGGCAACTGTGAGTGCCGAATTCTTACAAGAGGAAATGACGGGCACTACACCTTAAATAAGCCTCTCAAGAAGCATAGTTTTCCCATCACGCGCCTTCAAGAAGATTCGTGATGCCATCTACCCCTTATTGTTATCCGCAAAGCCCGCGATTTATCATCGTCGGGCTTTTTATTCTCGACCACGTTTTGTTATAGTTTGCACATGGAAAAGTCAGTGCAAGACCGGTGGAATAAGGTCTTTGCTGATGAGTAAGGGATTGCCCATGCCTACCTATCCTCCGGCACTCTCCATGGCATTACAAGGGATTGACACTCAAAACTTAGTACGTTATATTTCAATTATGTCAATTCTCATCCCGACGGTTATCGAAAAATCCACCTACGGCGAGCGCGCCTACGACATTTACTCGCGCCTCCTGAAGGACCGCATCATCTTCCTCGGCGGTCCCATTGACGACCATGTGGCAAACCTCGTCATTGCCCAGATGCTCTTTCTGGAATCGGAGAACGCGCAGAAGGACATGCTCCTCTACATCAACTCGCCGGGCGGCTCGGTAGCCGCAGGGCTCGCCATCTACGACACAATGCAATACGTCAAGCCTGACGTCTCCACCATCTGCGTGGGTGTCGCGGCCTCCATGGGCGCCTTTCTCCTTGCGTCCGGCGCCAAGGGTAAGCGCTACTGCCTTCCCAACTCCGACATCATGATCCACCAGATTTCCTCCGGCTTCCAGGGCCAGGCCACCGACATTGAGATTAACGCGCGCTACATCCTCAAGCTTAAAAGCCGGCTCAACATGCTCCTTGCCAAGCATACCGGCAAGAGTCCCGACATTGTTGAGCGTGATTCCGAGCGCGACAATTGGATGGGCTCTGAAGAGGCAAAGAAGTACGGTCTCATTGATAAAATACTTCAAGCAAAGAAGGCATAAGGGGAGGTTTTGACTCGCGAGGCGAGTTCTGGTATGATACAGATTATTACGTTTTTTATTGTTACTGTCTTCCGTGAAATCAGATTGTCAGCGTATACATCGAGCCTTAAAGTTTACCTCTGTATCCTGCCTGCCAGTAGGGAGGTCCGCCACGCGTGGTTAGTCTGATGTAGTCACGGCGACAGATGTCGCCTATGAATGTTACAAAATTGATTCTTCTCCTCGCGGCAACGGGGCTCTCCGGCGTGGTGCTGGGATACATACTCCGCTGGCTCATCACCTTGAGCCAGAAGGGCTCTATGGAGCTCACCATCAAGCAGACGTTCCTCGATGCCAAGGCGGAGGCGCAGCGTCGCATTGCCGAAGCGGAAAAGGAGTCCGAACGGCTCCTGAAGGAGGCAAAGGAAAAGGAACGAGAAAAAGAACAGGAACTCAAAAGAAAAGAAGAGCACCTTATTAAGAAAGACGAGACTCTGGACAAGCGACAGGTTGATATTGACCGCGAATTGGAGAGTATTAAAGCGAAGGTTGAGGAGGTGAGGACAATTAAGGAGCGTGGCGTGGCTTTGGAGGCAGAGCGCGCCAAGAAACTGGAAGAGATTGCCGGCCTCTCACGCGATGAGGCGCGCGCTGAGATCGTCAAGAGCGTTGAGCGCGAGGCCGAGGAAGACCTCGCTGTGCGCATGCGCAAGTTGGAAACGCAAGCGGGAGAGACGCTGGAGCGCCGCGCTAAAGACATTCTCGCCACTGTCATCCAGCGCCTTGCGAGCTCTTCTACTCCGGAGATTATGTCTACCGCCGTGATTATCCCCTCCGACGACGTGAAGGGGAAGATTATCGGCAAGGAAGGGCGCAACATCCGCGCTTTTGAGCGCATGGCGGGCGTTGAACTGATTGTTGACGATACGCCAGGCGCCATCACTATTTCCTCCTTTGACCCCGTGCGCCGCCACATTGCCAAGGCTGCTTTGGAGAATCTCATCGCCGATGGGCGCATTCAACCCGCAAAGATTGAGGAAATGGTGGAGAAGGCAAAAAATGAGATTAATAAAATTATCAAGGAGAAAGGCGAAGCGGCCGCCTACGAAACCGGCGCGCTTAACCTGGACCCGCGCGTGCTTATGATACTGGGCCGGCTCCACTTCCGCACCAGCTATGGGCAAAACGTGCTCACCCACTCCATTGAGATGGCCCACATTGCCGGTATGCTTGCCGAGGAGCTCGGCGCTGACGTCTCGGTGGCCAAGGTGGGAGCGCTTCTGCATGACATCGGCAAGGCGATTGACCACGAGGTGCCGGGAACTCATGTGGAAATCGGCATCAGAATACTGGAGAAGTTTGGCGTGGATGAATCAATCATCAAGGCCATGCGCAGCCATCACGAGGAATACCCCTACGAGACCATTGAATCCATCATCGTGCAGGTTGCCGACGCCATCTCGGGCGGCAGGCCTGGCGCGCGGCGCGACAGCGTGGAGAACTTCCTCAAGCGGCTCACCGACTTGGAGAACATTGCCAGCTCCTTTGCCGGCATTGAGAAGAGTTACGCCATCCAAGCGGGACGCGAGATACGCATTTTCGTGGTCCCCGAGGAGGTTGGCGACGTGGAAGCGCGCCGAATGGCGCGCGAAATCGCGCTTAGGATAGAGCGCGAGCTTAAGTACCCGGGAGAAATCAAAGTAACCGTTATCCGCGAGGCGCGGGTGGTGGAATATGCCCGATAGTAGACAGGCAAGACTAGCTTGGTATACTTATAGCTAGTATTACTAAGGTCGCGTTATTACCAACTAGAGCACACGTTTATGAATAAGCAAAGTATCGTCGATGTCGTCTACCAGAAGATTGGCGGAACTAAGGTATCTGCCGAAGAGGCAGTTGACGCCATGATTGATGCGATCGTCTCCACGCTCGCAAAAGGCGGAGAGGTCTCCATTGCCGGGCTCGGAATCTTTTCAGTAAAGGCTCGCGCGGCACGCACCGCGCGCAACCCGCGCACAGGAGAGAGCATTCAGGTGAAAGCGATGAATGTTCCCAAATTCCGCCCCGCAAAAGCATTAAAGGACGCGGTCAAATAACCTGCCCTGTAAAAACCCTATCCGCTGCAGCGGATAGGGTTTTTGTTGAGCTAATATCGAGCAGTAAGCTCTCGACATGCTTTCAGAAAGGCTTGCCGTTGTAGGTACGCAGAAAGTCAAAGACCCCATAGCCACGCAGGACGCCGAGGTCAGAAAGAGAAAGTCCCGCTTTGGCAAGCGGGACGATACGCCCGTTGAGGTAGCAATAGGCTTTCACCTCTGCACTATAGCGCAGCTGGGTATGCACCTGCAGACGGGAGTGGATAAGGTCTATTTCCAGAAGGACGGTGAGTGAAAATGAAGCGAGCAGCCAGAGCCTCATTCCTGACCATCGTCCAGTCTTCGGGCGCTAAATGGGCCAGAAATATATCGGCGGCCTGTACGCCCTCTGTGTTGAGCAGTGTGCAGTACTCGCCAATAAGTGACAGTTCTTTTGTTCCAATTACCATTCTTACACCTCCTGAAGAATAAAGTACGTTCTCGTTAATTATAGCACAAGTAGCGAAGCCCGCCGCGCATGGCGCGACGGGCTAGCACAGGAAGTAGATGAATTAGCCAACCTGTGCTCTCATCTACGGCAAGCGTAGCAAGAGAGATAAGATTCTGTCAAGCTCTTTATCGTCCCGACGTTGAACCTACGCCAAAGCTCTGATAGGATAACGAAATGCGGCGGGTTTACCTCGCCGAAGTCCGCCCGTGGCGGCGAACGAAGGCGGGTATGGTTTAGTGGTAGAACACGTCCTTGCCAAGGATGAGACGGGAGTTCGATTCTCCCTACCCGCACCACGGTTCAGTCTTGAATAGCTGTTTCCCCCCGATGCGTGAGAAATGCGGCAAGAGCAAGGGCAAAGATGGTGGTGGAGAGGAGCGCCGAGACCATGCAGTAAAAGCAGATTGCCTCAATGACAAAAATTTGGAGATACACGAACCAGAGGGTGAAGAGAAAGCCCGTAAACCCAAGTAAGGGCATGGCGTTCTCAATCCACTTTCTGCCACTATCAAGGTAGAGGAATGCGAGCAAGAGCGCTGCGAGGTAGAAGATGAGGCCGTAAGCAGAGACGGGGAAGCCCATAATCTGGCTGTAGGCGCTCGTGAGCACATCACTGCAGCCGCCGGTGATGGGACAGGCCACCTCACCGCCCGAGTAGTACTTCACCGTAATATAGCCCGCATCTATAAGCCCGAGGAAAGCGAGCGCAATCCAGAATCCTGCTACTGTTTTGTATGTCATTATTGAGTTGTACTTGTAGCAAACCCTTCAACTGCGTTCAGGGCAAGGAGCGCTACACGCAGGTCATCAAAACTCTTTACCTTCAGCTGGACCCCATTAACATAGAAGGTTGGCGTGCCCCGCACGCCGATGCGCGCCGCCTCATCGGCGTCGCGCCGCACTCGCACGCGGAGCTCCTCGCTCTCCATGTCGACAGCAAAACGCACTGTCTCAAGGGTAAGTCCTTCGGCAAGCTTCACAAAGTACGCTTTTGCTTGGTCATTTGGTATTCCCGCCCACTCCCGTTGGCTGTCAAAAAGCGTATCGTGCATCTCCCAAAACTTGCCCTGCTTGGCGGCCGCCTCGGAGGCAAGCGCTGCAAGCTCTGCGTTTTTATGCTGGGACAAGGGCAAATGACGGTACACAAAGGTCGTCGTTGAAGCAAATTCAGCGTACAACGAGCGTAGTGCCGGTTGCGCCGCTAAACACGCGGGGCACTCAAAATCGCTGTACTCCACAAAAACAAGCGTATTGGAGCTTGCTCCTCTTGCATGATCATCATTCTTCAGCCCCGGCGCGAGGGTTCCACTCCCTCCTCCCCCATCCCGCGTTGCCATATAAACAATAAACCCTGCAAGCGCAATGAGCGTGAGGCCTAAAAGCCAGAGGAAGACGCGCGCTCCGCTTTGTGATGCATGTGTTGACATAAAGCGGATTCTAGCAGATTAGCCGACACTTTTAAAGTATGCTAGGATTGC
>MHTL01000001.1:4757-17735 GCA_001823095.1 Candidatus Vogelbacteria bacterium RIFOXYD1_FULL_51_18 | reverse complement strand
CGAGTATGGGCGTCCGAAAGGGTGGTGCAATTAGGATGCAAACTTTGGTGCAATTAGGATGCGAATTCACTACTAATAAATTCACGATCGTGAATTTATTAGTATAGAGAAATTCAGGAGAGTTCGAAGGATTCTCGGAGCCATGTATCATTCTCAATGGAATCAGCGGTGATATACAGTACATCCTTCCCCACATGCATATGCGCCTTAAGGAGCGTTACTATTTCTTGGCATTCATATGGATATACCCACACACTCCGCTGCAGCTGGATAAATCCCAGTCGCTCAAGCCATGTTCGCAATGAATCCCGCACAAAGCGTTTTGTCTCCTTGATATCAAAAACAATAATACGGTACTTTTTATCCCAACGCCTCGGCTTTGGCATAGTAAAGTTATCAAATTGATAACGGGTAAGGAGTGCCTCTCCTTTTGGCGTAAGGCGCAGAACGGTACCGATCCCCTCTTTTTGTTCTCGCTTCATAAGGCCTCGCTGGATGCACCGCTCAATAACCGTATTCACATAGTAGCGCCTCTGGTGCCTAAAAAGAGGAGTGTACTTAAGTAACCTCATTGCATTGGGAGCGAGCGCGGCAAGTGCGATGATTCCTGCAAGACTGACGATGCTCAATATAACACCGCTTACATCTCCGAGTAGTTCGGGCCTCCCTCGTCGTTGTGTTTCTTTTTTTTGCTTTCTTTCCATTGTACTAATTTAATCACGATCGTGAATTTATTAGTAGTCATCTTATCAGAAAAAATCTTTGAAATTCCGATCATTCAAGTACCGCTTTGATGCGGCGGAGACCGGCGGAGACAGCCTCTTCCTTAACGATACGGAGGGTGCCGAGCTCGCCAGTGCGCGAGGCGTGCGGGCCTCCGCAGAACTCTTTTGAGTAGGCGTGCGCGAGATCGGGCCCGATGTAGTAGAGCGTGACCGTATCTCCGTACTTCTCTTTGAAAAAGTGCCGCGCGCCGGTTTTCTCCGCTTCCTCTCTTAAGAGAATGACGCTCTGCACCGGCAAGTTCTCGCGTATCTTCTCGTTTACAATTTCTTCCACTTTTTGCTTCTCCTCATCGGTGAGCTTGCTCTCGTGCGCAAAGTCAAAACGCAGGCGCTCGGCGTTAATGTTGCTGCCCATCTGCCGCACACTCTCGCCCAGCACGTCGGCGAGCGCCTGGTGCAGGAGGTGGGTTGCCGTGTGATATTTCAGCTCCTTCTCCGACCCCCCCGCAAGGCCGCCCTTGAACTTCCCCTCCGTGCTCGCGCGCGAGAGCTCTTGATGCTTCGCGAGTTCCTCGCGGAATCCTGCCTCATCTACGGCAATCTCGTGCTCGCGCGCAAGTTCAGCCGTCAATTCAAAGGGAAATCCGTAACTGGAAAAGAGAAGGAAGGCGTCATGGCCAGAAATGTTAGCATGGGAGAGTTTTTTAAATTCCCTCATGCCGCGGTGTAAGGTTTTCCTAAACAGTGTTTCTTCCTTCTCAAACAGCTCCTGCACTGCGCCCTGTGATGTTTCCAGCTCCGGGTATATGTCCGCATACGCATGGGGCACACAGCCCGCGATGCGCGCGAGGGAGAGTGGTGGCATGCCAAGCAAATCGGCAAAGCGCACTGCGCGGCGCAGGAGACGGCGTAAGACATATCCCTGGCTCGTGTTTGATGGGCTCACACCGTCTGTCGCAATAAAGACGCTCGTGCGGACGTGGTCGGCAACAATGCGCCGCGCACGAACAGAAGCATTACGTCCATCTCCTGCTGGCAACTCGGCCATAATAGGCGCAAAGAGGTCGGCATCAAAAATGTTGTCTTTCTTCTGCAACACCATAGCGAGACGTTCCAGCCCCGCACCGGTGTCTACGTTTTTCTGCGCAAGCTTTCCTACAACTTTCCCCGCGCGCTTTTCATACTCTATAAAAACATCATTCCAGATTTCCACCGTCTGCTGGCTGTCGTCCGCCCAGAGGAATTGTTCGTGCGTGAGCTCACCGAGTCCCGCGGGGGTGATGTCGTAAAACATTTCGGTATCGGGCCCGCAAGGGCCGTTCTCTCCCGGGCTCCACCAATTATTCTCGACAGGAAGATAGTAGATGCGGTTCTCGGGGATGCCGAGCGAGCGCCATACACAAGCCGATTCCTCATCTCGAGGAGCATTCTCATCTCCCGCAAAGCATGTAATATAAAGGCGCCTAGAATCTAAACCAAAACCCTCATCCGTAGAAGTGAGGAGTTCGTAGCTCCAGCGTATTGCCTCTTCTTTAAAATAGTCACCAAGAGACCAGTTGCCGAGCATCTCAAAAAAAGTGTCGTGCGTCGCATCGCCCACACTCTCAATGTCTTGGGTGCGCACACACTTCTGCACATTGGCGAGGCGTCTCCCTCCCGGATGAGGATTCCCCATAAGGAAGGGCGCCAGGGGCTGCATGCCAGCGGTGATAAAGAGCGCCGAGGGGTCGTTCTCGGGGACGAGCGGCGCGGACGGCAGCATCGTATGTCCGCGTTTTTCAAAAAAAGCGAGGAAGCGCCTCCGTATTTCCTTTGAATCCATTAAGAAATGGTAACAGAAGCGCGGATAAAAAAACAGAGGGTCTCCGTAACAGTGGAGGCCCTCTACGCTTCGCGGAGGATCTGTATGTCTTAGACGGCTACTGGCGCAGAGTTAGTGCAGAATTCCTGATCTGGCATTTCGATCTCCTTCTGAAAAGCAGGGTCATTACGGTGCTCGCTGATAAAACAGCGCGAATGGCCGCAGAAACAATAGTGCCGCATGAGTTCTTCTTGACTCGGTTCATGCTCTAGCTCGCATCTTGTCTCTGTGACGTGCCACGGCGCCCTCATTTCGCAAAACTGCATGTCGTGTAGTTTTCCCCAGTCAGTAACTACTCTTGTGGCTACCATGCTTTCATCCTCCTTAACGAGCTTTTTTTCATTGTACTCCCCTCATCTATCCACGCAAGCTCCGTGGTGGATTACGCCGCGCCACGCAAGCGGTAAAAGGCAGGGTCGTTGCCGTGCTCTCTGCGGAATTGCTCGCTCCCCTGCCTGGCCCAATCGTCCACAATGTCATCTTCCGTCAACTCCCGCCTCGGCTTCCCTAACCGTGCAGCAACATCCTCCTGGTAGCGCTCGCTGAACATCACCGCAAGTTGAGCCTCATTCCATGCCCGCAAATCACGCACATAGCGCGCGTCATGCGCATAATCCACTTGCCCTTCCCCTGTCTCTCCCCGCGGGGCTTCCATAAAGCTTATTGTAATACAGAAAATCCCCCGCGCGAAGTTTATTGCGCATAGGGCAATTTTATGCTATACAAAGACTAGATGCAGTATAACTGCAAGGTCTTTAACACACGGATCAAATCCTTTCAGGAGGTAGTCATGCTTAAGAAAAAACTGGCGATGTCGTTCCGATACGTTCCCTGTGCAGCGATACTGATAAAAACAGCGATTCGAGAGACGATTGACCTGCCAAGTATGAAGGAGCTGGTAAAGTCAATATGTCAAGAAGGGGTCATCGAACCAATAATAGTTCGCAGAATCGCACAGCATTCGGGCAATCCGGACAGACGGCAGAAGTCGTATGAAAAGTATGAATTACTTGTTGGCAAGCGGCGTCTACTTGCCGCACGGCAAGCTGGTTGCAAAGAGGTGCCAGTCTGCATTGCTGAAGCCGATGGAATTGAACCTCTGATACTCGCGCTGACAGAAAACATCCAGCGGCAGGATCTCACGCCCATTGAAGAGGCTAAGGGCATTCGGGCGCTGATGGCGCACCAGAGGTGCTGGAGTGGTTACGCTAGCGATACTCTGGAAGATATGGTTGGACATGCGATTGGTAAATCCGGCACTTTCGTCCGTGACCGGTTGGCATTACTCGAACTTCCCCACGAGGTTCAGACATCTATGGAGGCTGGCAAACTTTCAATCTCCAAAGCCAAGGTTATTAGCGAGTTAGCACAGCCGGCTGACCAAATAAAAGCGGCTGACCTGGCTGCTAAACGACCGAGGCTCACCACCGAGCAACTGCGAGAAGAGATACTGTGGGACGCTCCTGATGCTCCAATGAAAAAAGGAGGGACAGTAAAAGAAGATGTTGAGTGGCGCAACGCCAGCAAATTCCTTGATACTCTTGGTAGCCTCAACCACGAGCTTGTCGATCGGACTCTGCAATGTTATTTCCAGCAACTTATGAAAATTACGAAGCCCAGTTACCATTGGTTCGTCAGAAATCTCATTGCGGAATTGATGCTCAAGTTCGGACTGCTGCTGTTCAAATTTCCCATTGACGGGTCCTTGGATGAGGATGAGAAACGAGCGCGGGATAAACTCTTTGAAAGCTACCTCAACGGCAAGGCGCTGATCTTTTATGGGGAACAAGCGGCGCCTCAGTATGATCGGGATGCCTTAATCCAACTGGCAACTGCATTGATTGACTACTGCCGCATATCTGAAGGAAAAGAAGAAAACGTCATACCAATTATCCGTCGCGGTGTAGTAACCCCAAAGCCTGCCTCGGTTGCCGAATAAAATTGACATAAGATCCGTGCAAGAGATTATGAGTGGGTAGTTCTCTCATTTACAATGGCTCTGTGTTCAACATCCGATGTCGTACATTGAGCCATTTTTATTACAAAAAATCTAAAATGTTCAACATCTCATGTTGCACAAATAAGGGCTTTTAGGTGATAATCCCTCCGCCGAGGCACACCGAGCCGTCATAGAGTACGCAGGACTGGCCGGGAGCGGCGAGGACCGGTTCCGAAAACGTAAGGAGTGTGTCCGACACTCGGTGTCGGACATTGGAGGAAATAAGCAAAGCACGATGACGCAGACGGGCATAATATGTTTTTCCTATCTCCGGCGGAGCGTTTACCCAGCTTGTTTCCTCCAAATTAATTTCTTTGGCCGCACCACGGGACATAAGCGGCGTTGGGGAAACAGTGATGGTATTTGCGCTCATATCTTTTGTAATAACATAGAACGGCTCGTCGTGCGGAGATTTTTCCGTCACCGTAAAGCCGCGCCGCTCGCCGAGCGTAAAGAGAAGCGCTCCGGGATGCGTGCCAACCACGCGCCCTCTTTCATCCAGCACTCTCCCCTCCTCTACGGCAATGCGGGACGCCAAAAAATCCTTCACATCCATCTCACCGATAAAGCAGACCCCTTGGCTGTCTTTCTTTTGCGCATTGGGGAGCCCAAGCTCACGCGCTTTTTCTCTCACTTCCTGTTTTGTCATTGCGCCTACCGGGAAGAGCACGTGTGCAAGGTCATCTCTGGTAAGCGTCCAGAGAAAATAAGTTTGGTCTTTCTCGGCATCGGCGCTCATGAGTAGTTCCCCATCACAATTCTCCGCATAGTGTCCCGTCGCAATGTACTGCGCTCCTTGCGCGCGAGCATAGTCCCACAAGGCGCCAAATTTAATTGCGCGATTGCACCAAATGTCGGGGTTGGGCGTGCGGCCGCGCTTGTACTCGCGGAGCATCCGCTCAACCACCTCGCACTCGTACTCGCGCGAGAGGTCAAGCGTCTCAAGCGGGATTCCCAGGTGCGCGGCCGCACGGAGCGCACAACGGCGCTCCTCCTGCCAATCACAGAGATTGTAGGCGCGGATGAAAACGCCGATGATGTCGTATCCTTTTCCCTTCAGAAGCGCGGCCGCAACCGAGGAGTCCACTCCTCCGCTCATTCCCACATACACCTTGGGCATATTAGGGGAGCGTAATCAATTTTTTATAGATTTCAAAGGCCGTCTTCGTGTCGCTCATTGCCGAGTGCGCCTTCTCGTTGGGCACTTCAAAAAAGCGAGCGAGTTCTCGCAGATTGTAGCGCTCCACACGCGGGTCGTTATAGAGCTTGCCAAATGCGAGTGAGATGAGGTCAATTTTTGGAAAATACATTTTATTTTCTATCTTAGTTTCCGCAAAAGTCCTGTGGAGAAAGGACCAGTCAAAGGTTACATTCTGCGCAACCATCATGGCCCCTTCCGTCTTCTGCGCGAGCACGGCAAGCGCTTGCGGGAGCTCTGCGGCAAAGAGCCAGCCAGCATCATTGTATCCGTTGATACGCAAGGCCTCCGGGTCAGCGGTTTCCAAATGTCGCGGCTTGACCTTGATGTCCAGCTCGTCAACTACTTCAAAATTTCCCCCCACGGTCAATGGTTGGCGCACCACCAGGCAGCCAATCTCTATGATCTCGTGCGTGTCAGGGTTGAGTCCTGTGGTCTCCAGGTCAATAAAGGCGAGCGGGTGCTTCTTCATGAATTGAGGTACTTGCGGCGGTTTTCCTTGTGCTCCTCAAATGTTTTAGCGTAATGCATGCTCCCCTTCCGGTCAGAAAGATAGTAAAGGTAATCATTCTTAGTCGGATTGAGCGCCGCATCAATTGCATCTTTGCCTGGGTTTGAAATAGGGCCAGGCGGGAGCCCTTTGTGCAGGTAGGTGTTGTAGAGCGAAGTGTTTTTCAAGTCAGTCTTAGTTACCTCATAAGTGTTTCTCCCCACGATATAGGGAAAGACCGCATCCACCTGCAGGGGCATCCCCTGCTCAATGCGATTCCAGAGGATGCCTGCGATCATCTTTCGGTCTTCCGTTTTTCGCGCCTCCTCTTCAATGAGCGAGGCCATGGTGAGTATCTCATGCAGGGTATGCCCCTTTGCCACAGCGACTATCTCATAGGGGCCGACCTGGCGCTGGAAGTTTTGTTCAATCTTCTTAACCACATCCTCGTAGGTTGCCACCGGAGTAAAGGAATAGGTATCGGGAAAGAGATAACCTTCCTTATCTTTCACGATTTCAAGGAAGTATTTTTTGTCAAAACCCTCAAGCTTAGATGCCACCAGGATGGCTATCTCGGTGTTCGTCGCCCCTTCCGGGAGGACAATTTTTACCATGTGAAAGCCGTACACTCCTTTTGCAATCCGAGAGAGAACTGTAAACACCGAGTAGGTGCGGTCAAAGCGGTACTGCCCGGCAACGAGGTTATCGGCGCTCCCCGTAAGACGCGCGAGGGCAGTGAAGACAAACGTTGAACGGATGACTGCCCGCTCCTTAAGGCCTTTTGCTATTGCTTCAACTGACATGCCATCTTCAATGCGGATGGTCCCCTTGAGAGGAAAATCAACCGGCGGCGCAAAAAGCGTCATATAGAGAAGCAATGCGCAAATAGAGCTAGCAACCCAGTACGGCACGTGGGGGTGGATATTTTGCGGTAGTGTCCGGAGGAAGCGCTTTTTAAGTATGGCGAATTTCATCGAGTCTAGAGCGGCAAATTTGGAGGCGGCTCACCGCGACGACTCTCAATACGGCCGAAGGTCGGCGTCTCTACTGAACTGCCGGGAAAGTGAAAGATAGTCGCCAGCTCCTCGGTATTGAGCACAAAGGGGAGTATTTTATAAGGGCTGTAAAACCATCCGCGCTCGCGATAGGCGCGCAATATCCTCTTTTTGAGCTTGAGTTCGCGCCACCCCCATGGGTCCTGCCAGGGATAATTAAAAGCTTTGGTGGTTTTTTTTGGCTTGAAGCCGTTGAGGTCAAGTGATGAGAATTGTTTGAATGCGGCAAGTCCTCCCACAATCCGGGACGGATTAAAGGCGTCTCGCCGCGCGGTATACACCAAGCGGATTCCGCAATCATAGCCTTGTTTGGAAATGCTCCGCGCAATTGCCTTTGACGCGGTATCCTCCACGCTGGAGGGCATCGTAAATTTAAACTCGCCCAGCTTGGGCTTCTCGTCGCGCTTCATAAGCTTGTTGATGAGCGCCTTCCCCTCATCCTGCCAGTCTTGCTTCTCTCTGAATCCGACGAGGTGTTTGACTATTGCCCAGACGCTCTTGGGTCCATCCGTCTTCGGGAAACGTTTCCTCGTTGCCTGAACAAGGACCTGTGCCCAAAAGCGCTCGCCCTGCTTGAGCGACCCCAAGAGCTCAATGAGAGTCGCTAAAGGGTCATTCTTAAACTCCTCCTTTGGGTCTTTATCCAGTCCGTAGTCAATGTAGGTTTTTATCGGGTATGGGTCTGCCTTGGTGAGCTCCAACGTTGCTCCCCAGAGATCCCAATCAGAGTCCGGCTGGCCAGCGTTCATTGGCACATCATGCACATAATCCTCCGTCTCATAAATCTCAACTTCCGGATACTGCGCGTAGATAGACGATTCAATCACATTTTTAAAGAATGCGGGTGTATGCACAAAAAAATGCACAACGCCGCCAATGGAAACCATCTCGAGAGAGAACCACGGGCGCACATAGCCGGTAAAGGTGCGCTGGTACCAGGTCAGGTCGCGCGTCTGATGGAATGCCGCGAGCGCAAGCTCCATTGCCTGCGGCGATTTGGTCACCTCGCGGGGAATTTTGATCTCCAGCGTTATCCATTTGGTTTCCGCCAGATATTTTTGCAACGTGTAGTAGCGGTAGCTGTGCCAGAGAATAAGCGCAAGCGCCGGTGGAAACCAGTACCACGCGTAGGGCAGTACCAGTATAAAAAAACGGTTAAGATTGAAAAAGAAGTATGCCTCCATCTCTCCAGTATACTATACGAGCGCGTAACGGCCATCAGTGAGCCGCTTGAAAAAGTGCGAATTCTGCAGATTAACAATAATGGTATTGTGCTTCACCATGCGCTCCTTGAGCACACCACTGACAATATCCTCGCGCATGAGTGGCCCGCGCTGTTTGAGAATCTCCTCAATGATGTCGCGTACTATCCCCTCGCGGTAGCCCCATTCGCGCAAAGCATAGAGTCCGCGACCCACGAGGATGAAGCGGTCGTCCTTAATCAGCTCATTGTGGCAAGTTGCCGTATGCGCGCGTTTGCTGAAGAGCTCGCGAATTTTTTCCGTCACCTTGCTAAAGTGCATCGGCTCCTCGTTGTTGCGGATAACCAAGTATGCGTAGTCGCGCATTCCGCGCAGCTTCACGTTGGGAGATTTAGAAAGGCCCCACTCGCCCAGCGGATTTTTTGAAAGTTGTTTGGAGAGCTCCAGCCAGCGCCGGGCAAGTTCGGGATTGTCAGAATCGCGGACAATGTCTTTGACATCTTTGAGGAATTGCGAAATGAGGATTTCCTCCTTGATGAGGTCGGCCTCTTTTACACCGGAGCAGAGCTTGCGCAGAGCGGTGTGGACTTTGTCGCCAAGCTTCTTGTCCACCGTCCAACGATGGTGGAATTCGTCATCCTCGCGCAGTTTTTCAAAGCGATCCCCGAGCACGAGGAGGAAATGCGCCGCGTTCTGAACTCCCTTATCTGCCGAGAGGTGGGCCAAAAACTTTCCCTCATGCACAATCCCGCCGTAATTCACCAGCGCCTCTTCCAATCCATCAAAGGCGTACTGTGCCGCCGTGTAGGCCGGAGACTTGCGTATCGTCTTGAGCGCAAAATTCTCTATCTGGCGGACGCGCTCGCGGGTAATGCCATACACGTCTCCGATGGCCTCAAGCGTCGCCCGCTCGGACGATTTGCCGAGGCCGTAACGCTGCCTAATCACATCCTGGGCACGGGCGGGAAGCGCAGTCAGGAGCGCCTTGACCGTATCCTTCGGGTTCACGACCAATGCTTTTGCCGCGCTCTTTTTGCCAGTCTCTTTTGCTTTCATAGTAATAATGTACCACTTCTTTAAATGTCGGTCAAGTCACGACAATACTGACCAATGACCCCTTGACATAAAGAACTTTCGGGGTGGTCTTGCCACTTATCCACAGCTTAACTTTTTCCCGCGCAAGCGCAAGGGGAATGATCTCGGCCTCCGTAATTCCCGCCGACACCTCCATCTCATCCCGGACCTTGCCGTTGATTTGAATGGCAACACGGATGACTGTCTTCATAGCGAGCGTCTCGTCGGCCTGCGGCCACGCAGATTTGTAGATAAAGCCGTGCTCACCCAAATTTTCCCAGAGTTCCTGCGCGAGGTGCGGGGCAAAGGGAGAGAAGATGATGAGAAAGTATTTGAAATCGTCACGGGAGATGCCGCTCGTTTCCATAGCGCTTGCGGCAATCATCATCTGCGAAATGGCTGTATTGAATTTAAAATTCTCAATATCGTCAGTGACTTTTTTAATTGTCTGATGAAGCATGCGCAGAACATCTGCTCCGGAAGTGAGACTCGCCGCGGCGAGTCTCACTTCCTTCATTCTTTCAGCAATGCGCCATACTTTCTCTAAAAAGCGGCGTGAGCCGACCATGTTGTCGGCGCTCCATGCCTGCCCCTCCTCAAAGGGCCCCATGAACATCTCATAAACCCGGAGCGTATCGGCGCCGAATTTCTCCACTACGTCGTCGGGATTAATAACATTGCCATAGCGTTTGCCCATCTTGCGCCCGTCCTCGCCCATAATGAGCCCCTGATTCTTAAGTCGCGCAAAAGGTTCTGGAGTGGAGACCACGCCAATATCAAAGAGGAACTTGTGCCAAAAGCGCGCATAGATGAGGTGGCGCGTTGCATGCTCGGTGCCGCCCACATACATGTCTACGGGCAACCAGCGTGTAATGTTATTTCTGAATTCTGGTTTTGAGATTTGTCCCGAAATTGGAATTGAAACTTGTCCGCCAGCCGACGGATTGAGACTTTCGCTTATGCAATACGCGATGTAATACCATGATGAGCCGGCCCACTGGGGCATGGTGTTGGTCTCACGCTTAGCGGGACCGCCGCATGTGGGACAGGTGGTATTGACCCATTCAGAGATTGCCGCAAGCGGCGACTCCCCTGTCCCCGTAGGCTCGTAGCGCTCCACCTCGGGAAGCATGACAGGTAAATCTTTTTCAGGAACGGGAACAACGTTGCATCTATCACAATGAATCACTGGTATCGGCTCACCCCAGTAGCGCTGGCGCGAAAACACCCAATCTTTGAGGCGGTAGGTGGTGGCCATTTCTCCTCCCACAAACTCGGTAATCTTTTTCTTTGCCTTCTCGCTTGGAAGTTTGTCAAATTGGCTGGAATTAATAAGGACTCCTTCTCCTATATACGCTCCCTTGCTCACATCCCCGCCTTGTATTACTTCAACAATTGGGAGTTTAAATTTTTTGGCAAACTCGTAGTCGCGTTCGTCATGCGCGGGGACGGCCATAATAGCGCCGGTACCCACATCACCAAGCACATAGTTGACCACCCACACAGGGATGTCTTCTTGGTTTGCAGGGTTTGTTGCATACACGCCGCTAAAGATGCCCGTCTTTTCCGGATTGTCTTTAACGCTCTGCGTTGCGCGAGTTGTAAGAGTATCTCCAATATATTTTTTTACCTCTTCACTTGGCAGCCAGCTCACATTCAACCATTTTTGTGCAAGCTCTGGAGAGATCGCCATAAAAGTCACTCCAAAGAGCGTGTCTGGACGAGTGGTAAATACATTGATCTTATTACGCTGACTTTCTTCCGCGATTTTCTGCGTCAATTCCGCGTTATTCCGCGAGAAGTGCTTGATTAGAAATTTGATTTCTGATCCAGTGCTTCTACCGATCCAATTCCGCTGACTTTCTTTGATACTCTCCGGCCACTCAAGCTCATCAAGATCTTTAAGGAGCCGCTCGGCGTAGTCGGTAATCTTGAGCATCCACTGGCGCATGGGGCGCTTTTCCACCGCGCTCCCGCAACGCTCACAACGCCCGTTCTCCAAGTCCTCATTAGCAAGTCCCGTCTGGCAGGAGGGGCACCAGTTGATGGGCTCGTGGCTCTCGTAGGCAAGCCCCTTTTCCAAGAGCTTGAGGAATATCCACTGCGTCCATTTGTAATAGGCGGGATCGGTAGTGTTGATCTCACGGCTCCAATCATAGTTAAAGCCAAGTCTCCCCAACTGCTCCTTGAAGCGCGCGATATTTTTTGAGACCGCCACGCGCGGGTGCACCTTGTTTTTGATGGCGTAGTTCTCGGCCGGCAGGCCGAAAGCGTCCCAGCCCATAGGGTGGAGCACGGAAAACCCATTCATCTTTTTGAAGCGTGAGTAGATGTCAGTGGCAATGTAGCCCTTGGGATGCCCCACATGAAGCCCGTCGCCAGAGGGGTACGGGAACATGTCCAGCACGTAACACTTCCTTTTATCCTGACCTTGCCCCTCATCCGTCTTGTAGATATTCGCCTGCTCCCAACGCTCTCGCCACTTTTGCTCTATCTTTTTGTGGTCGTACTTTTCCATTCAAGAGTCTATTCCTTAATTTTTTTTACCCCGAGCCAGATGAGCGCAACAAGCGCAATGCCAAGCACAATCACGCGCAAATAATCGTCCATATCGTTCCAATAGCGCACGGGGCCCACAATGAGCGAGAGCACGCCGCCGAGGGAGAGGCCGAGGGAGACAGCGGTAAGGTGCGAGATAAAGAAGCTCACAATCAGCGAGATTGCGCCGAGTACCACGAGCGAGACAAACACATTGCGGTTGTAGAGCTTCTGCGCCTCGTTGAATTCTTTTTGGCAGGTAAAAGTAACATCGCACCAGGTGGCACGCTCAAGCTGTGCTGCTGTGGGTACGGGTTTTGCGGGGACTTCGCCTCCCACGTTCCACGAGCCGCCCTTGGCAACACACTCCTCTTGTGTGGTTGGCATGATGTTCACCTGTTCCTGCGGGCAGAACTTTTCCCGCTGTGGCGCCTTATAGACGAGAAAGATTGAGTAATTGAAAAAAAAGTTGAGGACGACGACAATGCCTGCAACCAACGCCCATTTGAGAATTATTGTTGTGTTCATACATGAGAATCTTATCCAATAATCCTCATTATGCAACAATTATATCTTAAATTCAATCACGTCGCCGTCCTTGACGATATAGTCCTTGCCCTCGGTGCGCAAGAGGCCGCGCTCGCGCGCATGTGCATAGGACCCCGCTGTGAGCAGGTTCTCCCAAAAGATCACCTCGGCACGGATGAACTTTTCCTTAAAGTCCATATGAATGGCCGCGCCCGCCTCGGGCGCGGCACTCCCTGTTTTTATAGTCCAGCCGCGGGTCTCATCAGAACCAGTGGTGAAGAAGGTAATCAGTCCGAGCATCCGGTAGC
>MHTL01000001.1:0-4736 GCA_001823095.1 Candidatus Vogelbacteria bacterium RIFOXYD1_FULL_51_18 | reverse complement strand
TCCCGTCGTCTTTCACACCAAGCTCCGCGCGAAAGCTCCCCTTCTCCTCGGGAGCAAGTTCAGAAAGTTCGGACTCAATGCGCGCGTCCACATGCACAACGTTTGCGCCTGTTGCAGAAAAAAATTGCAGGAGCGCGCTCATGTCGGCATCCGCGGCTCCCGCCTTATGGTTAAACACGTAGAGGATGGGCTTCATGGTGAGGAGCTGGAGACTTTTGATGTGCAGCATTTCAGTATCATTGAGCGCCGCCTCGCGCGCGAGCTTTCCCGCCTCCAGCGCCGCACGCATCTTTTCAAGTGCTGCGTGCTCTACCATGGCGCTCTTCTCGCCGCGCTTAAGCTCGCGCGCTACAGAGTCGAGGCGTTTTTCCACCGTCTGCATATCGGCAAGAATAAGCTCCAAATTGATGGTCTCCACATCTGCGCGCGGGTCGGGCTTATTGCTCACATGTATCACATCGGGGTCATTAAAGACGCGCACTACCTCGGCAATCGCATCCACCTCCCTAATGTGGGAGAGAAATTTATTGCCGAGCCCCTCTCCCTCCGAGGCCCCCTTCACTAATCCTGCAATATCTACAAACTCTATTGCCGCGGGGATGCGCTTTGCCGAGTGAGAGAAGTCTGCAAGCGTGTCAACACGGGGGTCAGGTACCGCTACCACACCCACGGAAGGGTCAATGGTGCAGAAGGGGTAGTTCTCGGCAGGAACGCGCTTTTGTGTCAACGCATTAAAGAGCGTGCTCTTGCCCACATTTGGGAGCCCGACAATACCAATGCTTAATGACATAGTAATTGCTAAAAATTATAGGTGTTATCGTTGCGGCTACTTATGCTAAGCGCTCGTGGCGACGTGCCGGGTTGATATTCAAAAATTATTCGGTAAGCGCCAACGCGCAATCGGAAGAGATTTTCAACACCTTTCAACTTTCTAATATCAAGTCCTTTCATCTCTCCTTGACTCAAGCGGATCAATGTAACTTTAATCCTCTGTCGGTCTCTATCCGGCATTTTATCCAAAGCCTTCGAAAGTCTATCCATACCATCAAGTTAGAGCTTTTTGATCAGCTCATCAAGGGGTACTCCACCTTTACGGATTCTTGTAAAATCAATGATCGTCTCCCATATTCCCTCGTCACCCCATTCATCCACCGGCACAACCTTAAATATCGGTTTGGAACGGCGTACAACGATAAATGACTTCCCTTTGCCAACTGCGGAAATGTAATTTTCAGTATTTTCCCGCAGTTCTTTAAGCCCGATAATTTTTTGGTTTTTAGCCATGCTTCAAGTCTATCTTAAGATAAACTTTAAATCAATGGCCCTCTTTGAGAATTCGCAGTTCTTCCTCGTGCGCTCGCAGAACCTCCATCATGGCGCGCGACTGCTCCGCTCCGGCGTCCATTTTCTCTTTCACCTCTGCCGCGATGGTTTGGAAGAGCGCAGGGTTCTTGGCCACTATTCCAAGCATTGCGTCAACCTGCTCCTCCGGCATCCCCTGCCGTTTGAGCATTGATTTGAGAAAAAATTCCTGAAACATGCCTATAATTTAGCAACGAATAGCTCATTTGACAAATAGGCACATGTAGTTTAACGTTGAATACACGATTGATCTTTGAAGAAGGAGAAGGACCATGGTGAAGAAAGCAGTCCAAACATATGAGGAAGAGGCTCGTAACTTGTTTGAGATGGTTATTCTCTCAAACCTTGATATTACACAGTTCACACTGGATGATATCAATGAAGATGCTGGCGCTCTGGTAAAGAGAAGGGGTTATAGTTTACCCTACTTTGCATATCAGCAGGCCCATCTGGATACATTGGAACAACTAGGCTGCATCTGCAAAAATGAGGATGGGTCTTGCCGAGTGTGCCGCGATAACTTTGTCTCCTACCCGGCAGATAGTATTCACCGATCATTAGATGCTGAAGAAGAATGGTAGAGAATTTCTCCCGCCACCCCCATCCGCCGCCGCGGATGGGGGTTAATTTTTTGTGCGTGCACTGCGTAGCTTGAACGCAGTGAGAACGAAGCAATGGGATATTCTGAACCTAGCGCGAACACATTTTGAGCAGAGTTTCTGACCGCTTCGCTCGGGCGCGGCGGAAGGAGGGGGTTGGGGGGAGGAATTCCGCCACGCCCTCGCTTTAAAACGGAATTTTTCTGAAAGGGATTCGTCGAGGCAAAACTTTTAATACTAACTAACGAAAAATTTATGACAAACATTTCAAAAAATCTTTTGTGGCTTGTTGTCGTTATTGTAGTAATCGGCGGTTTCTTGCTTTGGCAAAAACAAGAGCCGAAAGAACTTACGACAGTAAGGTTAGGACTCCAAACCGCACCAGCGATCGGTTTGGTAAAAGTTGCTGTTGATAAAAACTTTTTCGAGGAAGAAGGTATAAAAGTTGAAGTTAAAGAATTTACTAGTGGTAAATTAGCCTTGCAAGCTCTCATTGGCGGCTCTTTGGACTTGGTGACACCAGCAGAATTTCCAGTAACACTCGCAACTCTAAACAGCGAAAAACTTTCAATACTAACGGAGGTGAACGAAACCGCCGGTGGTTTTCCAATGATTTTGAGAAAAGAAGGAGATACATTTGACGCACAAACGTATTTCTCAAAAAAGAGGAAAATCGCCACTTCCGTCGGTGGAGGCCCGGAATTTTTCACAGTTGATTTTTTCAAGAAGTACAACATCAAACCATCACAATATGAAATTGTGAGTATGCAACCGCAAGATATGCCGATTGCGCTCGCAAATGGGAGTGTGGATGGAATCGCAATATATGAGCCATTTGCCCATTTTGCGATCCAGCAAACAGGGGCGGACAAAGTTTTTAGTATCAAGAGCGACGATTTGTATTCTGAGATTATCATTCTCGTTGGAAAAACCGACTGGATTTCCCAAAACGAGAAAACTGCTGAAAAGTTTTTGCGAGCATTGAAAAAATCTGAATCATTTATCAAGAGCAATCCCGAAGAAGCGATAAACATTGTTTCTTCGTTCACAAAATTAGACAAAGAAACTTTGCGAAGCATTTGGCCTACTTTTACATTGCGACTTGGCTTGGACAACAAATTAGTACCGACTATGGAAAAAGAAGCGCAGTGGGCGAAAGATACTGGAAAGGTGCCAAAAGAAACCGCCACGTCAAATTTCCGCGGATTTATTTTTGAAGCACCGCTCAAAAAAGTTGCGCCCTCTGCCGTCGAACTATGATTACCTATGAAAAGATTTTTATGGTTTACCTTACCCATTGTTCTCACTCTCGTACTATGGGAAATAATCTCTCGTAGCGGTTTTGTTAGTCCTGCACTTTTTCCGCCACCGTCAAAAGTTGCCGTTGCGCTTTGGGGAATGATAACGGCGGGAACTTTGTTTTCAGATCTCCGCGCCAGTTTATGGCGGATAGTCGCCGGGCTGTTTGTGGGTTCTGCTGTCGGCATATTTATCGGTCTACTCACTGGACGGATGAAATCTTTTGCTAATGCGCTCTCTCCGATTATCCAAATCTTACGTCCTCTACCGCCGGTAGCGATTATTCCGCTTGTTATTGTGTGGTTCGGTATAGACGACGGCGCGAAGATTTTCTCAATCGCTTTTGCTGTTTTCTTTCCGGTTTGGATAAATACACATATCGGCGCGCGACAAATACCACAAGCGTTTTTATGGGGCGCGAAATTACTCACAGCTTCGTCCATGAAAATCTTTCGTGAAGTAATATTTCCAGCCGCCTTGCCATTCATTATTGCAGGTGTCCGCACAGGAATCGCTATCGCGTTTATTATGGTTTTCGTTTCAGAATTAGCCGGAGCGTCAAGCGGCTTGGGATACCGCATATCTATTACACATTTGGCGTATCGCATTGACGAAATGATAGCCGCGCTTATTATGCTTGGCGCGTTGGGCGCAATAGCTGACCAACTGTTTGTGTTCGGCACTCGAAAACTTTTTCCGTGGATTAAATTTTCTTCAAAATGAGCCATATTGCTGTAAAAAATTTAGCGGTTCATTACGATGGCTATTGCGCCCTCAAAGACATTGAATTTGAAGCGGGCAAGGGCGAATTTGTCGCTATCGTCGGAAAGTCCGGTAGCGGCAAGACAACTTTTCTCCATGCACTCGCTCACTTCATTCCATTTTCCGGCGAAATCGCCGTACCCAAAAATGTGGGTATGGTTTTCCAGCACTACGCCGTCTTTCCGTGGTTCACCGCTTCGGAAAATATCGGTTTTGGTTTGGGAGATAAAAGCGGAAATGAGCGAGTGCAAATTGTCCGTGAACATTTGAAACTTGCGGAGCTTGAGGACAAGAAAGACAAATATCCTGCCGAACTTTCCGGCGGACAGGTTCAGCGAATCGCCATTGCCCGCTCGCTTGCCCACAATCCCGAAGTGTTGCTCATGGACGAGCCATACGGCGCACTCGACGCATACACGCGCGATAAAATGCAGCAGTGGCTTTTGGATGTGTGGGCAACCCACAAAAAAACCGTCGTATATGTAACACACGACATTGAGGAAGCGGTTTTCTTGGCGGATCGTGTTTTGGTTTTGAATCATCATAAATTTACAAAAGAGTTTATGGTGCCGTTTGCCAGACCACGGCACGAAGAGGTAAAATTTACTCCAGAGTTTAGTCGGTTGCGAAAAGAAATTTTTGAATCCATAAACTCTTTTGAGGGTTAGGCCTCGACGAATCCCTTTCAGAAAAATTCCGTTTTAAAGCGAGGGC